>CAUDCB010000007.1 GCA_958447915.1 uncultured Collinsella sp. | reverse complement strand
AGCCGCCAACCACCACAAAGGTGCCTGGCCCTTTTGTGGTGGTTGTCGGCTAGGCGGTGGGGAGTCCTGGCGTGGTGTAGGCTTGTTGGGGCTTTAGGTGGGCGTTGCGCCAGATGATCTGGATAACGTAGCCGAGCATAAAGACAAATGCCACGCCGCTGATGAAGTCGCCGATGAGGGGAAGTCCTGTGAGGGCGCCTGCGGCCACACCGCCGACGGCTGCCATGGCGTAGCGGTTCTGGTTGTGTCCGATCATGCGGGCGATCGCGCACCCCGCAAAGGCGCTCGACACCAACGCGATGCCGATAACGCCGCACAAGAGGGCTCCGGCAAGCGACAGGCCGGCAATCGAGATAATCAGCAGCAGGACGGCGGGGACGACAGCAATCGTACCCAGAAGACCGCTCACCCACAGGGGCGTGGGGCGTTGGTGGAGCATTCCGGCGGCGCTGGCGGTCGCACGCGGAAAGACGAGCTCGAGCAACAGGGCGATAAAGCAGGTCGAGAGCGCTGCGGCGACGATGCCGCCGACGATATCGTTAAGGGTGGAAGTATCTTCGTTCTCGGTGCGGTCGATCTTGAGCGCGCCGACCTCGGCTCCTACGGCGCGCTCGGGGTCCTCGGAAACATGCGCGTTCACGGTGCCGGTGATGTGTGCGTTTTTACCCAAGATGAGCTTTTCGGCCCAAACCTCGACATCGCCGTCGACGGTGCCATCGATGGTCACGGTGTCGCCCGCGAGCACTGCCGACTTGGTAGAACCGCGCAGGGCAACCGTCTCGCCTATCGCATAGAAACAGCTGGCGGTGCTGTCGGCGTTGAGTACAACGTGCTGACCGGCCACTGTAACACTGCCATCGATCGTGGTTTTGGCGATGTCGATGGTGCGTGCCGCAAGACGAACGGCGCCACCCACGGTGCAGTCGCGAATCGAGAGGGTCTCGCCCGCCGCGATGATATCGCGGCCGATGGAGGTGTCGTCCAGGTTGAGGCTCTGACCGGCCCAGTACAGGTCGCCTTCGACCCCGGACGGGGTGGAGCCTTCGTCGGTCGTGAGTACGTTGCCGGCGGTGTCTGTGCCGGCGAACGAAGCCGTGGGAAGTACGGTCAGCGCAAGCACAATCAGTGCGAACAGGAGGGCGATGCGGCCACGCGCTTTACGGCGCCGGGACGACGGTGCTAGGTTGCAAGGCATAGTGAATCCTTCGTTAGATACTCGACATGTATCTAACAGGGTACCCAACGCGCGGGTGCTCTAAAAGAACCTCTCGGTTGCATTTCGGAGGGCTGTGCCGTGCTGTCTACTTTTTGCGATGCAAAAAACGTGCGATGTCGTCCTCGGTGGGGCTTTTGATGTCAAAGCGCAGCGAGAGCCAGCGCAGACCCATGGTCACGACAACGCATACGACTAGCGCGGCGACATTGCTGACCAAGCCACTCATGACGAGGCTTACATAGCTTGCCGATCCGGCGATGGCCGCGATGGCATAAAAGTTAGTGCGTTGGAAAATGCCCGGAACCACGCCCATAAAGCCGTCGCGCAACATGCCGCCACCCACCGCGGTGAAGAAGCCCATCATGATGCACACCGCCGGCGCAAAGCCGTAGACCAGCGCCTTGTCTGCGCCAGTTGCCGCATAGATGCCGACCGAGATGATGTCGAGCAGGGGAATGAGTTTCTCGGGTTTATCGACGATTGCCGGGAAGATGTAGATGATGGCCGCCGTGGCGATGGAGAGCGGCAGCGCCATCGGTTGGTTGAGGATGTAGACGTTGCCCACTTGCAGTGTCATATCGCGCAAAAGACCGCCGCCCAGACCGCAGACCACCGCGAGTGCGACCGCGCCCACCAGGTCAAGCTTATGCTCGCGCGCGACCAGCACGCCCGAGATCGATGCCGCGACAACAGCGAACATCTCGAGCCAAAAGGGGATAGCGACCATGGCATCCGAGGCATGTGAGGTAACGGTCATAGCGGCGACGACGGGCAAGATGGGGTCCTTTGAGTTGCGAGTTTAGACAATGCCCGTACATAGTACATGGTTGGCGGGCATCGCGCCCTCATTCCTCGGCAAACGGTCGGGACTGGGCGCGGGCGTAAGCACCAAACGTGCACGTCAGCCTCCAAAGATGTCGAAAAATGTCGGTTTTGGAGGGTGGTGTACACATTTGTGATTTTGGGCCGGGATCGAACGTGATACGGGCGCGGGTTGAATAGGAGGGATGTCCAAATTTTGAGCGAAGCTCAAAATTTATCCGGTCGGCTGGCGCCGACCGCGCTGCGCTAAAAACGCGCCGCTGGCGCGTTTTCTTTACGCTCCGCGCCCTGGCGGGTTCGAATCCCTCCTCCTCCGCCGTATTTGCTTGAACATGACTCGATAACAAAAAAGCTCCCATTGTTGGGAGCTTTCTCAAGCAAAATGGCGGAGGAGGAGGGATTCGAACCCTCGTGACCTTATACAGGCCAAACGGTTTTCGAGACCGCCGCATTCAACCACTCTGCCACCCCTCCGCGTGGGGTAAAAACAAAGCAGGCTCAAAGGCCTGCTTTGGAATTAACTGGCGGAGAGTCAGGGATTTGAACCCTGGAGACGCTTTTGACGCCTACACGATTTCCAATCGTGCTCCTTCGGCCACTCGGACAACTCTCCGTTAAATGCGAAAGTCAGTATACACGAGGAATCGCAAAGTGCAAACAGAAAACTTGGCATTTTTTGAAACGCTTGGCTTCGTGACGGGATCTAGGAGGCCAAAAACGGGCTCTGACCAGCATGGCAGCATGCAGCAAATTGTTCAAAATAGGTATTTATAAACGACGTGGCAGCAATTTTAAAAATCTTTGAACGGTGTTGTGAGCCACTGGTATGCATTTTGCGACCACAGCCTTGCAATTGCTGACCTGCAGTTTGATTTGGTTTGTCCCCGCAGCGCCGTATCTTGTCCACAGATCCGTCAAGCATTTGGTCAGCATTTGGTTGGAAGACGCATGAAGTGCCGTGTGAGTATGGACATATGTGGAGGTCATGAGGTTGTAGCTGCATATTCTTGCAGCCTGGGAGGTTGAAAGATATTATTACCAAGTCTTTTCCTGCTTCAGGCGCACCTTCACGACCTGAAGCCACATTTGCCCAGAGGAGGTGACAATATGAAGGCTTATGAACTGCTGTTCTTTGTTGACCCGTCGCTCGACCCCGAGACTCGTCTCGCTGTTATGAAGCGTATCGATACCACGATCGCTGAGGGCGCTGGCAAGGTCGACTCCGTTGACGAGTGGGGCAAGCGCAAGCTCGCCTACGAGATCAACGACCTCACCGATGGTGACTACACCCTCATCAACTTCCACGCAGATCCTACCCAGATCGCCGAGCTTGATCGCGTCCTGCGCATCACCGACGCTGTGGTCCGCCACATGATCGTCCGTCGCGACGACCAGGAGTAAGACTGTCGTTTTGGACTGGGCTTGTGCCCCAAGAGGAAGTAGTGAGTTATGAGCATCAATCGAGTGAACATCACCGGTAACCTCACGCGTGATCCCGAGCTGCGCGCCACTGCCGGCGGAACCCAGGTTCTGTCCTTTGGCGTAGCCGTGAACGATCGTCGCCGCAACCCGCAGACTGGCGAGTGGGAGGACTATCCCAACTTTGTCGACTGCACCATGTTCGGCACGCGCGCCGAGGCCGTGAGCCGTTTCCTGGCAAAGGGAAACAAGGTCGCGATCGAGGGCAAGCTGCGCTACAGCTCTTGGGAGCGCGACGGCCAGCGCCGGAGCAAGCTTGAGGTCATCGTCGATGAGATCGAGTTTATGAGCTCCCGCGGTGGCCAGGGTGGCTACGATCAGGGCGGTTACGCCCCCGCAGCCCCTGCGACGCCCGCACCGCGTCCTGCCGCACCGGTGGCTACGCCGCCCGCGGTCGACGTCTACGATGAGGACATCCCGTTTTAAGGGCTGTTCACCTATTTTTGAGTGAGAGGCGGCTTCGGTTCGCCGAAGTTGCCAAACGAAAGGTATTTTGACATGGCTAATGATTTTTCTGCACGTCAGCCGCGTCGTAAGTACTGCCAGTTCTGCAAGGAGAACACTGAGTTCATCGACTATAAGGACACTCAGCTTCTCCGTAAGTACATGACCGACCGTGGCAAGATCAAGCCCCGTCGCGTCACTGGCGCTTGCACGCAGCATCAGCATGACATCGCCAACGCCATCAAGCGCGCCCGCGAGATGGCTCTCCTGCCGTACACCGTCCCCGTGGTTTCCTCTCGTGGCAACCGCGACCGCGGCTAAGAAGGGAGACGCATCATGAAGGTTATTCTTCTCGATGAGATCAAGGGCAAGGGCGGCGAGGGTGACGTCGTAGAGGTCGCTCAGGGTTACGCTGAGAACTTCCTGTTCCCCAAGAAGCTCGCTGTTGCCGCCACCAAGGGCAACCTTAAGCAGCTTGACGAGCGTCGCAACAACATCGCCAAGCGCGAGGCCGTCCGTCTGGCTACCGCCAACGAGACCAAGGCTGCCTTCGAGGGCAAGACGGTCACCGTTGACGTCAAGGTCGGCGACGAGGGCATCCTCTTTGGCTCCGTTACCGCCGCTATGATCGCTGACGCCATCAAGGCTCAGCTCGGTATGGACATCGACCGCAAGCGCGTCGAGCTCGGTAAGCCCATCAAGGTTGCCGGTGCCCACACCGTTGCCATCTCGCTGTACCGCGAGATCAAGGCCGAGGTTGTCGTTCTCGTTGGCGTTACCGCCGAGGAGCTCGCTGCCGAGGCTGAGACTGAGGAGACCGCTGAGGTCGCCGAGGCCGAGACCGCCGAGGTCGAGACTGAGGCTGCTGCCGAGTAGCATTTGCTGCGACGCAACAATCTTGTTCTAAGAAGGGCGCTCTGGGAGACCAGGGCGCCCTTTTGTTTTCTACGCTCAGCGAGCGCCATGGCAGGCGTTGCGGTGAAGTCCCAAATGAGGGACCGTTCATCCGTTTCGTTCGGTGATGATTGGCGGCGTGCGGCCCGTTTTGGGACCGTGGCTGATACTATGGATGCCCGCAAGCGATATGAATGAGGATGCTCATGGCATACGACGATAGGGAGACAGGGCTGACGGTCGAGGACCGTGGCTCCAAGTTGGGTCTTCCCCAAAACCAAGATGCAGAGGCCAACGTACTGGCCGCTATGCTGCTATCGCCCGAGGTGGTCGAGGAGGCCCAGGTCGAGCTGCAGCCCGATGACTTCTACCGGCCCATTCATAAGACCATCTACACCGCGATGGTCGATATGTACAACAGCCGCATTCCCATCGACTCTATCTCGCTGATCGATTACCTGCGCAGCATCAACAAGCTTGATGCCGTGGGCGGCGAGGCCTACATTTTGGAGCTGATGGGTCAGACCCTGTCGCTCGTGAACTGGCAGCACCATGCCGCCATCGTTCGCCGCGACTCGATGCTGCGCGAGCTGATCGGTGCCACCAACGAGATCAACGCGCTGGCCTATAACGCCCCTACCGACACCAAAGAGGTCGTGGAGCTGGCCGAGAGCAAGCTGCTCAAGGTCACGGCGCGCGAGGTTAAGTCGAGCTATAAGACACTGACCGAGTTTATGGTCGAGGCCTATAACGAGGCCGAGGAAGTGTGTAAGGCCGGTGGACAGGCCGCGGGCGTGCCCACCGGCTTCCCGTCGCTCGACCGCATGCTTATGGGTTTCCGCGAGGGCCAGCTCATCATTATCGGCGCTCGCCCTGCCGTGGGTAAGACGTCATTCGCTCTGAACCTGGCACTGAATGCCGCCGCTGCGGGCTATACCGTCGGCTTCTTTTCGCTAGAGATGTCGGGCAAGGAAATTGCCCAGCGCCTGATTTGCGCCTACGCCATGATCTCGATCAGCGACTTCCGTACGGGCCGCATTAGCCCCGAGCAGTGGGCCAATATCAACGAGGCCACGCAGACCTTGTCTAAGCTCGACATCCTGATTGACGATACGCCCGGCACCACGGTGACCGAGATCCGCGCCAAGAGCCGCCGCATGCTCCACAACAAGGAGAAGGCCATCATCATCCTGGACTACCTGCAGCTGGTGAGTCCTCCGCCGGGACGTCGCTCCGAGAGCCGCACCGTCGAGGTCTCCGAGATGTCGCGTGGTCTGAAAATTATGGCCAAGGAGCTCAAGATTCCGCTGATCGCGCTGTCACAGCTGTCGCGTCAGGTTGAATCCCGTACCGGCAAGCGCCCGCAGCTGTCCGACCTGCGTGAATCGGGTTCCATCGAGCAGGACGCCGATATCGTCATGTTCTTGGACCGATCCGCCGATGAGGCCGAGGCCTCGCGTGACGATCGACCCGACGAGGGCGTTACGCGTATCGTCGTGGCCAAGAACCGTTCGGGCCCGATCGGTGACGTCGACCTGATGTTCCTGCCGGCATCCACCAAGTTCTATGAGCTTGATGGGGCGCATACCGAGGAGTAGGACAGGCACCCGTTGCACGGGTATACTGGGAATGTTTTGTGCTTCTGCGTGCCGGCGTGGCGCGTAGACAGTCCATGAATGTAAGGAGTAAACATGCCGTCAACCGTTTTGGTCGGTGCCCAGTGGGGCGATGAGGGCAAGGGTAAGATCTGCGACCTGGTCGCCGGCGACTTCGATGCCGTCGTGCGCTATTCGGGCGGTAATAACGCCGGCCACACCATCGTCGTCAACGGCAAGAAGTACGGCCTGCACCAGGTGCCCTCCGGCATCATGTATTCCGACCATGTGTCGGTGATCGGTAACGGCTGCGTCGTCAACCCCAAGGTTGTCCTTGAGGAGATTGACATGTTCGAGGCCGACGGCATCACCACCAAGAACCTCAAGATCAGTGGCAATGCGCACATCATCATGCCGTACCACATCGATCTGGATGGCGCTTTTGAGCAGAAGCTCGGCAAGAAGAACATCGGTACTACCAAGCGCGGCATCGGTCCGTGCTACCAGGACAAGATGGCCCGCATCGGCCTGCGCATGCAGGACATGCTGGACGAGGCGCTGTTCCGCGACAAGCTGGAGACCGCTCTTGCCCGCGTGAATCCCGAGCTCGAGCTCATCTACCATCTGCCCACCTACACCGTGGACCAGATCTGCGACGAGTACCTGCCCATGGCCGAGCGCCTGCGCCCCTACATCACCGAGACGAGCCTGCTGCTCAACAACATGATCGACGAGGGCAAGGACCTGCTGTTCGAGGGCGCCCAGGCGACGCTGCTCGACATCGACCACGGCACCTATCCGTACGTGACGTCTTCTAACTGCACCGCTGGCGGCGCCATCACCGGCTCCGGCGTCGGTATGAAGAATGTCGACCGCGTGCTGGGCGTCATGAAGGCCTATATCACCCGCGTCGGTTCGGGCCCCATGCCCACCGAGCTTTCCTATGAGTCCGAGGCCGGCCACACGCTGACCGAGGAAGGCTATGAGTACGGCGTGACCACCGGCCGTCGCCGTCGCTGCGGTTGGTTCGATGGCCCCATCGCCAACTACGCCTCGCGTGTCAACGGCCTCACCGATATCGCCCTGACCAAGCTCGACGTGCTTTCGGCCTTCGACACCATCAAGGTGTGCGTTGCCTACGACGTCGATGGCGAGCGTTACACGAGCGTGCCCGAGCATCAGGCGCGCTTTGAGCATGCCAAGCCCATCTACGAGGAGCTCCCGGGCTGGAAGTGCGATATCACCGGTTGCCGCAGCTTTGACGAGCTGCCGCAGGAGGCTCAGGACTACGTGGCGTTTATCGAGGATCTGGCACACACCCGCGTGACGTTCATTGGCGTCGGCGCCGATCGCGAGCAGATCATCAACCGATTCTGGAAGTAATCGGCACTATTCGGTTATTGCGATATACCCCTTTGCAGCCCAAGCGGGCGGCCGAGGGGTATATTTGCTTGCAAAAGGCTCGCGCGGAGCGAGCCATTCATCCATAGAGGAGGCACCCTTGAAGGCGGACACTCAAACCATCGACATCCTGTTGTTGGGCAGCGGCGGCCGCGAGCACGCTTTGGCAGCTAAGCTCGCAGCATCACCGCGCGCCGGCAAGCTCTACATTGCGCCGGGTAACGGCGGCACCGCGAGCTGCGGCGAGAACGTGGTTCTCGACGATTGCGATCCTGCGGCCGTGGCGGCGTTTGCCCAGAGCCATGGATGCGGACTCGTGGTGATTGGCCCCGAGGCTCCGCTCGTGGCGGGCGTGGCCGACGCCGTGCGCGCGGCGGGTATTCCCTGCTTTGGTCCGGGTGCCGAGGGTGCCCAGATGGAGGGCTCCAAGCTATTCTCCAAGCAGCTCATGGAGCGTGCCGGCATTCCGACGGCCGCCTACGGCTCGTTTACTGACGAGGCTTCGGCTCTTGCCTATGTGCGCGAGCAGGGTGCCCCGCTGGTCGTGAAGGCTGACGGCCTGGCCGCAGGCAAGGGCGTTATCGTGGCGACTGAGCTCGAGCAGGCCGAAGAGGCCGTGCGCGAGTGCTTTGGCGGTACCTTTGGTGATGCCGGCAACACCGTTGTCATTGAGGAGATGCTGGTTGGCCCCGAGTGTTCGCTGCTGGCCTTTACCGACGGCAAGACCGTGCGCCCCATGGCCACCTCGCAGGACCACAAGCGCGCGCTCGAGGGCGACCTTGGCCCCAACACCGGCGGCATGGGCGTTTACAGCCCGGTGCCCATCGTGACCGACGAGGAGCACGCCACCATGGTGGCGGTCATGGAGCAGACCGTGGCCGAGCTTGCTGCCGAGGGTATCGACTACCGCGGCTGCCTGTACGGTGGCTTTATGCTCACCCCCGCCGGCCCCAAGGTGCTGGAGTTCAATGCCCGCTTTGGCGACCCCGAGACGCAGGTCGTGCTGCCGCGCCTCAAGAACGACCTGGTCGAGGTTATGCTCGCCTGCGCCAACTGCGAGCTTGATCAGATTGAGCTCGATTGGCGTGACGAGTGGGCTGTGGCCGTTGTCCTGACGAGCGCGGGCTACCCCGGCAGCTATGAGAAGGGCAAAGTCATCACCGGCATCGCCGACGCCGAGGCCATGGAGAACGTGACCGTGTACCATGCCGGCACCGCCGTGGTGGACGGTCAGCTCGTGACCAACGGTGGCCGAGTGCTTGCCGTGACCGCGCTGGGCGACACGTTCGAGAACGCCCGCAACCTTGCCTACGAGGCCTGCGAGAAGATTGATTTTGAGGGCAAGACCCTGCGTCACGACATCGGTCTGCGCGCACTGCGTGGCCGCGACGCCTGGGATGCCTAAAGTCCGAGAGGAATGAGACGGATGGACGAGAAGAACGAAGAACTCGTGGACGCGCAGATCGTCGAGGAAGATGGCCGCGCGTACGGACACGCCGAGGGCGAGCCGGGTGGCGAGGTTGTCGACGAGCCGATGCTGGTGCTGGGCGATGACGACCCGCACGATGCCGAGCTACACGAGAAGATTCTTTCGGAGGAGTGCGCCTGGAAAGGCAAGATCCTCGACGTCCACCGTCTTGAGGTTGAGCTGCCCAACGGTCACCGCAGCGCCCGCGATGTGATTCGACATCCTGGCGCGGCGGCCGTTGTGGCGCTGACCGAGAGCGGCAAGATTGTGCTGGTGCGTCAGTACCGCACCGCCATCGACCGTGTGACGGTCGAGATTCCCGCCGGCAAGCTCGATCCGGGCGAGGATCCGCTCGATTGCGCCAAGCGTGAGCTGCACGAGGAGACGGGCTTTAGGGCCGGCCGCATTCGCTTTTTAACGTCGATTGTCACGACCTGCGGCTTCTGCGACGAGATCATTCATATCTACCTGGCCACCAAGCTCGAGTTCGATGCACCCAACCCCGATGATGACGAGTTCGTCAACGTGGACCTCGTGCCGCTGCACGAGCTGATCGACGCCGTGCTCGACGGCAAGATCGAGGATGCCAAGACCGTCGTGGGCGCCTTGGCCTGCGATAGCATCGCGCACCGCCTTGGGGGCGCGGAGCTTTAACGAGTGGGGGTAGCCCTGGGACAAGTACTGCTGATTGCTTTGTCCCAGGGCCTTACGTTGCTGATATTTCTTTGAGGATCACATGCTGAAGAGGTTTCTTTCGTATTACAAGCCCCAGATGGGGCTTTTTGTTGCCGATACTGTTTGCGCTTTGGTGCTTGCCGCCATTGACTTGGCGTTTCCTATCATTCTGCGCAATCTGACCGGTGGGCTCTTTACCCAGGGTCAGGCTGCTATTATGCAGGCGCTCGGTATGATCGCGGTTGGCCTGGTACTGATGTATGCCATCCGTTGCGCCTGTCGCTACTTTGTGAGTTACTGGGGCCACGTGATGGGCGCGCGCATGGAGTCCAAGATGCGCGAGGACCTGTTCGATCAGTATGAGCGCTTTAGCTTTGCGTACTTCGATCGCAACAGCTCGGGTGACATGATGAGCCGCGTGGTCAACGACCTGTTCGATATCTGCGAGGCGGCACACCACGTGCCCGAGTGGATTATCATCTGCGGCATCGAGATCGTCGGCTCGTTCGTGATTCTCTTTGCTATTGCCCCGGTGCTGGCGCTTGCCATGGCCGTGGTGACGGCGGCGTTTGCGGTCATCATGTTTTGGCAGAACATGCGCATGCGCGAGGTCTTTAGCGACAACCGCAAAAAGATCAGCGGCATTAATGCTCAGCTGCAGGATTCGCTGGCAGGCATGCGCGTGGTAAAGAGTTTTGCGAACGAGGGAGCTGAGCGCTCCAAGTTCCGTGCCTCTAACGACCGCTATCTTTCGTCCAAGGAGAATATGTATCACGCCATGGGCGTCTACACTGCGACGTATGGCCTGCTCTCGGGCGTGTTGTACGTGATTGTGGTGCTGCTGGGTGGTTGGCTGGTGGCCCAGGGACAGCTGCAGGCGGTCGATATGGCGACCTTCGCGCTCTACATTTCGCTGTTCTGCACCCCGCTCGAGACGCTTGTGAACTCGGCTGAGACGTATCAGAAGGCCATCGCCGGCTTTAAACGCATGGACGAGGTGCTTTCGACCGCCCCGGATATCCAGGACAAGCCAGATGCCGCGGATCTGCAGGTGACGGCTGGCGCGGTTGAATATCGCGACGTGTGCTTTAGCTACGAGGATGTTGAATTGGGCGAGGGCGGCGCCGACGGGCGCCCTGTTATCGACCATATGAACCTGTCTATCAAGCCCGGCCAGACCATTGCGCTGGTTGGCCCCTCGGGCGGCGGCAAGTCCACAACGTGTTCGCTGCTGCCGCGCTTTTATGACGTGGCTGCTGGATCCATCAGCATCGACGGCCAGGACGTGCGCGACGTGACGCAACAGAGTCTGCGCCGCGCCATCGGCCTGGTGCAGCAGGATGTCTATCTGTTTGACGGTACGATTGGCGAGAACATCGCCTACGGCAGGCCAGGCGCCACGGCAGAAGAGGTCGCCGAGGCCGCTCGCCGCGCCAATATCGATGCCTTCATTGAGTCGCTGCCGCAGGGCTACGACACGGTCGTGGGCGAGCGCGGCAGCCGTCTTTCGGGCGGCCAGAAGCAGCGCGTAGCCATTGCGCGCGTGTTTCTCAAGAACCCCAAGATCCTGATCCTGGACGAGGCGACGAGCGCCTTGGATAACGAGAGCGAGGAGGCGGTGCAGGAGTCGCTCGAGCGCTTGGCGCGCGGTCGCACCACGATCATCATCGCCCACCGTCTCTCGACCATTAAACATGCCGACGAGATTGCGACCGTCGAGCATGGTCGCGTTGTGGAACGTGGTACGCACGAGCAGCTTCTCGCCCGTGGCGGCACCTATGCCCGTTACTATCGAATGCAGTTCGAAGGTGCGCGTGCGCACGAGCTCGACTGATTGATATGACAGGAAGTTTATGGCTGACAAGAACCCTTTGACTCCGGAAGAAGTGACGGAGTTATTCTCCGAGATCGACGCATCCGGCGTTTTGGATCCGACGCTTGCCAAAAAGCGCACCGAGCGCATGCGCGAAAAAGAGGCTGCTGCCAAGCGCGGAGACAAGGCGGCGCTGGCGCAGCTTCGCAGCGAAGATCGCGCAAGCCAGGCAAAACATATCGACCCGCTGTCCGAGGACGACCCTTCGGGCTCGCAGGTGAGCCATACCATTACGAAGACCGCCATGGCTGTGGTCATCGGCATCCTGGTACTGATCGTGGGCATGCAGATCGGCTACGGCGTGATGCGCCGTCTGAACACCGCCAACCTGTCCGAGAGCGTTTCGGTCGATACCGTTGCTACAGCACTCAAGGGTGGACTCGAGTGGGGTAACGGCTTTACGCAGTTCCCGCTCGACTTTACCGTCGATGAAGCCGATGAACGTACAGGCACGGTCGAGGTAACGGTGTTGGACACATCGTCTGCCAACGAGCTTGAGCTGCTGTCCAACGGGCAGATCCAGGCCGCGGCACTTGCGACCAACGCGCTGCTCAACGATAAGATCGACCGCGTGGTGTACAACGTGCACGCCTATATCGATGAGGACAGCAATATCCAGCATGATTCCTTCTTTGGCATGTTCCCCGCGAGGGGTCATCAGAGCGCCATTTTGACGTTTGTGTGGACCAAGAGCTCGTCAAATGCCACGAGCATCGACTGGAAGATGCGTATCGTGAGCATGGACGACACGATTGCCGAGCGCATCCAAAAGCAGGTGAACTCGGTGTCGTCACTGATTGAGGACCCGGCGGTAAGCCAGACCAAGATCACGGAGGAAAAGACCGAGCGCGACTTGGAACATCGCCTGCACGGTCGCGAGATCTTCCGCGGCGGTAAGCCAGACCGCACACCGTCCGATCTGCTGGAGCAGGATAAATAAGACACCATCATCCCGCGTGAGCCAAGTGCCCGCGCGGGATGATTTTTAATCCCCGTCCCAGAAAAATCATTATGCATAGAAAGTCATAATTATCATTTCGTAAACATTTCGATGAAATTAACGCCATGGAGCATACTTGCGGTTACAATACCGCGAGGCCTAACTACCAACCTTTAAGCCGGTCCTGTGAGACCGGGAAGGAGAATTATGGCGAACAACCATACTGCGGGCGCTCCCGCCCGCACCTTCGCGCCCAGCGAGCTTTGCCAGCGCATGCTGGCCAAAACCAGCAAGGGCACCTGCGGTCCCTGCATCCTGTACCTTGAGGATGGGACCATTTTTTATGGCCGTGCATGCGGTGCCGAGGGTACCGTGACCGGCGAGGTCTGCTTCAATACCTCGCTTGAGGGCTATTTTGAGGTCATGACCGACCCGAGCTATGCCGGCCAAATTGTAACCATGACCTATCCGCAGATCGGCAACTACGGCATCGACGAGACCGACGTCCAGTCGGCCTTCCCCGGTGATACCGCCCGACCCGCGAGCGCTCCCGCCATGCGCGGCATGATCGTGCGCGACATGTGCGCCACGCCTTCTAACTGGCGCTCGGCCGTCAGCGTGCCGGAGTACCTGCGTGCTCACGGCATCGTCGCTATCGAGGGCGTCGACACCCGTGCCCTGGTGCGCCACCTGCGCGACAACGGCTCCAAAATGGGCATTATCTCGACCGAGATCTTTGACGTCGACGAGCTTGCCGAGCGTCTGGCCGCAGCGCCGACGCTGGTGGGCGAGAATCTGGTCAAGACCGTGAGCTGCCCCGCACCTCACGAGTTTGCAGCTGCCGACCTGCCCGCTACGCATGACTTTGCGCTTGCCCCTGCCGCTCCTGCCCGCCACAACGTGGTCGCCTACGACTGCGGCGTCAAGCGCGGCATCCTGGAGGGCCTCGTCCGTGCCGGCTGCGACCTTACTGTCGTGCCGTGGGATACGCCCGCCCAGCAGGTGCTCGACATGAATCCTGACGGCGTCTTTTTGTCCAACGGCCCCGGCGACCCCGATGCCGTGGTGGAGACCTACGAGCAGGTGCAGCAGCTGATCGGCAAGGTGCCGGTCTTTGGCATTTGCCTTGGTCACCAGATGATCAGCTTGGCGTGTGGCGCCCAAATGGAAAAGCTTAAATTCGGTCACCGTGGCGGTAACCAGCCGGTTATGAACCTGGTGAGTCGTCGCGTGGAGATCACCGCGCAAAATCACGGCTTTGGCCTGCTGTTCCCCAGTCTGGGCGAACTGATCCCGGAGCTTTCCGGCGGCGAGACCGAGCACGCGGTCGATGGCGATCTGCGCGCCTGGGTGCGCCGCGGCATCGCGCCGGTCTTGATGAACGAGCGCTTCGGCCGCATTCGCCTGACGCACGTGAACCTCAACGACGGCACCGCCGAGGGCATCCAGCTGCTCGACGCCCCGTGCTTCTCGGTCCAGTACCACCCCGAGGCCTCGCCCGGCCCCACCGATGCCCACTATCTCTTTACCGCCTTTACGCGACTCATGGATGGCGAGGAGAACTACCTGGACATCGACACCGCGAAGGACCGTCTTGCCGGCTGGAATTTTGCCGATGGTGGTTCCGCCGTTCTACCGAACGGCGGACCGGTCGACGCTGCGGCTGCATCTGGCACATCATCTTGCCGTTCTGCTTCGGACGCGCGGGCATAAGCCCAGCGCGCCCTCGCATCACGGCAACCTGATGCACCAGCTGCACCCTCGCTGACTTTTTCAAAACATTGAGTCAGCCTCTCTAGGAGGTTTTAAACATGCCTAAACGTACCGACATCAAGCGCATCCTCGTCATTGGTTCGGGTCCTATTGTTATTGGCCAGGCCTGTGAGTTCGACTACTCCGGCGCCCAGGCCTGCAAGGTGCTCAAGGAGGATGGCTTTGAGGTCATCCTGGTCAACTCCAACCCGGCGACCATCATGACCGACCCGGGTCTTGCCGACCGTACGTATGTCGAGCCCATCACCGCCGAGTTTATCGAGCGCGTAATCAAGAAAGAGCGCCCGGACGCGCTGCTGCCCACGCTGGGCGGCCAGACCGGTCTGAACGCCGCCGTCGAGCTGGCGAAAGACGGCACGCTGGACAAGTACGGCGTCGAGATGATCGGCTGCGACCTGGCCGCTATCGAGCGTGGCGAGGACCGCAAGCTCTTTAATGAGGCCATGGCCGAGATTGGCCTGGAGGTCGCGCGCTCGGGCTATGCCTACAGCGTGGCCGACGCGGAGGCTATCGCTGAGCGCGTGGGCTTTCCCTGTGTACTGCGCCCGAGCTTTACCCTCGGCGGAGCCGGCGGCGGCATCGCCCACACCCACGAGGAGCTCGTCTCCATCGTGAGCCAGGGCCTGGAACTCTCGCCTGCCCACGAGGTGCTGGTCGAGGAGTCCATCGAGGGCTGGAAAGAGTATGAGATGGAGGTCATGCGTGACCACGCCGGCAACGGCATCATCGTGTGCTCCATCGAGAATCTCGACCCCATGGGCGTGCATACCGGCGACTCCATCACCGTGGCGCCAGCGCAGACACTAAGTGACCTTGAGTACCAGCGCATGCGTGTCGCGTCGCTCGCCATTCTGGAGAAGATTGGCGTCGAGACCGGCGGCTCCAACGTGCAGTTTGCCGTGAACCCTCAGACCGGCCGCCTGATCGTCATCGAGATGAACCCGCGCGTGAGCCGTTCGTCCGCGCTGGCCTCCAAGGCCACGGGCTTCCCCATCGCTAAGGCCGCCGCGCGCCTGGCCGTGGGCTACACGCTCGACGAGATCGTCAACGACATTACCAAGGCAACGCCTGCCTGCTTTGAGCCCACGATTGACTACTGCGTGGTCAAGGTGCCGCGCTTTGCCTTCGAGAAGTTCAAGGGTACCGACCCCACGCTCACCACGCGCATGAAGGCCGTGGGCGAGATCATGGCGATCGGCCGCACCTTTGAGGAGGCCTTCGGCAAGGCCATGCGTTCGCTGGAGGACGGGCATCAGGGCATTTGTGCCGGTGGCAAGGAAGGTGCCGACAAGCTGAGCGACGATGAGCTCGCTCAGGCCGTGGCAACCCCGACCGAGCATCGCATCTTCTTTGTGGTCGAGACCCTGCGCCGCAGCTGGGACGTTGCGCGTATCCATGCCATTTGCGGCATCGACCCGTGGTATCTCAACCGCATCAACGACATGGTGCAGGTCCAGGAGAGCATCCGCGGCCTGCGTGTGGAGGATATCGACGCCGATGCGATGCGCCTGCTCAAGCAGTACGGCACGAGTGACGCCGAGATTGCCGCGCTGACCGGCTCGGACGAGCGCTTTGTGCGCGCTTACCGCAAGGGCCTGGGCGTGGTTCCCAGCATGAAGACGGTCGATACCTGCGCCGCCGAGTTCTCGAGCGCCACGGAATATCACTACAAGACGTACGAGAACATCTACCGCACGAGCCCGGACGCCAAGAAGCGCGTGGCTCCCGACGAGACCACGCCGGCGGACAAGCCCAAGGCGATGATCCTGGGCGCCGGCCCCAACCGCATTGGCCAGGGTATCGAGTTCGATTACTGCTGTGTGCACGCGAGCTACGCGCTGGCGGCCCGCGGCTTCGAGACCATCATGGTCAACTGCAATCCCGAGACCGTCTCGACCGACTATGACACGTCCGACCGTCTGTACTTTGAGCCGCTCACCTACGAGGACGTCATGGACGTTATCGATGTCGAGCGCCCCGACGGCGTCGTGGTGACGCTCGGCGGCCAGACCCCGCTTAAGCTGGCGCGCATGCTTGAGGAGAGCGGCGTGAACATTATGGGTACCAAGCCCGACGCCATCGACTTTGCCGAGGACCGCGAGCGCTTTGCCGCCCTACTCGACAAGCTGGGCATTATGTATCCGCCGGCGGGTCAGGCAACCTCGTTTGAGGAGGCCGAGACCGTGGCCGCGCACATCGGCTACCCGCTGCTGGTGCGTCCGAGCTACGTGCTGGGTGGCCGCGGCATGATGATTGCCTACGATGCCGAGCATCTGCGCGATTGCATGGCAGAGGCTGCGCGCATCAGCCCCGACTACCCGGTGTATCTGGACCGCTTCCTGGAGGGCGCAATCGAGTCCGATGTCGACGCCCTGTGCGATGGCGAAGAGGTATACATCGGCGGCATCCTGGAGCATATCGAGGAAGCCGGTATTCACTCCGGCGACTCCGCGACCTGTATCCCGCCGTTCAGCTTTAGCGAGAGCCTGCAGGCGAAGCTCCGCGAGACCACGCGCCGCATCGCGATGGCGCTGGGAGTCCGCGGTCTGGTCAACGTGCAATATGCCATCAAGGGCGAGACCGTCTACGTGATCGAGGCCAACCCGCGCGCCAGCCGTACCGTGCCGTTTATCTCCAAGGCCACCGGTGTGCCGCTGGCCAAGTGCGCGGCGCGCATCATGGCAGACGATTCCATCGCGAGCTTGGGTCTGCCGAGCGACGAACGTCAGCTGGACTGGTTCTGCATGAAGGAAGCCGTCATGCCCTGGGGTCGTTTCCCGGGCGCCGACGTCATCCTGGGGCCCGAGATGAAGTCGACGGGCGAGGTCATGGGCATCGCCAAGAGCTATCCCGAGGCATACGCCAAGACGCAGCTGGCGATCGACTACAAGCTGCCCGACCCGAGCGCCGGCAAGGTATTCATCAGCGTGTGCGACCGCGACAAGCGCCACATCCTTTCGGTCGCCCGCATCCTGCGCTACCTGGGCTTTGACATCTGCTCTACCGAGGGTACGGCGCGCGTGCTGCGTGGAGGCAACGTGACGTGCGAGATCGTGGAGAAGATTAGCGGCCCGCACGACGGCGAGCGCCCCAACATCGGCGACCTCATCGCTGATGGCAAGATCGCGGTGATCATCAACACGCCGTATGGTCCGGGCTCGCGTGGCGACGGCTATCTGTTGCGCACCGAGGCGGTGCGCCGCGGTGTGACCTGCGTGACCGCGATGTCTGCCGCCAACACGTACGTGAGTGCCATCGAGGCGGTGCGCGAGGACCAGCAGGGTCACGGCAGCGCCAACGACATGGGCATGGACGTCATCGCCCTGCAGGACCTGCCGCAGCACACGGTGTAGTGTGACCTGGCCGGCCGGGGCGGCAGCCGGACACTTTCTCTCGGAAACTGGGCTTCGCGAAGTTTTCCGAGAGAAAGGTCCGCCTCCCGCCCCGGCCTGCGGTGACTCGGCAGCACCGTGTGCTGCCGAAGGGGCTTTGCGCGATGACTAGGGCTGAAAAAGAAAGTGAGTGTGGGCCCTGCCGTTCGTTCGAGCGGCAGGGCCCACTCTTTGTATGGAGGCCTTTTTACTGTTAGTCGAGGACGCCTCTGGACAGTTAGTTCAAATTCGTGTTTTCTAGAGAGTAGGAGAAGATCGATTTGGACTCATTCAGCCTATTTTTGGCAATCTGAATCGATAAAGACGCTCTGTCAAGCTGGGAACGGCCCAATACTGGGTCCGCGCCGGCTTCCAAGCGGCAGTTTCGTGCCCAAGGCCACGGCCAAATTATACGTATCTGAACTAACTGCCCATCACTCTCCGCCAACCTTTTTATCCAAACCAAATCAGCCAACGTACGCCATGGCAACCCCCGGTAGGTCGCAGGGTGGCGGCTGAGCCTTTCCCTCGGGAAACTTCGCGAAGCCCAGTTCCCGAGGGAAAGGTATGGTCTGTGTAATACCAGATAAACAGTACATTTTTGCTAGATTGGTATTTGACTGAAGAACCAATTGGTATGGCTTATTAAGCCTACCTTGCCGTTGACGCTCATTTTACTGCCGTTGGTGGACTTCCGAACTTGGTTGCGCAAGTGCTCCCATATATTGATATGACCTAGTAGGTGGCTATCTGGTTACTACCAGTTGGCCCCTTGGTAACGGGTGGCCCCATTGTGCGGAATGTACCGAACATCCCCGTTTGATACGTTTTCCCATGCTGCCGGGGGGGGGCGTCCTCGGCATGTCGGAAGAAAGGAGCCCAGGTGCGCAGGAATTCCATTTTTACGAAACGGTGGGTGAAGGGAAGCGCGGTCCTCGTTGCCACTGCAGCGACGCTCGTGTTTGCCAATCCCCAGCAGGCGATTGCCACGCCACTCAAGGGCGTCGACTCAGCGACCGTGTCCCAGTCTGCCTCGAATGTCGTCGACATCGATTTCGCTGACGGCATCAAGGGCCGTATTACGTTCCTCGAGGACGGTATTTTCCGTTATAACGTCGACCCCAAGGGTGAGTTTTCCGATTACGCCACACCGCGCAGTAAGTCCCACACGGCTAAAATCCAGGCTCAGCCCGATACCTCGGACACCTACAGCAAGCCGAGCGCGACGGTTGCCGACAAGGGCGACACTATCGAGATCACCGGCGGAAAGGCGACCGTGATCCTGGACAAGGCGACTGGCAAGATGAGTATCAAGTCAGGCGACCGTGTCGTGGTTTCCGAGTCCGCGTCCCTCGACCTTGATAAGAAGGGTACCGTCCAGACGCTCGCCAAGGAGAAGTCCGAGAACTTCTTTGGCGGCGGCACCCAGAACGGACGCTTCCTGCACACCAACCAGACCATCGCCATCTCCAACACGAACAACTGGACTGATGGCGGCGTTGCCTCGCCCAACCCGTTTTATTGGACGAGTGACGGCTACGGCGTACTCCGAAACACGTTTGCAGAGGGTTCCTACGACTTCGGTTCCACGGACTCATCGACGGTCACGACTTTGCACAGCGAGAATGAGTTTGATGCCTACTACTTCGTGGCGACCAACGAGGGCGCTTCGAACGTGGCAACCGAGATGCTGCAGGACTACTACAAGGTGACCGGTAACCCGGTACTGCTGCCCGAGTACGGGTTCTACCTTGGTCATCTTAATGCCTATAACCGTGATGGCTGGTCAACGACCTCGGGTCAAAAGAAGTGGGAGACCAAGGGCAGCAAGTCCTCGAGCGAGAAGGGCGACGTTAAGTACGAGTCTGGCATGTCGACGGGCTACAAGCTCGACGGCACACTTGCGGCCGAGACGCTCAACGGTGAGGGCCCTTCGGTTGATACCGAGAACATGAAAGCGACCGATTTCGACCGCCAGTTCTCTGCTCGGCAGGTTATCGATGACTACGAGGACAACGACATGCCGCTCGGTTGGTTCCTGCCGAACGACGGCTACGGCGCCGGCTATGGCCAGAACGGTTACTACAAGACCGGCGGCGTCAACTCCGACGGAACGAGCTCGGCCGACCGTCTTAACGCTGTGCGTGCCAATGTCGACAACCTTAAGAAGTTCACCGAGTATGCCAACTCCAAGGGTGTGAGCACGGGCTTGTGGACCCAGTCCAACCTTGAGCCCGACAGCAACTCCGAGACCCCGTGGCACCTGCTTCGCGACTTCGACGCCGAGGTCAAGACGGGAGGCATCTCTACCCTTAAGACCGACGTTGCCTGGGTTGGATCTGGCTACTCCTTTGGTCTTAATGGCATCAAGACAGCTTATGACACGGTGACGACCGGCGCTAACAAGCGCCCCAACATCATCACGCTCGATGGTTGGGCCGGCACGCAGCGCTTTGGTGGCATTTGGACCGGCGACCAGTATGGCGGTAACTGGGAGTACATTCGCTTCCATATCCCCACGTATATCGGTCAGAGTCTTTCGGGCAACCCCAACATCGGCTCCGACATGGATGGCATCTTTGGCGGCGACCCCATCATCTCTGCGCGTGACTACCAGTGGAAGACGTTCACGCCCTCTATGCTTGACATGGACGGTTGGGGCACCTACCGTAAATCGCCCATGACGCACGGCGATCCCTACACAGGCATCTCGCGCTTCTACCTCAAGCTCAAGGCGCAGCTCATGCCCTATATCTACACGAGCGCGGCCTCGGCGGCCAACATCGACACGGGTAACGGCGATGCCGGCCTGCCCATGATCCGCGCCATGCTGCTTTCCGACAACTCCGAGTACGCCGCAAGCACTTCGACGCAGTACCAGTATATGTTCGGTGAGAACTTCCTAGTGGCACCGGTGTATCAGGATACCCAGGCAGACGAGAACGGCAACGACATTCGCAATGGGATTTACCTCCCCAACTACGGCACCGACGAGAATCCCACCATCTGGATCGATTACTTCTCGGGTAAGCAGTATCGCGGCGGCCAGGTTCTCAACAACTACGAGGCTCCGCTTTGGAAGCTGCCGCTGTTTGTGAAGGCCAACGCTATCGTGCCGATGTACGCCGAGAACAACAACCCCGAGGCAGTGAGCGACACCAACACCAAGGGTACCGACCGCAGTCAGCGTATCGTCGAGTTCTTCGCCACCGAGGGCGACGGCACCTTTACGCAGTACGAGGACGACGGCTCCTCCATCGAAAACAACACGACTGAGGACGATTCCTACGGCACGATCGACAATATCTCCTACGGTGAGCATGTGAGCACCGTCTACAGCTCCAAGGCCGCAGGCGGCACCGCGACCTTTACCGCCGAGGCCTCGAAGGGCGGCTACAACGGCTACGACTCCAACCGCACCACGACCTTCGTGGCCAATGTGTCCGCCAAGCCCACGAGCGTTGTCGCCAAGAACGGCGGATCCGCACTCAACGTGGTTGAGGTCGACTCGCAGGAGACCTTTGACGCCGCGACCCCCGAGGCCGGCCAGGCGGTCTACTTCTACAGCGAGACCCCCAACCTCAACCACTACGGCAGCGATGCGGACGGCACCGAGGCCGAGCAGGGCGAGAGCTTTAACAACACCAAGATCACCACGAACCCCAAGGTCTACGTCAAGTTCGCGAAGACCGATGTTGCTGCAGCGGCGCAGACGCTTGAGCTGGGCGGTTTCGTGAATGCCGACGCCACGCTCACAGCCGATCGCCTCAACGAGAACCTCTCCGCACCCACGAACCTTGCTGCCCCCGAGGACGTCACGACCCCAACGAGCATAAAGCTCACCTGGGGAAAGGTCGATGGTGCTACCTCCTACGACCTTAAGGTCGACGGCACTGTGTTTGCCGTGGGTGATGCGGCCGAGTTCACGCACACCGACCTCGCCTACAATAGCAAGCACACCTACCAGATTCGTTCGCGCAACGCCGAGGGTTACTCCGCCTGGAGCGATGTGCTCGAGGCGAACTCCGCACTCGATCCGTGGCGGAACGTCCCCGACGCCGAGGAAATCACCTGGGAGGGCTCACTTTACGGCAGCCATAAGGCCGAGCTTGCCTTCGACCATGAGTTCCAGTCGGGCGACGGCGGTTTCCACTCCGGTGGCAACGATCTGGGCAAGGCGCTTACCGTTGACTATGGACGCGCTTACAAGCTCGATAAGCTCGAGTACTATCCGCGCGATGACGCCGGCAACGGCACTGTGACCAAGATGCGTGTTGAGACGAGTCTCGATGGCGTCCACTGGACGAGCCAGGAGGTCGATTGGGCACGTTCCGCTGATTGTAAGACGGTAGCGTTTGACGGCACCGTGGCCGCCCGTTACGTGCGCATGACACCGCTCGCCTCGGTCGGCAATTTCTTCTCCGCGTCCGAGATTGCCATCTACAAGACCGACGGCACGGATGGCTTCGCCGTGGGCTCCAACCTCAACAAGGCCACGATCTCCGACGGAGACTACTCCAACATGAAGAACTATCTGGGCCTCGAGAACCGCGAGCCCGATACCCCGACGTTCGGTTCGCAGATCCGCGACCACTTCGCCGACCTCAACGATAACGGCGTTTACGACGTCTACGATTACTCGTTCACCATGGCGGGTCTTGACGGCGGCACTAAACAAAAGGGCAAGGTCGCAGGTTCGCTCGCGGTGATTCCGAGCAAGACCGAGGTCGAGGCCGGTGATGAGATCACCGTTGATGTCTATGCGGCCGACGCCAAGAACGTCAACGCCCTGGGCGCTCTCGTCAACTTCAAGAGCGACCAGTTCGAGTTTGTGTCCGAGAGCATCGCGCAGGACGGCTCGACTGCCGGCATGGAGAACCTGTCTCGCGAGAAGGTCCAGTTCGCGGACAGAACGCAGACTATCAATCTCGCCTTTGCCAACCGCGGCGATGGCAAGCTCTACAACGGTACCGGCGCGGTGGCGAGTTTCAAGCTCAAGGCCAAGACCGCCGGCAAGGTCGAACTGCCCTCGACATCTTGGCTCATCGGTCCGGCATGCGACGCACTTGAGTTTGCGAGCGACGGCACGGTGACGATGCCGGATGTTCCTCAGCCAACGGTCGCCGAGTACGGTCAGGATGCCTTCAACATCACGATGACCAACGATGAGCTCACGACCGACGACGGGACCAACGTCGAGAAACTTATCCAGCAGAAGAGCTATAACGCGCTGTTCGATAATAACGAGGGCGACAACGGCTTTGAGTTCCTATGGAACTGGAGCGGCAACTGGGACAGCGAGGGTAAGCTTCCGAGTTACGTGAAGCTTCCCACCACGATGACATTCGCATTTAAGACGCCTTCGAAACTCGATAGTGTCGAGGTCGTTAACCGCAACGGTGGCAACGGAACCGTGCAGAAGATCAAGGCTGTCGTGACGTTCGAGGATGGCTCGACCCAAGAGTTCGCGGGCGGGGAGTACGATTCCTTCCGGGCTCGCTACGCTTTTGGCCTCTCTGCCGAGAACAAGGGCAAGAAGGCGACCAAGGTCGAGGTCACGCCGCTTGAGGCATCGGGTGACCAGATGCTCACACTGCGTGAGGTCAACTTCAACTACACGCAGGGTGTCGAGGCCATCGAGGGTGTCGAGCTAGGCAAGAACCAGACCGAGTTCTTTGAAGGCGACGTTACGCTCGTCGACGCCAAGGCCACGCCTGAGAGCGCCGGCTACCCCTATGTGACGGTCGAGAGCTCCGACCCCTCTGTGGTAAGCGTCTCCGCTGTTCAGGCTGGCGATAGCGTGAGCTACTACCTGCGTGCCAACAAGGCCGGCAAGGCAAAGATCACGGTGGCGTCGGTACTCGACCCCTCCAAGACCGCATCCTATGAGGTCGAAGTCAAGGCTGGTGTCGATACCTCTGCGCTCGTGGCAGCGCTTTCCGAGGCCGCGGGCTACAGCGAATCCGTCTACACTAAGGATTCCTATGCAGCTCTCACCGCTGCGGTCGAGGCGGCTCAGAAGCTCCTCGACGGCGGCCAAGGCAGCTATAGCAAGAAGGATGTCGCAGACGCCACAGCCAAGATCGAGAAGGCAATCGACGGCCTCAAGATGCGCCCTGTCGATGAGAAGATTCTTATCAACACGCCCGAGAACCGCAAGAACGTCAAGGTGGCCGGCTTCTCGAGTGAGGCCGACTACGAGGGCAGCAACGCCGTCAACGCTCTCGACGGCGACGAGCGGACGCTTTGGCACAGCGACTGGGCCCATGGGACCGGTATGCCCCAGTATCTGAGTGTCGACCTGGGCCGCGACTACGATCTCACCGACGTTACATTCCTGCCGCGCCAGGACGGCGGCACTAACGGCGATATCTTCGAGGCCGAGATACTGGTCTCCGACACTGCCGACGGTTATGAGATGGGCACCGCCGCGTCGATGGGTACGTTCGCCTTCGACAATGACGGCCGCGTGCTCACCGACCGTGGCGACTGGAAACAGATGAGCTTTGGCGCCGCGCGCGGTCGCTACGTGACCGTCAAGGTGATTCACGCCGGCGGTGGCAACGTGGATGCCTACTGCAGCATGGCGGAGCTCAAGTTCTACGGTACGGCCGTCCCCGATCC
>CAUDCB010000006.1 GCA_958447915.1 uncultured Collinsella sp. | reverse complement strand
CCCGCTTATCCTGGGCGATCCCGGCGTGGGCAAGACGGCCATCGTCGAGGGCCTGGCGCAGCAGATTGCTGCTGGCAATGTGCCCGAGAATCTTATGAACCAGAATATCTGGACGCTCGATCTGCCGGGCCTCGTTGCGGGCGCCAAGTATCGCGGTGAGTTTGAGGAGCGACTCAAGAACGTGATCCAGGAGGCGACCGAAGCCGACGACGTCATCTTGTTTATCGACGAGATGCACACCATCATCGGTGCCGGTTCTGCCGAGGGTTCTATCGATGCGAGCTCCATGCTCAAGCCCGTGCTCGCGCGCGGTGCTTTCCAGATCATCGGTGCCACCACGGCCGAGGAGTTCCGCAAGTACCTCACCAAGGATCCGGCCTTTGAGCGTCGCTTCCAGACCATCGATGTCGAGGAGCCGAGCGTCGAGGACACGGTCAAGATCCTGACCGCGCTCAAGCCGCGCTACGAGGAGCACCACCATGTGCGCTATACGCAGGGTGCTATCGAGGCCGCCGCGAACCTTTCCAACCGCTACATTCAGGACCGCTTCCTGCCCGATAAGGCCATCGACCTCATTGACGAGGCCGGCGCCCGCGCTCGCATCGCCGCCAACCGCGCGCCCGAGCCGGTGCGCGAGGCCGAGCATCGTATAGAGGAGCTCAAGGCCGCCGCGCAGGAGGCCACAGAGAGCGACGACATGAACAAGGCCGCCGAGATCACCGAGCAGCAGAAGGCTGCCGAGATTGAGCTCGCCGAGGCCAAGGCTGCCTGGACCGCCGAGCTCGACGCCAGCCCGCTCACTATTGACGTGAGCCAGATTGCCGACATCGTGTCCGTGACTTCGGGCGTGCCGGTGTCCTCGCTTACCGAGAGCGAGAGCCGTCGCCTGCTGCAAGCCGAAAGCGTGCTCAAGACGCGCATCATCGGTCAGGATGAGGCTGTCGAGGCCGTTGCCAAGGCCGTTCGCCGCAGCCGCTCGCCGCTCAAGGACCCGCGTCGCCCCGGCGGCAGCTTTATCTTCCTGGGCCCCACCGGCGCGGGCAAGACCGAGCTCGCCAAGACACTCGCCGAGTACCTCTTTGGCAGCAAGGACGCGCTCATCAGCTTCGATATGTCGGAGTTCGGCAGCGAGTTCGAGGTCTCCAAGCTCATCGGTAGCCCTCCGGGTTACGTGGGCCACGACGAGGGCGGTCAGCTTACCAAGGCCGTTCGTCGTCACCCGTACTCGGTCGTGCTGTTCGACGAGATCGAGAAGGCGCATCCCGACATCTTCAACATCTTGCTGCAGGTGCTGGAAGAGGGTCGTCTGACCGATAGTCAGGGCAAGACGGTCGACTTCCGCAATACCGTGATCATCATGACGTCCAACGTGGGCGCCCGCGAGATTGCACAGGATGCGAGCGTTGGCTTTGGCACCACCGGCGAGCAGGGTCTCACGTCGAGCGAGATCCGCGGCCGCGCGATGGGCGAGCTCAAGCGCCTGTTCCGCCCCGAGCTGCTCAACCGCATCGACGACATCGTGGTGTTCCAGAAGCTCTCGGGCGAGAATCTCACCAAGATCGCGCACCTGCTGGTGGACGACCTGCGCCAGCGTTTGATTGCCAACGGCATGAACATCAAGCTCACCGATGCGGCCTATGACAAGATCGTGGCCGAGGGTACCGACCTCACCAACGGTGCGCGTCCGCTGCGCCGTGCCATCCAAAAGCTCATCGAGGATCCGCTGTCCGAGGAACTGCTGGCCGGCGAGTGGGGCGAGGGCGATACCGTCCTGTGCGACGTGGCCGATGGCAAGTTTGTCTTTAGCCACGGCACGGGCGAGATTCCGGCACCGCGTCCGGCGGGCACGCTCGGTGGCGATGCCGCCCCGGCAGCACCGCACACCGGCAACGCCGCGCCCGTAAGCGGCGGCGTGACCTCGGGCCCCGGCGGTATGATGCAAGCCGGCTCTGGTGCGCTGTAGGGATTGAATATAACCTTGCATGATGGGGGGCGTTTCCGATGGAGGTGCGCCCCTTTTCTTGTAGAGAAGAGTTTCCGGTAACGATAAAATAATTGAAAAAGTTCTGCTGGATGGCAAAAGGAGTTACTATGGCGAATAGCGCTCAAAGAATTGAGATGTCGTTCGATAACATGAGAAAAATCGGAATGGTTCTTTGTGCCGTGCTGGTACTTATAGCCATCGCTACCATCGCCGTCTTTGGTTCGGCATTTGTTGTTGCATGCCAAAGTATTTTGAACGGCGCAGTGGTAATCGAGGGGGTCGTTGAGCTTGGTAAGGGCGGCAGCATCGCGCTCCCAAACTTGGCGCTATGGGCGGTTTTGCTCCTTGCAGGGGAGTTCACATTGTTAAGCATCAGCTTCGATGTCGCCCGTCGTCAATCGCCTTTTACTATTCGACATGCACGGATGATTACCGTTATTGCTTGCCTATTTGCAATCAATGCCGTGATGGGCTCTCTACAGATTGGCAGCGATTTAAAAATAATGATGGGTAATTGTATGTTGAGCTGTCGTATGAATTCCGCTCTCCTTCAGATTGGTGACTCGGGCATCACTTTGGATGTGGGATCCATCATTGCAATGATGGTTGCTTTCGCTTTGTCGATCTTCTGGCGCTATGGGGCGCTTTTGCAGTCCCAGTCCGATGATTTGGTCTAGGTGATTGACCATGGATTATCTCATTATTGAGGTTGAGACACTTTTGCTCAAGACCGGGAAAACAAATGCCGATCTAATAAGAGCGACTGGGCATACGCCAGCTAACATTTCTAAAATCCGTAATGCAAAAATTAAGGCCATACGCTTGAAGACATTGCTCGATATCTGTGTTGAGTTGGATTGTCAGCCGGGAGATTTGATCCGTCGCGTGAGTGAAATAGAACTTGAGGAACTTACCATCGCGCGCGCGCGGAATAAGATTTTGCAAAGACGCAATCCCGACCCTTCCGAGATATTGCCCACAGAGGTTTACGTAGTAGATCTTTCTAAGGAATAACAAAACAGAATAAGAAGACAAACACGTATGCATGCAAGGCTCCTACCGCAAACGATCGGTAGGAGCCTTAATTTATTTGAAAATAGTTCTTGAAATCATAAGGTTATAGATATACGATAACGGAGTATTAAAACAGACGATAAATCGAAAGGAGGTAATTATGAACTGGGTAATCGATCCGTGTAGCAACGTGCAGGGTGGCGGTGGTGGCTGCCGCAATTACCACCCGTGTTCGCGCTGTAGCTGTTTTGGCGTATATGTTCATTTCTAGCAACGTGAACGTTAATGCTGGTTAAGACAGCAGAGGGTAAGCAGCGTGGTCGATAACTGCCATCCGTCGACCGCGCTGCCTTTTTAATGAGGTTCATGAGACATGGGTAATGCGATTTCAATCAAGGATCTATCAAAGCGCTACGGCAAAAACTGGGCGTTGTCTGATGTTTCATTTGATATAGATGAGGGCGAAGTGTGCGCTCTCGTTGGGGAGAACGGCGCGGGGAAGAGTACGTTGATTGATATTCTTCTTGGCTTGCTTAAAGCAACGAAAGGCTCAATCAGTTTTTTCGGCGAGTCTGGGAGAACAGGTCTGGCAAGAGCACGCAGAAATATCGGATTCGTCCCCGACGGCTGTGGGGCATTCTTGAACTTAACCGGTCGAGAAAACTTGATCTCACGCTGTATCGAGTGGGGGCTGCCGAAAAGTGAAGTTAATCGAGTGCTCGCTGCCGTTGGCCTAGAAAATGCGGCGGATGCATCGGTAAAACAATACTCGCTCGGCATGAAGCGTCGCCTGGATATCGGAACGGCTCTTCTGGGCAACCCGCAACTACTCATCATGGATGAACCCATAAACGGGCTCGATCCAGTGGGTGTGATTGAGGTGCGTGATCTCCTGCTGTCGTTGAAGGACAAACGGGATAAAACGGTGCTCATTTCAAGCCATAACCTAGATGAATTGGAGAAAGTTGCGACATCTTTTGCTTTTCTCCATCGAGGCAGACTTCTCGTTAAGGAAGAAAACTCCTACAAAGACCGAAGTCTGGAAAAGCGGTTTTTGGATTTGATCGGGGAGGCAGATAATGCAACTTCTGCGACTGATTAGATGCGAAGCCCGTCGGTTGCTCAGAAATCCAGCCTTTTTCGTGTTGTTGATCTGGGGAATTTGGATTGTTAAAGATGTCTGTAATCCAAATATGTATGGGACTTATGGAACATCTGATTTAGGGGGAGTCGGCAAACAGATTGGTTTCTTTGCAAACATCCTCGACAAGACTGACCCAGCTGGTTCGGCGGTTCGGACGGCACTATTCATGACCTACGAGTGGTTTTTCGTTCTAGCCGGATGCATTGTTATTTCCTGCGCCATGGATTATCAAAGCAGGTCTTCTGAAGTGACGTATGCAAAAGGGACGGGTGTAGCAAAGGCCGTTGTCGCAAAGTGGCTTGTTCTGACGATTGCAACTTCAACAGCGTTCAACCTGTTTTCGGGATTCACTCTCTTCAAATCTCCGCTTGGCTGCTATGTGGATGGGCGGGTGTTTCTTGATAGATACCTGCCCGTGTTGCTTTTGATTGATGCTATTTTGGCTGCATTAGTAGCTCAGTCGATGGCAGTTTTCTATTTACTTAGAAATGCACCGCTTAGCATTATGTTGGTGTTGGTCGGGACGCTGCTCGCCTCCGATGAATATACGCTGGTGGTCTTTTCCAATCACGCATCGACGCAAATTCCCTGGTGGCTCTCAGTCGGACCATACTTACGCCATCTTGGAAATCTGTGCTTTCAAGGCCTAGCCATTAATCAGATCATTCTTTTCTCTGTTATTTGCACCGTTGTTTCGTTGCAGCTCGGGGTCATGGGAATCAAAGCGAGGAGGGGGTAGAAATGCGCTGCGAAGATATGATTAAGGCTGAAGCCTATCGAGTTATGAAGAGCAAAGCGCCTCTTCTGCTGATTGCGGCAGGTTTCGTGCTCGCATTGCTTTATTCTGTGTCTTATGAACCATGGAGAGCCTACGGAACGAGCGATTGGCTTGGCGACGGTGTTATGGGCTTCTTTCCAAACCCACAATATGGTTTTGTGGGAATTCCCGGAGACCTCGTTAAAGATGGAGCTCGCTACCTTTCCGCTGTGGCACCGCTTGCCCATTCTCTGTTCTTTCCTATTGTTGCTGTTCTCGTCATCGGCTATGCGTTTCGAACTCCGATAACGGGATCTCAATGGCTTGTTTCCTATGCAAGGGGAATGAAAACAGTACAGTTGTTGGTTGCAAGGACTCTTGTCTCGATTGTCACGCTTGTCGGTGGTTTTGTTCTCTTTTCGATACTCGTTGGTGCGGTCCAAAGCGCGAGTGGCATAGGAATGACGATGGATATGATCGGAGAGTTTCTTCTTCGACTGTCTCTTGCTGCCTTGATTTGCACAACGTTATGCCTGCTGCTCGTCCTGGCCATCTCACTCTTTGGAAATGGCGCGTTTGTTCTATCGTTCATCATCCTGCTGCTTTATTTGGGGTACGGGAATCCAAATATGCCACTGCACTTAACATGGCTGGCGACCCTTGCGTCCCCGCGACCAATTCAATTCATCGTGCCGGGGACGTTGCTATTTGTAGCGCTGGCAACAGTCGTTCCCATTGTCATCCTCGGACTTTGTTGGGCTATCAAGGGTGCTATCAGAAAACGGAGCATATAAATGAAAGAGTCTGAATTTAACGTTATTGAAGAGAATGATGTGAACGGTATCACTATCTACAATACCCAATCTGGTGGCGTTCTCGACCTTGACGCTGCGCACACGAATGAGCTGAATTTATATCGCAAGGGTGCCGCCGCCTTGGATGGTGATTTCGAAGAGACCCTTAAGTTGGGTGGCATGTTGGTAGATGACGATGTTGACGAGCGGCGAATGTTGATGCTTGAGAGCTTGTCGGCAAGGTTTGCAAATGACAATTTAGGACTGACGATTGCTCCAACGCTGGCATGCAATTTTAGGTGTCCCTACTGCTATGAAAAGGGCTGCTCGCACCCCACTATGTCAGAAGAGACAATGACGGATATCGCAGAATTCGTGCGTTCCGGCTATCCCGGGATCAACGATCTTCACGTTGACTGGTATGGAGGCGAACCCCTACTCTGTGTGGACATGATCGAGCGACTGACAAAAGAACTGAGAGGGGCGATTAGGCCAGGCGCTACTTATTCTGCCGGAATGGTAACGAACGGATATCTCCTGACGCGAGAAATTGCTCAGAAGCTTGCTGATTGTCAGATCGGTTCGGTTCAAATCACTATTGATGGCTCAAAGAGGGATCATGATTCGCGGAGGGTCCCGGCCGACGGTCGTCCGACATATGATGCCATTATCGACAATATAATCTCATGTGCCGATGTTCTTCAGATTACCATTCGCGTGAATGTCGATGAGTCCAATAGCAAAGAGGTCGATGCGTTGATTGACGAGCTTGACGCTAAAGGGCTTCGCGGTAAAGTCGCGATTTATCTTGCTGCGGTCGACAATGTTAACGATACTTGCTCAAATGACATTCATTGTTTTTCTCAGCGTGGATTCTCTCAAGTTGAAACGTTCTTTATGGATAAAGCTAGCGAGCGCGGATTCAACGTTATTCCGTTTACGCCGTATGAACCAGGCGTCTGCTGTGCGGTTTCCCTTAATTCGTTTGTCATCGATCCGCTTGGTAGACTTTTTAAATGTTGGGATGAGGTTGGCAAGGGCGAGTGCGCCGTTGGAAATGTTCGAGAAGGTGTGAAAGCTAATTCGAACTATTTGAAATGGATGGAGTATTTACCAAACGACCCAGTATGTGGCGAGTGTGTAATGTTTCCGGCTTGTATGGGCGGATGTCCCCACGCCGCGATGGAGGGCCAGAGAAAATGCGCGAGCGTTAAATTCAATGCCAGGCAGAGAATGCGGTTGGCTTGTAATTATCAGTATTCGCATGAGGCAAATCACGATGTTTAGATTTTGGAAGATATATCTCCTCCATAAGCCAAGGCTTTATGTCTATCTGCTTCTCGATGTCTTGTCTCAGCTGTGCAGCCTTGCTGAACCATATCTGTTGGGACTGACTGTAAATGTGCTGGCGGCAAAAAATGTCCTCGGTATTAGTTTGCGGACGCTAGTCTTATGTATTTTCGCGATTGGCGTGGTCGCCATTGTGGGGTCGGTGTTGGCCTATTGGACTTCCCTAATCTATGTCGACCTTCAAGCGCATGCGGGATATCAACTTAACGCTGACACACTTGAACACGTCAAGCGTTTGCCCCGGAAGTTTTTCATCGGATTTGATGCGGGCTATTATAATCAGCAAATCAATCACGATTCAAACGACCTCATAATATTCGGAATAACATCGGCGTCAAATATCATTGGCGGTGTTGCAACGATTATCTGTTCCTTGATTATGTTGATGAATATAAACATTGCGATGGCGATTGCCTGTCTAGCCTGCATCGTTACGGGGGCAGTAGTTTATCGATTGTTTAGCGGGCTGCTGTTCAATCGAGGCTTTGAGTTTCAAGAAAAGACCGCTGCTTTCTATGGGACTCTCCAGAGCCAGCTGGAGAGCGTCTCCTTTCTTCGTCGCCATTCATTATTTGATTTCTATTCCTTGAGGCTGCAGAAGGCTTTCGATGGTCTTTATCCAGCTATATTGGCTAACCAAAAAGCCGGATCACGGTTCGAACTTGCGAATCAGTTGATTTTTTCCTTTGCGCAGTTCTGTTTGCTCGCGATTGGAGGCTGTGAGATTGTCGCAGGTAAAATGCCGGTTGGTTTTCTGCTGACGGCATTGAGCTATTATTCGAGCGCCAATTCTGCTCTGGTGAACTTGCTTTCTTGGGGCAAAAGCTACCAGGCGAGCAAGGTGAGCGCTCAACGCCTTAAGCGCCTTTGGGCAATGGATGAAGAGGCGAACGGTTCTGTCCGCATTGGTTCTCCTGTTTCACTTGTGTGCAAGGGCCTGTCGATTTGTCGCCCTGATACCGATCGAATCATAGATTATCCAGAGCTCATCTCGCTTAATCGAGGAGTCTTATACGGCGTGTCGGGCGCAAACGGAAGCGGGAAAAGCACGCTTCTCGATGGCATAGCTGGTCTATATCCCGATGATTGCGTTGGGACTATTGCTTATGACGAGGTTGATTTGAGCCAGATTGATTCTATAAATCTACGCTCGTATGTCGTTGGTATTGCCGAGCAAGAACCTGATATCGTTAACGGAACACTCAGAGAGAATCTGACGCTACTCGCGGGCGATAATTGTCCAATTCTTGAAGTCGGGCGACTTGTAGACCAGTTTGGTCTGACCAAACTGGTCTCAACACTTCCCAATGGTCTTGATGGGGTGCTGGACGAGCAAAACCATAATATATCGGGTGGTGAGAAGCAGAAGATTGCGATTATTCGTGTATTGCTTAAGGACTCACCCGTCATGTTATTCGATGAACCGACGTCGGCGCTTGACGGAGCGAGTAGGTCAGCGTTCATTGATATTCTGCAACAGAAGAAAGAGGATCATATAGTGGTTGTTGTCTCGCATGATCCCGAGTTGCTTGAGGCTTGCGACGAAGTGATTGAGCTGTAGACGCCGGAAGGTTAGCCCATTTGAGTCTTAATTTCTGCCATGGTGGAAAGCTGTTCGAGGTTGGTGCTTACCGGGAAAATGTAAGCCACTACACCTCCCGGTAAGGCATTGCTGCGCTCTTATGGATGCTATACTAAGTCCAGGATGATGTATAGCAACCTGAAGGATGAGGCATGGAAGCCGAATTGCTCGATAAAAAATCTATTCAGATGAACGTGCGCATAGATCGCCAGCTCAAAGAAGCCGGAGATGCCGTTCTGGCGCATATTGGCATGACGCCGTCAAAAGCCGTTCGGACACTTTGGGAGTATCTGGTCGTTAACGGACGCATGCCCTCGAAGGGAGACGCGGCGGCTCCGGTTTCTGACGGAGTGGAGCCCCAGCGCATGGAGTCAAGGGCCGCGCAAGGCAGCCATATCGTTCGCGATTCGTGCCTCAAATACGGCATCCCCATCCCTGAGTTCTCGGGAGACTATGACGACCTCTATGAGGAGGCCATGGCGGAGCGCTATCCCGAGTGGGTGGAACTATGAGCACAGAAGGCGTCCTCAAGCTGTTAATCGATACCAACGTATGGATGGATTATTTTTCTGGCAGGTCCGACCGTACGGCAAATGTCGTCCATCTGATCGAGATTGCCGACGCCTCGGAGCGGATTGCCCTGTTTGCCTCGTCGCTTTCGGTCAAAGACGTTTCATATCTTGTCTCGGCGGCAATCAAGCAGGAGTGCCGAAGAAAGACTGGCTCACTGAGCGATAACGCCATTGCGGCGGCAGACGAAACGGCCTGGGCATGCGTTCGACAGATGCGCGAGCTAGCCCTCATCGCCCCGGTCGGTGCAGACGAGGTCTTCGACTCCTTTGTGTTCAAGTACCACCACAATGACTTTGAGGACGACCTGATGCTGGGCGTCGCCAATCGCATTGATGCCGATTACGTCGTGACGGAGGACAAGAATCTTATTAAACATACCAATGGTGTATGCATTAATGTTCAACAGGCGTTGAGGTTGGTTGGGGGGTTCAACGTTCCCTCTGCACGGCCCGTCTAACCTGCTTTATCTTGATAAAGTGGCGTTTCCTCACCGTTAGCCGATGATGCAAGGGCGCTCGGCGTTTTCGACTGGTTTATGCACGCAAAGTCTGGGAATATACAAGTCGCATATCTTACTGTCTAACCAGTTGCGCCAAGGAGGCACCATGGACTACAAGATTACCGGCTACGAGCCCGCCCAGCTGTTCCATTTCTTTGAGGAGGTCAGCGCGATCCCCCGCGGGTCTGGCAACGAGAAGGGCATCAGCGATTTCCTGGTTGCGTTTGCCAAGGAGCGCGGCCTCGACGTGTATCAGGACGAGGTCTACAACGTCATCATTCGCAAGCCCGCATCTGCCGGTGCCGAGAATGCCCCGACCGTGATGCTGCAGGGCCACATCGATATGGTGTGCGACAAGTTGGGCTCCGTTGAGCACGACTTTACGACTGACGGTATCGACCTGGTCGTCAAGGACGGCGTCCTCACCGCTAACGGCACCACCCTGGGCGCCGACAACGGTATCGCCGTCGCTCTGATGCTTACCGTGCTCAACGACGATTCGATTGCTCATCCGGCCCTCGAGTGCGTGTTCACCACCGACGAGGAGACCGGCCTGGTTGGCGCCGAGACGCTCGACAAGTCCCAGATCAGCGCCCGCACCATGATTAACCTCGACTCCGAGGAGGAGGGCGTGGCCACCGTCAGCTGCGCCGGCGGCGTCGTCGTTACCTACACCTGCCCCATCGCGCGCGAGCACAAGACCGGTAGCACCCTCACGCTCGACATCTCCGGCCTGCTGGGCGGCCACTCCGGCAGCGATATCCACCTGGAGCGCGGCAACGGCAACCTCATCATGGCCCGCATCATCGACCGCCTGATGGTTGCCGGCGAGCCCGCCATCGTGAGCTTTAACGGCGGCACCAAGGACAACGCCATCAACCGTGAGTGCAAGGCTGTTCTGGTCTATGCCGACCACGCTGCCGCCGAGGCCGCGGCCCAGATCGCAAAGGACATCATCGCCGACGTCACTGCCGAGCTCGAGGTCTTCGACCCCGGCTTTACCTGCACCGTCGAGATTGCCGACGACGCCGAGGTCGAGGCCATGGACCAGAAGTCCGCGCTTGCCCTCATCCGCGCCCTGCGTCTTGCCCCTAACGGCGTGATTCGCCGCAACGTCGCCACCGACGGCTCCGTCGAGGTTTCCTCCAACATCGGTGTGGTTGCCACCTCAGACGACGAGGTTAAGATCATGCTTTCCCCGCGCTCCTCGATCACCTCGCTGCAGAACGAGTTCAAGGATCGTTTGCAGACGCTTGCCGATGTCCTGGGCTTCGACGCCAAGTTTGAGTTCGAGTATCCCGGCTGGAGCTATGCCGAGCATTCGCCGGTCCGCGACGTCTTTGTCGAGAGCTATCGCGAGCTCTTTGGCTCCGAGCTGCGCATCGAGTCCATTCACGCCGGCCTTGAGTGCGGCCTGTTTGCCGAGGCCCTGCACGGCCTGGATGCCATCGCCGTGGGCCCGACGCTCTCCGATGTCCACACCCCGGACGAGAGCATGGAGCTCGCTTCTGCCGAGCGTTTCTACGAGCTGCTCATCGACGTGCTCAAGCGCCTCGCCGCGTAAAGGTTGCGCTAGCAGCAGTCCGAGCCACGTGCTAGCGGATTGCAAATGACATTACGAGAGGGGGTACCCGGTCTTTTGCGACAGGTGTCCCCTCTCTTCTTTTAAGAAATGGGAAATTGATTGGCGTCTAGCCCATATCCGCCCTGATGAGGTCGAGGGTTCGCTGGCAGTTTTCGCGGACGGGGCCGAGCATATGCTCGCGCAGGTCCGCCAGGCCGGGCAGGTCGGCGTATTCGTCCATGACCTCTTCCATGCAAATGGGTACCTCGTAGGCGAGGTCCATCATGGTCGCAAAGCAAAACTTCTCGGATAGCCCGGCATCGGTGAGTGCCGTCTCCAGCGCGGGGTCGCCCATACCGTGGTATCGGCGGATAGCACCTGGACCGATGCGCCCCACACGATTTTCGCCGCCAACGCTCATAGCAAGGCGTGCCCGACGTCGCATGCTCTCATACGCCAAGCCCGATGCGACATCGTACATGGGTGCGAGTGCCGCGTTTGTGCCTTTGCCTAGGATGAGCGAGTAGTTTTTAGCGTGTGCGTCAGGCGCTCCGATAATGGCGTTATAGAACAACATATAGGTAAAAAGCACAAGATTCATGTGGTGGGGGACTGTGTTAATCAGTCGTTCTTGGATGTCTCGTGTAGTCGGTCCTCCGTCGGCGGTGTATTTCTGGCTTGGCAATACACCGAGCGCCTGGCAAAAGTCCTCCTGATGCAGCCTTTCGATACTTCCGCTGTTATTGACCATTCTGTCGTACCGTTCAATGACGAGTGCGGCTTCGTCTTCAAATGTGCAATAGGAGACGTTGGCAGTTGGAATGCCAACACGCCGAGCCGTTTTCATGCAGACGAATTCGTTTAAGGCCTGATGTTTGAACCCGACGATACCATTTTTGAAGATATGGGTAGTGGGGGATGACCCTAGACATTCGTACCATTGGCCATCATGCCAAGCTAGTGCAAATTTGCCTTGGTTGCCGCCCAGGGACCAGCTTTCGTTGGAGCCCATCCATGTCTCTCTTTCGTCATCGCGAATTGCTTTAAGCTTGTGAGCGATTTGAGAATTGGTAAGCGGGCGGTATGCGGAGACCCTGCCACGGACGGCGTCTAATTGATCGGCTCGACAAAACTGAACGGCCCCCGCGCAGTCAAGACCGATATGGCACAAGAGGGCGACGGGGTTGTTAGATGCAACATCATGCTCGGTGGCAATGGCGCGACGCTGCTCTTGACTGTCGGGCAAAAGGCCAAATAGGAACGGGCGGACGATGTTATGGCCATACGTGCGATTGGAAAGCGGCATTGTTAGCGATAGCGGTGCCCCGCGATAGGTTGGGGCGTATACAAAGCTGCAGAGTCCATGCTCGTCTTGCCGGAGAGTGCCTGCGATTTCGCCACAAATGAGGGTCGCAAGCTCCATTTCTGCCATTTATTTCACAACCTTACAGCCAAAGGAGAGGTCTGAAGTGTCGGTAAGGCCTTGCTCGGCTGCGATTTGGGCCAGCAAGGCACCATAGGAAGATGGCGCTCCTTGTCGAGCGGGTCGTCTGCCTACGCTTGGCTTTGGCAGGGCATTCGAGTTCGCGATAGGGAGGTCCGCTATCGTCGTTGGATGTTCGGAGGGCGATGCGATGGAGTCGTTATCGCTTTGCGCAAAGAGGCCTATGCCGAGTGCGTTAAAGACAGTCAGCAACTTGTCGAGCCGAATACCCGTGGCGTCTCCTAGCTCGAGCGATGCGAGCAGGCGCTCCGAAACACCGGCTTTTTTAGCGAGGGCGGCACGGGTGAGACCCTGAGCCTCGCGTGCCTGGCGCACATAGATGCCAGCTTGCCGCGGTGTGGTGATGGGAAGGGTATCCACGGCGATCTCCTAACGTGCAGACTTTTGCATATCAGTATGACATGCAAAAGTCTGCACGAAAAGGCCTCATGCAAAACTCTGTATGAGGCCTTGTACTGGCGTTGAGTTTTGAGCGATTGTGTTTGGCGTTACAGCGCCAAAATTCCCAGGTGCTCAAGCAAGATCTTAAGCCCGATGAGGATGAGCACGACGCCACCCACGATGGTGGCAGGCTTTTCGTAGCGCGCGCCAAAGGTGTGGCCGATCACTACGCCGGCGACGGAGAAGATAAAGGTCGTGATGCCGATGAGCGACACGGCGGGCATGATGTCGACCGAGAGCGCGGCAAATGAGATGCCTACGGCTAGGGCGTCGATTGAGGTGGCGATGGCGAGGATCAGGTACTCGCCCAGGTCAATCTTTTCGGCATCCTTGCCGTCGCCTTCATCCTCGTCCTCGGTAGAGGCCTCCCACAGCATTTTGCCGCCAATGAAGGCGAGCAGGATAAAGGCGATCCAGTGGTCGATGGGGCCGATGATGCCCATAAACTGGCTGCCAAGCGCCCATCCGATCACGGGCATGCCGGCCTGGAAGCCGCCAAAGAACAGGCCGAGCACTACGGCGACCTTAAGGTTGATCTTCTTCATGCCAAGGCCCTTGCAGATGGATACGGCAAAGGCGTCCATCGAAAGGCCAACGGCGAGCAGCACGAGCTCTGCGAGTCCCATAGTCTGGCTCCCTCTCTGCGGGCGGGCCCGCGTGTACCTCTTGGGGGAGCAACATAAAGACTATCCTTGGCACATGGTTGAGTGGGTAGTCAAAAGAGCCCGTCCCAAATTAGCTATCTTAGCGGCGTTCGCTCATTCTGTAAGCATCGGATTTCGCGAGCGCCGCGGGGACAAACCGTGAGAAACTATTTATCGTTTATGGAGCGTATACGATGGGAGCGATGCCTTGGATAAGAACGAGCTGCAAAAGCGTATGGAACAGGCCATCCGTCTGACGGCACCTGGTCAGCCGATCCGCACTGCCCTCGACATGATCATCGCCGGTCACCTGGGCGCCCTTATCTGCGTTGGCGACACCGAAAACGTGCTCGCTGCCGGTAACGACGGCTTCCCGCTCAACATTTCGTTCACCTCGAACCGTCTGTTCGAGCTCTCCAAGATGGACGGCGCCATCGTCATCGACGGCGACCTCACCCAGATCCTGCGCGCCAACTTCCATCTCAATCCCGATCCCTCGCTTGCCACGAGCGAGACGGGCATGCGTCATCGCACCGCCGCTCGCATGTCGGTGCTCACCGATGCCATTGTGATCTCGGTCTCGGCCCGTCGTGCCGTCGTCAACGTGTACGTTCACGGCAAGAGCTACGAGATCCAGCCCGTCACCACCCTCATGAGCTCGGTCAACCAGCTCGTCGCCACGCTCCAGACTACCCGTCAGTCGCTCGACCGCTCCCTGCTGCGCCTGACGGCCCTCGAGCTCGACGACTACGTTACGCTCGCCGACATTACCGGTATTTTCTCGAGCTTCGAGATCATGCAGCAGGCAAAGACCGAGCTTAAGGATTGCATCGTCAAGTTGGGCAACCAGGGCAAGCTCGTGCAGATGCAGCTCGAGCAGCTCGCGGGCTCCAGCATGGATACCGAGTATGACCTGATGATCCGCGACTACGCAAGTGATTCTTCCGAGGCTAATGCCGAGAAGATTCGCGCCAACCTAAGCCGTATGACACCTAAGGACCTGTCCGACCCACAGCATGTGGCGGCGGTTCTGGGTTACGACGACCTGGACGAGGACTCCGTCATGACACCGCTGGGCCTGCGCACGCTTTCGCGCGTGTCCGTCGTGCGCGACGGCGTGGCCGAGAAAATCGTCGACGAGTATGGATCGCTGCAGGAGCTCATGGACGACATCAGCGAGGATCCGGAGCGCCTGGGCGACTTTGGCGTTAACAACCCTGCCATTCTTGCGGACTCCCTGTACCGCATGAAGGGCACCAAACAGGGGAACGCATAATGGCTCCCGTATGCGCCGTGGTCGTTGCCGGCGGCAGCGGCCAGCGCTTTGGAAATCCCGGCGGCAAGCAGCTCGTTAACGTGGCGGGTCGTCCGCTCATGAGCTGGTCCATCCGCGCGTTCGATCGTAGCGACAAGGTCGGCCACATCGTGGTGGTGTGCCCTGCCGAGCGCCGTGCCGAGATGCGCCGCCTGGCCATCGACCCGTTTGACTATGACACGCCCATCAGCTTTGCCGATGCCGGCGATACTCGTCAGGATTCCACCCGCGCCGGCGTGCACGCGGTGCCGGCGGGCTTTGAGTACGTCGCCATCCACGACGGCGCCCGTCCGCTCATCACGACCGAGGCCATCGATCATGCGATCGACGTGCTTGTGGGCGACCGCGCCCTCGACGGTGTCGTGTGCGGTCAGCCCGCGATCGACACGCTCAAGATCGTCGACGGCGATAATATCGTCGAGACGCCGCCGCGTGAGCTCTATTGGGCCGCGCAGACGCCGCAGATCTTTAGCGTCGACGCCATGAAGCGCGCTCACGCCGCAGCCATCGCCGAGGGCTTTATCGGTACCGACGATTCATCGCTGGTTGAGCGCATGGGTGGACGCGTCCGCTGCGTCCAGAGTCCGCGCGACAACCTTAAGGTTACGGTGCCCGAGGACCTGCGTCCCGTAACCGCGATTCTGCTTGGCCGTATGGCCGAGGGAGAGGACCTTCCCCATGTTCAGTAACCTGCGCATTGGCCACGGCTACGACGTCCACCGTTTGGTGGAGGGGCGTCGATGTATCATCGGCGGGGTCGACATCCCCTACGAGCGCGGCCTGCTGGGCCACTCGGATGCCGATGTGCTCGCGCATGCCTTGGCCGACGCCATTCTGGGCGCCTGCCGCGGGGGAGACATCGGCAAGCTATTCCCCGACACCGATCCCGCCTACGAGGGTGCCGATTCGATGGTGCTGCTCGCTCGCGTGATGGACTATGCGCGCGAGCTGGGCTTTGAGTTTGTCGATGCCGATTGCACCATTGCCTGCCAGCAACCCAAGATCACCCCGCACCGCGATGCCATGCGCGCCAACCTTGCCCATGCCCTGGGCGTCGACGTCGAAAACGTGGGCGTCGCCGCCACTACGACCGAAAAGCTCGGTTGGGAAGGCCAGGGCGAGGGAATCGGCGCCTGGGCCGTCTGCCTGCTACAGAAAACCGTTAAGGAGTAACGAATGCGTATCTACAACAGCGCTACCCATAAAAAGGAAGAGTTTCAGCCCATCGAGTCCGGCAAGGTCCGCATGTACGTGTGCGGCCCCACGGTCTACGACAACATCCACATCGGCAATGCCCGCACGTTCATCAGCTTTGACGTGATTCGTCGCTGGCTCATCGCGAGCGGCTACGAGGTCACGTTTGCCCAGAACCTCACCGATGTCGACGACAAGATCATCAAGCGCGCCAACGAGCAGGGCCGTACGGCTGCCGAGGTCGCGACGGAGTTCTCCGACAAGTTCATCGGCGTCATGCGTTCCGCCAACGTGCTCGATCCCGATGTGCGCCCCCGCGCCACCAAAGAGATCGGCCCCATGATCGCCATGATCAAGACGCTCATCGAGCAGGGCCACGCCTACGCCGCCGATAACGGCGACGTGTACTTTGCCGTGCGCAGCGATTCCAACTATGGTCAGGTCTCGGGCCGCAACATCGACGATCTTATGGTTGGCGCGCGCATCGAGGAGAACGAGGACAAGAACGACCCGCTCGACTTTGCCCTGTGGAAGGCTGCCAAGCCCGGCGAGCCCAGCTGGCCGAGCCCCTGGGGCGAGGGCCGTCCCGGTTGGCACACCGAGTGCGCCGCCATGGTGCATCGCTACCTGGGCACCCCGATCGACATCCACGGCGGCGGCTCCGACCTTGCCTTCCCGCATCACGAGAACGAGTGCGCCCAGGCCACCTGCACCTGGCACCAGGGCTTCTCCAACACCTGGATGCACACGGGCATGCTGCTGGTAGACGGCGAGAAAATGTCCAAGTCGCTCGGCAACTTCTTTACGCTGGCCGAGGTCCTCGAGCAGCATTCCGCTGCCGCCCTGCGCCTGCTGATGCTGCAGACGAGCTATCGCTCGCCGCTCGACTTTTCTTGGGAGCGCTTGGAGGGTGCCGAGAACTCGCTCACGCGTATCGCCGGTACGGTCGAGAACCTGCGCTGGGCCGCGAACCATGCGACGGCCGATGCCGATGAGGCAGCATCCGAGGCGTTTGCCGCCAAGGCCGCCGAGACCCGTGCCACCTTTAAGGAGTGCATGGACGACGACTTTAACACCGCCGGTGCCATGGGTGCCGTCTTTGGCTTTGTGACCGAGTGCAACCAGTACCTGGAGCAGGCGGGCGACGCTGCCGACAAGGCCGCCGCGCTTGCCGCCGCCGATACGCTGGTCGAGCTGCTCGATACGTTTGGCGTTGAGCTCCCCGAGCCAAAGGTCGAGTTGCCGCTGGGTCTGCTGGGTGTTGCCGCCGGCCTGGTCGCCTACACGGGCGACGACGTGGACGAGGCCGCTGCCAAGATTCTCGAGGCCCGCGCCGAGGCCCGCGCTGCCAAGAACTGGGATCTGGCCGACGCCATCCGCGACCAGCTCAAGGACCTGGGCCTCACCATTGAGGATACTGCCGCGGGCACTCGTATTAAATCTCTCTAATCCCCGCGGGTTTCCCAAGCACCCGACCTTGCCGTTCAAACCGTCGCTCGCGTACTCAAGTACGCGTCGCTCCTCTTTCACGGCAATCTCGGGCACTTGGAAAACCCGTACCGACCGCTTGAGCTATTCGTCTTAAGCGGTCGCTTCTTTTGTTCTGTTTGAAAATTTTTAAAGGAGGCCGTTTTATGGCCGACAATCGCAAGCGTGCGCCTCGTGGCGGCAAGCAGACTGCTTCTGGCTCGCGTCCGATTCGCCGCAACGACCGCGCTGCCACTCCCAAGGGCCAGCGCGATCGCGCCCAGGCCGCACGTCCGCAACGCGATCGTAACCGCGACGCTGTCCAGGTTCCCAAGGGCGAGTTTATCGAAGGTCGTCGTGCTGCCGCCGAGGCGCTGCGTACCGGTTTTCCCATCAAGTGCGCGCTCATCGCCGAGGGCGGGGAGCGCGATGCCGCTCTGTCGCGCCTGGTCGATGACCTCAACGCCACGGGCGTCCGCATTAAGTATGTGCCGCGCGCGCAGCTCGATGCGCTGTCGAGCCATGGCGCTCACCAGGGCATTGCGCTCGAGGTGGGCAACTTCCCTTACGCCGATGTCGCCGACATCCTCGACCGCGCAGGCGAGGGCCCGGCGCTTGTCGTGGTGCTCGACCATGTGACCGACGACGGTAACTTTGGCGCCATCGTGCGCTCTGCCGAGGTTGTGGGCGCAGCGGGCGTCATCATCGCCAACAAGCGTGCCGCCGGCGTGACCGTGGGCAGCTACAAGACCTCCGCCGGCGCCGTCATGCACCTGCCCATCGCGCAGGTTCCCAACATTGCCCGAGCACTCGACGACCTCAAGGCCGCTGGCTTTTGGGTGGGCGGCGCTTCCGAGCACGCCGAAGGCAGTTGCTGGGACGCCCCCTTCGAGGGCCGCGTTGCGCTCGTCATGGGTTCCGAGGGCGACGGCATCTCGCGTCTGGTGCTCGAGAAATGTGACTTTTTGACCAAGCTTCCCCAGCGCGGCATGACCGAGAGTCTCAACGTGGCACAGGCGACTACCGCGCTGTGCTTTGAGTGGCTGCGCCGCAACGCCGGCGAGCTCATGGGGGAGGAGTAGCGCATGTCCAAGAAGAACCGCGCCAAATCCAAGGCCAAGCGCTTTGGCGAAGGCTCGGCAAAGCCGATTGTTTCGGCCGCGACCTATGGCGTGGGCGGCAATGCGTTTGCGCAGGCCATCGCCGACCCGGTCTCGACGGTGCACTCCAATAAGCCCGAGCTGCTGGTGGTCGACGGCTACAACGTGATCCACTGCACGCCGCGCTACGAAAAGCTCGTCTACGGCCATTCCGATGATCCGTATTCCAGCGACGTTCACGATATGGCGCGCACGGCACTCATCAACGATGTTGCCGCGTTTGCCCAGGGCCGCTACGAGGCCGTAATCGTGTTTGACGGCGCGGGCAATATCTCCAGCGAGCGCCCCAACCTGCCCGCCCGCGGCGTGCGCATCGAGTTTTCGCCGACGGGCGTATCGGCCGACACCGTGGTGCAGAAGCTCTGCATCGAGGCGCGCGAGGAAGGCCGCGCGTGCTCCGTGGTGTCGAGCGACGGCACGATCCAGGCCGTCGTCATGGGTAAGGGCGTTACGCGCATCTCGAGCCGCATGCTGGTGGACGAGATCAAGCAGATAGATAACGATGTTCACGAGGCAGAGGAAGCTCCGCAGATCAAGATGACCCTGGGCAGCCGCCTGAGCCCCGATGCCCTGGCCAAGCTCAAGGCCCTTCGCGGGAGGTAGGGGAGTTGCGGCAGAGAGCCGTTTCCTAGATTGGTCTACCCGCTGATTTGTAATCAGTGGGTTGCGGGTTTGCAGCTGTCAAAACGAATAGGTTTATGTTTTGACGAACAGATAAAACTGTTCGTTCTGACGAACGGTTTTTGAGATGTGGTCGGTCGAAGGGCCTGTTGCGCCCCGTCCTCAATTCCTTTATCCTAAACAGGCTTCGCGCGAAAGCGCCAAGTGTGCCAGTGTGGCGCAACGGTAGCGCAACTGATTTGTAATCAGTGGGTTGCGGGTTCGATTCCTGTCACTGGCTCCATGAGAGTTTCGGGCTCTGTCTCTATATGGGACAGAGCCCGTTTCTATTTAGGTGGTGCGCCATCGGGTTAGCGCCCATCCCGTTTTTGGTTTGTCTCGTCCTCCAGTTTGTCTAAATCTGTAACACCAAGACCGATATTCGGCATCTAACTGTTACAGATTGAGATGAAACTTAGGGTGTTTTAGGAATATCTTGATCTGTAACATGTAGAAGCGGAATAGGCCTCTTGCTGTTACAGATCGAGACAAGGGCGGGCGCGGATCTGGATGTCCTGCTCGAGCGTGGATTTCTGGATACGCGAGCGAAGAAAATCTCCCGACCGGAGAACGAGCGTGGATAATTAACTTGGATAGGGAGCTAAGGTAAACACCGATTGTCTATCGACGGCTTTAGAAACAACGACCCCAATTTCATTGTGGAATCGGGGTCGTTTGTGCCTCAGGAATCCGAATGGATTAATCGAGCTCCTAAGGAACTTCTTGGGTTCTTGCTAATGGTCTGCCGAGGATGTCCCCAATGCAAACAGCGGGCATCTACTCAATATAGCTGGGGTTCTTCTTGATGATCACGCGTGCAGCGATGAAGGAGACGACGATGGCGATGATGGCGACAACGCATGCCAGCACGAAGTTACCCATGGACCCATCGGGAGCGATAAAGATGAGTGCCGAAAGAAGGCCGGGGCATGCTCCCGCAACATACTCTTTCAGAACAAAGATGCCTGCAGGGAGTCCAGCGCAGAGCGCGCCGATTGCCGTGCCGACAAGCAGGCGGGGACGCTCGATGAGGCAACCGTAGAACGCGGGCTCGGTTACGCCACAGAGTGCGGTGACGGCAACCGTGGTGACCATACCCCTCTTCTCTTTGTTTCCCTTCATGGCAGTTGCCAGGGCGAGGCTCGTGCCGCCAATGCAGAGGTTCGAGATGAATCCAAAGATAATGGGTGCCCAACCGAGCTGCGCCAGGCTCGTAACTTCGATTGCGATGTAAGCCTTATCGAGACCGAGCATGACGAAATAGGGGTTAAGGGCTGCCAGGATCGGAGTAGCGATAAATGCCACGTTGTCCATAAGCCACGTGACGGCATCGCTCAGCGCGTAGCCCATCATGCTGCCGGCGGGGCCAAGGATAATAAGCTCGACGGGCACGACGATGATCATGGTGAGCAGCGGCTTCAAGAACAGTTTGGTAACGTCGGGAATGATCTTCTGAAGGCCGCGGTCGACAAAGTACATGAATACAACGCCCAGTACGATGGGCACTACCGTACTCGAATAGTCGTTCGTCGGGATGGGAATACCAAGAAAGTCGAGACCCTCGGCACCGCTAATGGACGAGCTGATCATGATCGCGCCCAGCAATGCGCCCATGATGGGCTGCATCTTCATGACGGCCGCGAGCTGATAACCAAGATAAACGGGTAAGAAGCTAAACGAAGCGCTAAAGATCGCCAACAGGACCTGGGCGGTTCCGCTATCGGTGCTCAATCCGCAATAATTGACCAGGAGATTCTTGATCGAAAGAATGAGTCCGCCAACGATGAGCGCCGGGACGATGGGCATGAATACCTGTGCAGAGACGTTCCCGAATTTCTCAATCAAGCCCATGGCGGTGTTACCGCTTTTAATGCCTTCTGCAAGGTCTTTGGCGGTTTGGGCATCGTCGGCAACCGTGCCACCGCCGACTTCGATTCCCGCGAAGTCGAGGAAGTCGTTGTAAGCCTCGGTGACGTTGGGGCCGATGATCACCTGAAGCTGGCCACCGCTGACTACTGCCCCGAGCGCCTGATCGGCCGATTTGGCGAGCTGGAGATCGATGATCGAGGTGTCTCGTGCGTCGATGCGAAGGCGCGTCGCACAATGAGTTACCGATGTAATGTTCTCTTTGCCGCCAACAGCCTTTAGGACTGTTTCGGACATTGCCTGATATTTCATCTCTTTCTCCTAACCTTCCTGCTCCTGATACTTCGAGATAAGGTCTCGGTACCAATACCAGCTCTTTTTGGGGGTGCGCTCCAGATTGTTCTCGAAGTCGATATGGACAAGTCCGTATCGTTTTTCGTAGCCGTTGATCCAGCTATACAGATCCATCGTCGACCAGAGGTAGTAGCCCTCAACGCGCGCGCCGTCGCGCTTAGCCCTCATCATGTGCTCGATGAACTGGCCCAGAAGCTCGATGCGGTCATCATCGTGGATCATTCCGTCTGCGTCTGGTTGCTCATAGGCGCCATGTCCGTTTTCCGTAATAAAGATGCGGGGCGCGTCATAGCGCTCGTGGACATCCATGATGGTTGAATACATGCAACCTGGGAGTATTTCGCGGCCCCATTTATTGCGGGGAACATTGCTGTCGCGGGCGCTTTCAAACAAGGGCGCAATGCATTTTCCTTCGACCTTTTTGCTCGAACCGCCCTTATTGTTCGCCGAAACGGCAAGCTCTCCACCGTGCCAGTCGGTTACATACTCTCGGCAATACACGTTGAGTCCAATAAAATCGACTTTACCGTCTCTGAATTCTTCTACGTCATTTGGGGATCGATAGAGCGAGACGCCAAGTTTTTCAAGGATTTCGTCCATTTCTGGCGGCAGTTGACCCTGAAGCGCTGGTGCCAGAATCATGCGATTGGCGAAAAAGTCTGCGTATCGAAATACGTCATCAGGGTGCTCGGTTGCCGGGTCGAGTTCGACAACGCCGCCATCGTGGACGGCGCCGATGATGCCGTCGTAGCCCATTTGACGATATGTTCGGACTGCGAGTGCGCTCGCGCGCATCAGGTTGTACTGAAACTGCATGTACGACTGAACGTCGAGCGATCGATTGGGGGGATAGTTGCCCAACATGTTTACGCAGTAGCTGTAGAAATGCGGCTCGTTAACGGTAGCCCAGATTTTGACGCGGTCTCCAAAGCGCTCAAAGCAAATCTTGGCGTATTTGCAGAACCACTCTGCCATGTCGTTGTTCAGCCATCCGCCTTTGCAAGCAAGCGTGAATGGTAGATCGTAATGGAACAGCGTAACGTTGGGCTCTATGCCATTTTCGAGGCAACAATCAATGACCCGATTATAAAAATCGATACCCTCTTCATTCACTTCGCCGATACCCGTGGGGATGATTCGACTCCATGAAAGAGAGAAGCGATAAGTGTTTTGTCCGCCTTCTTTCATCATGCGGATATCTTCTTCATAGCGATGGTAGAAGTCGCAAGATACATCACCGTCAACATGGTTGATGTTCTTATTGCTTGTGTGGCTAAAGAAATCCCACTCGCCAAGGCCTTTGCCGTCTTCGTTCCAGGCACCCTCGCACTGATAAGACGCCGTGGCGGAACCCCAGAGAAACGGCATGATGTTCACGTTGTCCATGAATCCCCTTTCCATCATTCAACACGGTGGATACGTGTGGCGGAATTACGATTAAGATGACGTCAACTGATTTGAATCATAGGAGAACGACCAAAGCTGTTTGATTCAATAAATGAACCATGATTTCGAGGAGAGCGGAAAGAGGGATCACGTGAATATCAATGACTTCGATGTGCTCAATCGCATTAGCTCAATCATCAACAGCGAGTTTGGGTCAAACGATGCCGCCATCGCTCGATATCTCATCGCTCACATTAGGCGTTCGAGCGAAATCAATGTTGCCGCAATAACCCGCGATGCATTCGTGACCCGTTCCGCTGTTCGTCGTTTCTGCAATCGATTGGGCTACCAGTCTCTTAGCGATTTGAAAGAATCATTTACTCAATCAGTCTTTCCAAGCGACTTAAGCCATCGAGAGGAGGAATTTGGCTACGAGGAGTACAGGGCAGAGCTCGACGTTCGCATGATCGAGATGTTCGCTGAGGTTGAAAGCGGCGTGTCCGATATCGCTATTAAGCACCTTGCCGACGAAATTGATGGCCATAAAAACGTTGAAATCTGGTGCACCAATAATGTGAGCGCCAATCTCGTACGATTTCAGCAGGAAATGTTTTATGCGGGCAAGATAGTTCGCATAGTTGCTGGGGCTAACGTCGCGGAATTGAAAAACATGGGAGACGTTTCGCAGTCATTGATAATTCTCGTATCGGTCTCCGGGCTATTTGCGTCACAGGCACGTGAGTATCTTGATTGCCGTTCGGGCAGGAAGATTCTAATTACTGCGTTTAGCAACGATGACAAATCGAGGTCTTTTGACCGTGTATATCGTCTTGGTAATGCGGGAAACGGAATTGACCGACTCGGCGTTTATTCGAAATATGCCATGACTTATTTCTTCGACTTGCTATCGTCGTGTTACTTGAGTCGCTACCCCTGCACCAAGGGGGAGCCGCTCTATGGGTCTACTTTGGCCTGGCCCGAGTAGTTCGGCTCTATAGTTCTCCCGCCTAGAGAATGAGCGTGGATAATCTGCCACTTTGGCCTCAGAAACACGCCAAAAGCGGGAGATTATCCACGCTCGATGTCAAACGGGAGAAAATCCACGCTGAATTGTGCCGGTGAAGGCCGATCACGACCTATGTAATAAGCGCAAGGGATCCGTTATCGAGGGTCGAGACTGCAGACATACTCCATCACGCCAAAGTGTGCCCTTGGGAAATGACGCCAGCATTGCCAAATTCATCACTCCACATAATCAAACTCAGCAAAACCGCAGGTCACGGCTATATAGATACGCCCGGAACCGTGTATCTAGAGGTTTTCGTTGACAGCCCCCAAGGTTGCATCGTATTATCTTTTTCGTTCGCGGGGGCGGCGGTCCAAAAGACCAAAGGACCTGCGGATACTTGAACGATTGGGAGTTTGCCCGAGTGGTTAATGGGGACGGGCTGTAAACCCGTTGGCTCTGCCTACATAGGTTCGAATCCTATAGCTCCCACCCGTCAAGTGCCTGTATAGCTCAGTCGGTAGAGCACTTCGTTGGTAACGAAGAGGTCACCAGTTCAAGTCTGGTTGCAGGCTCCATCCGGCGGTGTAGCTCAGTTGGTTAGAGCACACGGTTCATACCCGTGGCGTCACTGGTTCGAATCCAGTCACCGCTACCATAGGTAACACGGTGGCTTCTCAATAGTATGTTGAGAGGCCACTATGGTATAAAGGCAAAGTCCCGTCCGGGGACGACCTGTTAAGAGGAGGGCTTTATGGCCAAAGAGAAGTTTGAGCGCACTAAGCCGCATGTTAACATCGGCACCATTGGTCACGTCGACCACGGCAAGACCACGCTGACCGCCGCCATCACCAAGGTTCTCTCCGAGACCGAGGGCTGCAAGGCTGACTTCACTGCGTTCGAGAACATCGACAAGGCTCCCGAGGAGCGCGAGCGCGGCATTACGATCTCCGTCTCCCACGTCGAGTACGAGACTGCTGCCCGTCACTACGCTCACGTTGACTGCCCGGGCCACGCTGACTACGTCAAGAACATGATCTCCGGTGCTGCTCAGATGGACGGCGCTATCCTGGTCATCGCCGCTACCGACGGCCCCATGGCTCAGACCCGCGAGCACATCCTGCTCGCCCGTCAGGTCGGCGTTCCTTACATCGTCGTCTTCCTGAACAAGTGCGACATGGTCGACGATGACGAGCTTATCGACCTCGTCGAGATGGAGACCCGTGAGCTCCTCTCCGAGTACGATTTCCCCGGCGACGACATCCCCGTCATCCGTGGTTCCGCTCTGGGCGCTCTCGAGGGCGACGCCAAGTGGATGGACGCTATCCGCGAGCTCATGAAGGCCGTCGACGAGTACATCCCGACGCCTGCTCGTAACAACGACCTCCCCTTCCTGATGGCCGTTGAGGACGTTATGACCATCTCCGGCCGTGGTACCGTTGCTACCGGCCGTGTCGAGCGCGGTGAGCTCAAGCTCAACGAGCCCGTCGAGATTGTCGGCATCAAGGATACCCAGAACACCGTCGTTACCGGTATCGAGATGTTCCGTAAGTCCATGGACTTCTGCGAGGCTGGCGACAACGTCGGTCTGCTGCTCCGCGGCATCAAGCGCGAGGACATCGAGCGCGGCCAGGTTCTCTGCAAGCCCGGTTCGGTTACCCCGCACACCAAGTTCACCGGTGAGATCTACGTTCTGACCAAGGAGGAGGGCGGCCGTCACACCCCGTTCTTCGATGGTTATCGTCCTCAGTTCTACTTCCGTACCACCGACGTTACCGGTACGGTCAAGCTCCCCGAGGGCACCGAGATGGCTATGCCTGGTGACCACATCACCATCGAGG
>CAUDCB010000005.1 GCA_958447915.1 uncultured Collinsella sp. | reverse complement strand
CGTTTGGCGCGGTGTGCTCGACAAGTCCAAAAAAGTCTACTCACTTGCATCTGAGGCGCACCGGATCGGCAAAAAACCGCCGCGAAAGGGGTCCGATCCTCTTCGCGGCAGTTGTTAATACGCCGAACTTGTTATCGCAAAAGCCAATCACGCGCCGAGACCACGCTACAGTCTTTCGACTCATACGTTGAATCCACGCGGGCCACAACATAGCGCGCATCTTTTGCAATGTCGATCTCATCGCATACAGCCTGTAAATGGCGGGCGTACTTATCGTGATACGTTCTGGATGATTTTATTTCGATAGCCTTGGGACTCCCTGAGTTTGTGCAGTCGAGCAAATCGATTTCTCGCTTGCCGTCGTCCCTATAGAAATACAACTCGGGATTCTCGCCCACGTTGAGATGGCTCTTCGCCGTTTCGGAAACGATGAGGTTTTCGAAAACTGCCCCCAGATAAGGGCTCTCCAAAAGTTGCTCCAGTGATCCAATTTTGAGCAAGTAGCAGAGCAGCCCCGTGTCGTAAAAATAAAGCTTGGGCGTTTTAGTCAAACGTTTCCTGGCATTTGCATAATAGGGCTGCAGTGAAAACGTCAGGTAGCTCTGCTCCAGAATAGACAACCAGCTTTTAATGGTCGATACGTTCACACCCGTATCTCGAGAAAGCGAAGATATATTAATGAGAGCACCGGCGCTCTGGGCAATTATGGACAGAAACTTATGAAACTCCGCTTTATTGCGCACGTCAAGCAAGCCCACAACATCGCGCTCAACATAGGTATCAATATAGCTGGGGAAATAAACCGAGGACGGCATTCCGGCGGAACGCAGGCGAGGGTATCCCCCTTCGAGCGCAAACAAATCCACTTCCAACTGCCCCTGCTGGCCCCTCTCCGCTTCTCGAAACGAAAATGGCAGCAATTTTAAGATCCCGACTCGCCCGGCAAGAGACTGGCCGATGCTTTTCATCATCAAAAAGTTTTGCGATCCCGTAAGGATGTATTGACCGGCGTCTCCCCGCTCATCCGAAACAACCTGGATCATCGAGAACAAATCCGGGGCGTATTGCGCCTCATCGATGATGAGTCCGCCCTTTCGGTTGCGGATAAAACTCACCGGATCCTCCAAGGCCGCGCGCCTCGTTTGGGGGTCCTCAAGCGTGACATAGGAATAGTCGGGAAAGGCATGCCTAACCAGCGTAGACTTACCGCTCTGCCTAGGCCCCGTCAACGACACAACAGGAAACCAACCCGCCATGCGAATGAGCAACTCATGCAAATCCCTGTTAATGTACTCGGCCATATCAACGCCCCTTATAACGCTGTTACCATAATCGTATAGTATCATTTGCCATAATCTTGCAGTAGCGTTTTCCATAATCTTGTAGTAGTGTTTTCCACAATCTTATAGTAGCCCAGTTCAAAAACGTTATTTATAGAGCCGAAATCTCAGACCCTAAATAACAATAGCCACCACAATGGGAACTGTCCCCATTGTGGTGGCTTGCAGGCGAGTTGACTTATTCGACTATCGCGGGCCGGCCGTGTCCGAGTCTAGAGCGTGGCAAGTCGCTTGGATTCGCGGACGGCGAGGGCGATGGAGATAAGACCAGTGATGGCGTCAGCCGCCACCAAGGCAAACCAGACACCCTGAACGCCCATCATGTTGCCAAGCAGGTACATAAGCGGCACGGAGCAGATCACGTAGCGGAGCAGACCGGTGAACGTGGCGATACCCACCTTCTCAACCGCCTGGAAGTACATCGACATGGTCATGGCAAGATAGCCCAGAGCCACGGCCAGGATAACGATGCGCGTGGCGTTGGCGGCAACCTCGACGAGCGCCGGGTCGCTACCAGCAAAAAAGGCGCAGACCGGCGTTGCGGCCACCCATAGCACAGCAGACACCGCAGCAAGCGTCACGACCTGGTACTTAAGCGTGCAGGAGAGTGTTTCCTTGAGGCGCGCCCACGCCTTGGCGCCGGCGTTGAAGGCGGCAATGGGCTGCAGGCCGTACGAGAAGCACTGGGCGACCATCATGGTAATGTAGAGGATGTAGCCGTTGATCACACCAAAGGCCGCGATGTAGAGCGAACCCATGTCGCCGCCGAGCTGGCCAAGCAACGAGTTGGCAACGGTGTTGAAGATGAACGTGGCAGCTTGCACCAAAAAGAACGGGAAACCAATCTTGATGATCTGGCCGCAGATGGCCATGTCGAGTTTGAGGTCGGCGGCGCTGATCTGGAGCTGCGACTTCTTACCGCCGATGAACCAGAAGATACCGATGGCCCAGATACCGATGGAAAGACCGTAGTACACGCCAGCTCCCATAACGCCAAGCTTGAGCACAAACGTGGAAAGCGCAAGCCAGCAGATAGCGACGATGGCAGACACGGTCATGAGGTTGGCCTGGATCTGAACCTTCTCGTCCACACGCATGACGGCGGTGACCATCTGACCAATGACCGTGAGCGGTAGCAGCACGGAGAAGGTGCGCACGCCGGCAACGGTATCGGCCATGATGTCGGGCGTGGCGCCGAAGAATGCGCAGATGGGCTCGGTAAACACAGCCATCACCACAGCAAGCAGCACACTCACAATCGTGGTAAGCCAAAAACCCTGGCTAAACGCCTTGCTGGCGCCCTTAATGTCGCCGGCACCCAAAAGGTTGCCCACCACGGCGGGCACGCCGGTGCCAAACAGGTTGCCAAAGGCCAGGTTAATGTACTCGACCGACATGATGATCGAGACACAGGCCAGGCCGTGTGCGCCCAGGCCCCAACCCATCACGAGGCCCTCAAGGACCACCATGATAATCTGGGCGAGCATACCCTGGCCGGTGATGATGGTGTACTTGCGCACCAGGCCGGGAATCGGCTGCGAGGCAAGCTCACGCTCCTCCTCAACAGCGGCGGTTGCTTCTTCTGCCATTGTTCTCCCCTTTCCATGAGAGATTGATGAATGGATGAATGAATGGATGGGCGGCACGCACGGGCTGTGGCACCGCCCGGCGATGCAGCAGCCCCGCTAGGCCTCGTAGACCACCTTGCCGGCAATCATCGTGAGAGACGCCGTGGCCTCGAGGACCTCAGCCGGTTCGCAGTCAAAGAGGTTGCGGTCGAGCACACAGATATCAGCCTGTTTGCCGCATGCGAGCGTACCGATGCGATCCTCGGCATGCATGGCGTAGGCGCTGCCGTAGGTGTAGGCGCGCAAGGCCTCGGCCATGGTGATGCGCTCCTGCGGGAACCACCCTTCTGGGTTGGAACCGTCCTCGAGCATGCGGAAGGCTGCGCCGTACACCTCCTCCATGGGCTCCAAGCCCACAACGGGGAAGTCGCTGCCCAAGTGCACCACGGCACCGCTGGCAAGCAGGCTGTGCAGGGGCCACGAAAGCGCTGCACGCTCGGGGCCCACGGCATCGTCCTTGGCAAGGTCAGCCATATCGAGCAGCATGTGCCACGGTTGCATGCCGGGGCATATACCAAGCTCTGCGTAGCGCGGCAGATCCTCGGGCTGAACCGTCTCGTTGTGCTCCATGGAGTGGCGGCAACCCCGCTTACCATGCAAGCGCTCGCCCTCCTCAAAGCAATCGAGCACAAAACGCACCGAGCGATCGCCGATCGTATGGACGCGCGTGTCAACGCCCCATTCCTGCGCCCTGACAATGGCGGCACGGATGCGCTCTGGATCCTCCGCGGGCTCACCGCAGGTATCGGGCGCGTTGGAATAGGGTTCAAGCATCCAAGCGGTGTGGTCGGAGCACACGCCATCAAGAAACTGCTTAAAGCCGTGCCACTCGACCTGCGTGCCAGGGAAGTTGTACTTGGCCTTGATTTGATCGAGCGTCATGCTCTCGTTCTCAAACAGATCGGTGTACAAAAAGACGCGCAGCGGCAATTCGTCCTTGGCATTAAGATCCGCAAGCACTGCATACGGGTTTTCCATGCTCACAAACGTAGGATTGACCATGCCGACAGTGGTGATGCCAAAGCTGTTAGCGCGCTTTGCCGTCTTGGTAAACGAAGCTTCCGCAACGTCCATCGCGGGGTCGTAGACCTCATCCATAAAGAAGGAGCCGGCATTGTTGGAAAACACGCCCGTCAGGTTGCCGTCGGCATCCTTAAGGATCTTGCCGCCTGCGGGATCGGGCGTCTGCGAAGTCACTCCCACCTTGTTGATGGCACAGGTATTGGCGCTAAAGGTATGCAGGTCAACCTGCTGCAGGAAGACCGGGCGGTCGGAGATGTATTCATCGATCATCGCGGCCGTGGGCATCTCGGGGATATCCCACTGGAACTGAATGATTTGGCAGCCCAGAATCCACTCATTATCGGGATGGGCGTTCGCAAACGCTACAACACGCTCCATCGCCATCTCAAAACTGGTGCAATCGATAAGGTTGACGGCAAAATCGGGGTCGGTCATAAACGCACCCTGAGCAAAATGCGTGTGCGAGTCAATCAGGCCAGGCATAACGAGCTGGTCGCCAAAGTCGCGCACCTCAGTATCGGGGCCGATAAACGGCGCCAAGTGGGCATCGTCACCGCAGGCAACGATCTTATCGCCACGCACGGCAACGCCGCCCTTAAACGGTTCGATCCCATCGCCGGTAAAAACGGCATTGCTCTTGATTACTACATCAGCCTTCTCCATGTGAGCCTCCTCAGACGTTTTAGGATGTAACGCGGGTACACCGCCCGCGCTGGCTTTCGGTCGGGAGCAAAGCACTCCCGCATCGGCGCGCGCCTGTAAGCCGTACTCAGATGTCTGTCTCACGTCCGCGGCTTCGCGCTATATCCATTGATACACAGGGGCAAACCCATGCCAAGGTCAGGGGCCGCAAACGGTCAGTTTAAGCCGGTTTACACTTTTTACCTGCGGGTTTATTGTCTGAGATTAATGCCGCTTCATTACGCCCAACGGCGCCCGCCTTATCGGCAAGGCTCGCATTCAAGGAAAAATAGGGCTAGGAACGCCAAAAGGCATCTATGAGGTCATCTCGGTTGGAGACACCGCTTTTAACGTAGATGCGATGCAAGTGCGCCTTGACAGTGCCAGGGCTGATGACCAACTCGCTGGCGATGTTTTGGGCGTCGTTGCCCTTCAGCACCAGCGTGAGCACCTCCTGCTCGCGCCGCGACAGCTTATGGGCATCGGCATAGATCACAACGCGTGATGCTAGATCGTCCCCAGAGCGTGCGCTCTCGGCCGCCACGTCCTCATCGGCACGCGGATGACGGGCATACACGCGCAGGATATGGCTAAACTGGCAAAAGAGTTGGACCGCGCATACCACGAGCAGCACGTTTTCGGAGATATTGCGCTCGGACAGATACCACAAAAAGAGGCTGATGACGGGGTTTTGAGAGTCGGGGCGGCAGAGCAAAATCATGTAGGTGTCCTCGGCGATTACGCAAAACGCAAGAACGAGTGCCACCTTCCAAAAGAGCTTTGAGCGGTCGAGGTCGAGTTTCTCAACACGCGTGGCCCTGTGCCGGTAATGCCAGGCGGCATAGGCAAGACATCCTACATTGCCCAGGTCACGCGTGAGCCAAAAGAGATACTGCTGCACCTCTCCGGCAGCACCGCTGCGAGGCACCAGCACCAATTGCAAGATTGAAAACGGCACGATAGCAAGTCCGAGCATGCGCGACGTCGGTCTTTTGCGCAAGCGCGCAAACATCCACAGTACCACGCAGGCATAGATGGCAAGACCGAGCACGCAGCGCAGCAAGGGGTGCTGCAACGGCTCGCTAAAGGTAACAGCGTATTCGTATTTGAGCCGATTGTACTCGTCAAAAAAAATGACCGACATATCGAGCATGTAGAGCAAAAAGCCCGCCGCGGCCACCAGGCTGTCGCGACGGCGCGTCATGAGCCAAACCACCAATGCCACGGCACTGGTCACCAGAGCCACACCCATGATAATCGTGGTGTAGATATAGAACGCGAAACTCATGCCCGCCTCCCCTGTCTAGATGCCGTGAGGATGTTGACAGATTCTTTGCCGCAAGATTAGACTCACCGATTAAACGTACTGTATCGTTTAGATAAACAAGCTGTGTCTCACCGATGAAAGGAGATGCCATGGCGCCTATCGCACCTCTCAAGATGCTCGTCGCTCCTGCCGCCAAGGCCATCGCCCGCCTGAGCGACTCACTCACCTACGACGATATCCCCTGCGTTGTCGACGAGCGCCCGGACGGCTGTCCGTACCTGGGCCACGTTCCCTACTTTGCGCCTAAGCTCGCTTCCGATCCCGAGCACTGCGAGCAGTAATCCAAGACACAGCAAGCGCCGCGCAACTCGCGGCGCTACTGTTTTGGTGCAAAGAAACCTGATTCCCTTGCACCAATGCCGGGATTATCGACACTGCGGCCGCGACGCGATATGAGGCGCGAGACCTCGCCCAGCAACACGCCGATCACCACACCCATGAGAATGGGCAACTTTGCCATTTCGGCGGACGAGCTGTTGAGCGGCACAATCGTAGCGACAATCGAAAGCACGAGCTCTATCACGGGAATCGCGAGCGCTACCACGAGCACCTTACCCTCGAAGGGTGCGCGGAACACACGCGGGCGACCGTCGCATTTGCGCAGACGCCAAAACGCCGGGAACATCGGGATATAGCTCATAAGCAAGAAGACGACGTTCATCGAGAAGAAAACCCAAAAGACATCGGAGCCCTCGCCCAGCGGAATCTGGAGCAGCAGCACCAGGCTGGCAAAACAACCGTTAATGAGTGCCGAGCCGTTGGGCATGCCGGTCTTTTTGGACACCAACGCAAAGGGACGCGGCATGTTGCCATGGCGCGCGGCATAGCTCGCTACGTTGTTGACGCCAAAGCTCCAGCAGATCATGTTGGCGAACAGCGTCACCAAAAAGGCCACGCCAACAATCATCGTCAGCGGGTGGGTGCGCCCCACCATAGCGGCGACTGCGTCCACAATGCCCGAATCGAGTGAAAGCTGCTCGGTGGGAACCGCGGCTCCAATGCCAATGCCGCAAATGATGTAAATTGCCGCAATGGCCACGCCACCGGCAATAACCGCCTTGGGGATATCGCGCGACGGGTTCTTCATCGTGCTGGCAAAGGTCGCGACCACTTCGAAGCCCATAAAGTTGAACAGGATAATCGATAGGTACGTCAACGAATTGGTGTCGCCCAGATCTGGAATGAAGGTCTTAAACGACATGTCGTTGGCAAAGCCGTTATTGCAGGCAAACCAAATGCCGACGATTCCCACCACAGCGGTAATGAGTACCTTGATGACGGCGCCGCCGTCCATAACCCAATCGGCCTCGGCCACCGGCTGCATTGCCATGACCGTGACGCCCCACACAAAGGCAATCTCGATAGCAATTCGGATCCCAAGTGAAAACTCGATACCCCACACCGCATTAATGACACTGGGGAACATGCAAGCGATACTTGCCACCCACAGCGGAAAGTTAACCCAGTAGCACCAAGAGCAACGGGCGCCCCAACGGTCGCCCAGGCCCAAGCGGACCCAATCGTACAGGCCGCCCTCGGAATCAAACGCCGTACCCAGCTCGGCCACCACCAGGCCATAGGGAAGCAAAAACGTAATGATAAGGAAGATCCACCAGAAGAACTGCACGTTGCCCATGGCAGATGCCGGAGCCGCCGCCTCGATGGTAAACACGACGCAGATAACCGAAAGGATGACCTCGATCAGGGAGAACTTTTTACCTGCCATGGCATGCTCCCCCCACGGCAAAAAGGATGGCATCTGTACCGAAGGCGCAGCCCAAGGTAGGGTTGCAGGCCGCGTCACCGGTACAGGTGCTATCCCAAAGAGAGGAGAGGATGCAGTTGTTGGACCAACGCTCGCGGAACAGGCGCGTGTAGATAACGATACGCTGGTACATAGATACTCCGATCAAAACGGCCGCGTTCGCGACCGGAAACTTTCGGCAATTGAAGACGCGTCTGACCTGGGAAATTCAAGCGAACAATTGGCCTAACCCGCAAAAATCCCAGGCCAGACGCGTACTCAATCAAAGCAAAGGGCAATCCGAAGTGGAGGCAACGGAGTGCCCAAAGAAAACCCAACCGACCAAGACATCAAGCAAATCAACCATCAATGCCCCAAGATGGTCCGATTCACCGACCGTCCGATTGATCGGCTGGGTTTTCGAGGTGCCCCAGGTCGCCGCGAAAGAGGAGCGAAGCGTACTTTGGTACGCGAGCGACGGTTTGAGCGGCGAGATGGGGTGCCTCGGAAAGTCAGACGATTAAGCGGACGGCTCCTGCTGCGTAATGCAGTGGATGTTTCCGCCGCCGAAGACGACCTGCTCGGACTGAACGCCGACGCACTTGTAGACGCCCTCGCCCCAGACCTCGTCATAGATCTTCTGGAGCGTGTCAACGGCCAGCTGGTCGTTCTCGTCGCCGTACTGCGGGACGATAACGCCGTGGTTGGTGACCAGGTAGTTCATGTAGGAGGCGATCAGCGGCTCGTCGGGAACGCGCGGCTCGGCGTTCTCGTCGGCGTCGATGGTGTCGCAGGAAGCCTGGTCCATGAACAGCGGGTTCACGGGCATGCAGAGCTTGTAGACCTTCATCTTGCGGCCCTTGGCGTCAACGGCGTTGGAGAGGGTCTCGTAGGCAGCGTGGCACTGCTCGTAGAACGGATACTCGGGATTGTCGGTCCAGATGCAGGCCATGACGCCCGGGGCGATGAACGTGGCGACGTCATCGATGTGGCCGTTGGTCTCCTCGGGGTCGATGCCCTCCTTGACCCAGATGACCTTCTCGACACCCAGGTAATCCTTGAGGTGCTCGTCCATGTAGGCGCGAAGCTCCTCGCTCCAGGGCTCAAACTTCTTGTGGTACTTGGGCCAGATGGACTCGGGATCCTCTTCCTCCTCCAGAACCGCAGAGCAGGTGCGGCCCGGGGAAAGCAGGCACTGGTCGGTCACGACAAGGGTGCCCTCGCCGTCGACGGTGATGGAGCCGCCCTCGAGGATCATGTCATCGGGACGATAGCGGCGGCAGCCGGAGAGCTCGGCCATCTTAAGGGCGATCTGCTCGTCCTTGTCCCACGGGAAATAAAGGCCGTCGACGAGACCGCCGTAGGCGTTGAAGTGCCAGTGGTTGGCACGCTTCTCGCCCTTGCCGTTGATGACGTAGGTGGCGGCGGTATCGCGGAACCAAGCGTCGTCGGTGGTCATCTCGATAACGGTGACGTTCTCGTCATTCTCGAAGACGGCCTTGCAGTTGGCGTAGTCGGCCTGGTTGGCGCACATGGTGACCGGGGTGAACTCGGCGATGGCGCGGGCGATGGCGGCATACTGCTTCTGAGCCGGCTTGGCGCCGTGGGCCCAGGTGTCGGTGCGGTGGGGCCAGCCCATCCACACGCGATCCTGCGGGGCAAACTCAGCAGGCATAAAGAAGCCGTCGGCCTTGGGAGTGGACTCGGACTCGGTGATCGTACGCATAAGATTTCCTCCAAATCGAACGATCGCTTGCCGCGGGCGGGTTACCCGCGGCCTAAAACCAAGAGATAGTGGGCGCCCGTCCCCCGGCAAAGGTCGGGGCGCCCGGTGCCAGTTTTCACGGAGTCGCACCGGCGAGCGACGACGTAGCCAAGTGCGCGGAGACATACGCACGAAGGATACGAAAGAGAGAGGTTGGGGCGGGAGGTGGTTACCGGAGCTATCGCTCGCACCCGCCCCAGGGAATGGTTAGACAATTGAGAAGTAGGGATCCCAATTCTGGGTGCTCTAGTCCTCTTCGGCCTCGGCGGCCTCCTCAGCGAGACGCTGAGCAGCCAGCTCAGGGGTGAGACCCTTGTACTCGGTCTCGCGACCCTTGGCGCTGACGACGCGGACGACCTCGCCGATGAGCACAAGCACGATGAAGATAACGATCATCGGGACCTTGTCGCCAATTTCATCGACGGAGAACGGAACCAGCGTTGCAACGATGGCCAGGATCAGCTCGATGCAGGGGATGGCCAGCATAACCTTCATCATGGCGCCCTTAAACGGGAACGTGAAGATGCGCTCGCGGTTCGGGTCGTTCTTACGAAGGTTGAGGAACGCCGGGAACATCGGGATGTAGGTGAGCAGCAGGAAGACGACGGAGGTGCCGAAGAGCATCCAGAAAACACCGTTGGAGATGGCGTCGATGGGAACCAGCTGCAGGCACAGCACCAGGGAAGCAACGATGGCGTTGACCAGGTTGGCGCCGTTGGGCATATCGTCATCAGAGATCATCGAGGCGAAGACCTTGGGCATGTTGCCGTGCTCGGCAGCGTAGCGAGCGACGGAGTTAACGCCGAAGGACCAAGCGGCCATGTTTGCGAACAGGGTGATCAGGAAGGCGATGCAGATGACCTTAAAGATCATGGAGTCACCCACCATGGTCTGGACTGCGACAATCATGCCAAAGTCGGGGTCGATGGAATCGGCCGGCACAGCAGCGCCGATGCCAAAGCCAGCGAACAGGTAGATCACGGCGATGGACAGGCCACCAACGATGATAGCCTTGGGGATATCGCGAGCGGGATCGGCCATGTCGTCGGTCATGGTGCAGATGACCTCGAAGCCCATGAAGTTAAAGATGATGATCGACAGGTAACCGAGAGCGTTGGTGTTGGTGAGCTCGGGCAGGAAGGTGGCGGCGGACATGTCGTTCGCAAAACCGTTCTCCATGGCATACCAAATGCCCAGAGCGCCGACGATAACGGCAACGGCAACCTTGATGATGGCGCCTCCGTTAAGGACCCACTCGGAGTCGGCCGCCTTTGAGCGGCCCATAAGGTAGACGATCCACACAAAGGCAAGTTCGATACCCATCTTGGCGACCAAGTTGAACTCGACGCCAAAGGCCATGCCCAGGATGTCGGGGAACATGGTAGCCAGCGAGGCGATCCACAGCGGGTAGTTGACCCAGTAGTAGTACGAGATGCGGGCGCCCCATTTGTCGCCCAGGCCATCGCGTACCCAGTCGTAAATGCCGCCCTCGCCGTCATAGGTGGTACCGAGCTCGGCGACAACCATGCCGTAGGGAAGCAGGAAGGTCAGGATCAGGAAGATCCACCAGAAGAACTGCTGGTTGCCAATGGCAGCAGCAGGAGCGGCGGCCTCGCAAACGAAGACGACGCAGATGATGGTCGAAATGACCGTCAAAAAGGAAAGCTTTTTCTTTCCGTCGCTCATGATGAGCTCCTTCGCTCAGTCTTGGACAGATCCGAGGCCCAAGGTACTAAGGCAATTGCTTGAGCCTCGGTGAGCGGGCGACAGGAGACGAGCATCCGCCGCCCGCAAACGTGCGTTTAGCAGGCTTAAGGCTTAGAGCTGCTCGAGAGCCTCGAGAGCGGCGTGAAGCTCGGCCTTGGCGAAGTACTCGACACCCTCGTCGTTGAGCGGAGTGCGCTTGCCCAGGGCGGCAAGGAGAGCACGGATGGAGTGCTTGCGGTTCTCGGCCTCGACCCAGCACAGAGAGCGCTCGGGATCGTCCATAACCTCGTCGACGACTTCCTCGTTGCGGGTGGCCGGCAGGCAGTGCATAAACTTGGAGTTGGGGCCGGCGAAGTTCATCATGTCCATGGTGACCTGATACTTGGGGTAGAACACGTCCATGTAGTTCTCGCCCGAGACCTCCTCGTCGTACAGGCCATACCACACGTCGGTGTAGATGAAGTCGGCACCCTTGATGCACTCGATGTCGTCGGAGATGACGATGGAGCCGCCGGAGACCTTGCAGTTCTCCTCGGCGATGGCCATCATCTGCTTGCCGAACTCGGCGCGCTCCTCAACGGTGCCAACGTGCAGGCCGCCGTCGGGGATCTGGTGGCCCTTAGGTCCAAACTGGACAAACTTCATGCCGACCTTGGAGGCGATGAACATGAGGGAGACGCAGACCTGGGTGGCGTCGCCGATGAAGGCCAGGGTGCAGTCCTCGATCTTCTTGCCCTCGGGGAGGTTCTCGAGCATGGTCATGAGGTCGCCCATCTCCTGTGTGGGATGGTTGAACTCGGACATGCCATTGATGACGGGCACAGCGGAGCCCTCGGCGAGGCCGACGACGTCCTTGTGACGGTCAACGCGAGCCATCATGATGTCGAGCAGCGAGCCCATAACGCGAGCGGTGTCGCCCAGGGACTCGTGACCGCCGAGCTGGATGGTGCCAGGGCCATAGAACTGAGCATGGCCGCCGAGGTCGGTCATAGCGGTCTCGAAGGAAAGACGGGTGCGGGTGGAAACCTGCTGGAAGATCATGCCAAGGCTCTTGTTGCGGAGCAGGTGCGGATAATAACCGTCAACCTTAATGGCCTTCTTCATTGCCAGGCCAAGATCCTCGATAGCCAGGATCTGCTCTTTGGTGAAGTCGTTGGTGTCGATGAAATCCTTAGGCAGTGCCATATCGATTTCCTTTCCGCCGGTCGTGCCGACTATTACTATGAGGCGCTCGAACATCACGCCTCGTGTTGACAAGACCATCATTCACCCGTATGCAATTTTTACCTAGTTTATTCGGGATTAAAGACCGTTCACGGAGTTACACCCCCTCTAAACCAATATAAACCCGCAGGTCAAGAGTTTACAGGGGGTTTACTATCTAGAACCGCGAACGGTATACGGCTATGCTGTATCTCGGCGCCTAATCCGCAATGGAACGAAGGGTTGAGACGTCTATATCCCACAAGGTATACAGGGCTCGGCCATAGGTGAAATGAGATGGGACGGTGGCAGATGAACACTCTGATGTTCTTCTATACCCTAGCGATACTCCTGATTTGTATTGTGACGGCAGTGCTTTCGCTTGCCGCCTATGCCTCGTCTCGTCGACGCTTCTTTATCTATGGCAGCGGCGTATTTATCTGCTATGCCATCGAGATGACCGAGATTTTCTTTTTTGAATACACGCTGCAAAACCAGAGTTTTCCGGCCAGCGACTATTACTCAATTACCATGCCTGTGTTGCGGACCCTTGTGGCGACCGCTTCACAAGCTTTTATCTGGCTCATTGCCATGGACTTGCTCGACAAACATTCAAAAAAGCAGTTTGTTATTCCCGTCGCAACGTTCTTCCTGAGCGAGCTGCTGATCATTGTCGCTGTCCCCTACGGCCCCATGAATCAATGGCTCTACTACACGATACGTCAGGCATTCCTTGTATTTGTGGGGCTCTATATCTTTTGGACGGCGCATAAAAGCACGCAGGTCGAGCTTAAGGCGCGCGTCAACAATCAACGAAAGCACCTCATTATCGGCGCCATTCTGGTCGGGTGCATCGTTGCCGAGGATTTCTACAACATCCTTGTTGTTCCCATGAGCCTGGCACCCTCCTGGCTGCAGCCGTACTTATCCGAGCGCAACTTTAGCGAGAACATCTTTGCGTGTTACTTTGCAATTCTGCTGATCATCTATGCCTATCACGTGCTTTCGATTCGCATGCAGGAGGCGCCCGAGGAAAAGAACGTCAGCGATCTTGATCGACACATCGAAGAGCAGATGCCCTTCTATCGCAACGCCTACAAGCTCTCCAACCGCGAGACCGAAGTCATGCGCCTGGTTGTGCTGGGCAAATCGAACCAAGAGATCGCCGACGAGCTATTCCTTGCCGTGGGCACCGTCAAGACCCACATCCACAACATCCTGGTCAAAACCGAGCAGCAAAACCGCACGACGTTGATCCTCCACTTTTGGAAGCGATAACCTACCAAATAGGGACAGGTTTATTTTGGCAGGTTTTATCTGGGCAAACGTCGGCCGCTGCGAGGGAGTTGCCGTCCCTCGCGGCGGTCTTCTAGCCGAAAAAATCAAGTGAGTAGACTTTTCCATGAGGCCGAGCACACCCCAAAACGCCACAGCTCTGACCTGCGGTTTTATTGAGCGTTTGGCGCGGTGTGCTCGACAAGTCCAAAAAAGTCTACTCACTTGCATCTGAGAGGCACCAGAAAGGCAAACAACCGCCGCGAAAGGGATCCGGACCCCGTTCGCGACGGCTGTTCGCGCTGGTTTTGTGACGGTTTTGCCTGCTTGCTACTCGCTATAGCGGGTGGCGATGGCAGCTTGCACCATACCAGCGCTCATGAGGTAAGTCACCAGGAAGTAGCCACCGTAGGCTGCCAGGAAGATTGCACAGGTGAGGCCCACGGTGCCGCCGATGCTCATATTTCCGAATATGCTCACCAGCTCGATGATCACCTTAAGTGCCACAAAGGAGTGCGCCAGGCCCACTGCCAGCGGGAACAGGAAGAATACCGCTTGCTGCGCCATCACCGAATGGCGAATCTGGCGGTCGTCACAGCCGATCTGTGCCAGCACACGATAGCTGCGGCTGCCGTCGGCCACATTGGAGAGCTGCTGGATCGACAGAATCGCTGCACATGCAACGACCAGCACAAAGCCAATGTAGATGGCTAGATAGCTAATCATGCCGTTCATCTGCGCTGCTTGCGTGTACATCTCGGAACGCGTGATGAAGACTCCCCATCCCCCCGGCTCCTTGCCGTCAACGAGCAGAATGTCGAGCATGGTGTATTTAATGCTCTCGTCTGCCTTGGTCACATCCATCCCCTGCTTGTAGTTAACGAGCAGATTACTGGAATACGGCTGCAGATTAAGCTGGGACAGCAGCTCATCGGCTACGACCACGGTACCGGGATTGCTGCCCATCGCCGAGTTGGCGATGGCAGCCGTATCCTCGTCCGACTTGTCGCCAGCGGGCTTGAGCGTATGCCCGCCCAAGGTAAGGGCATGGCCGCCAGCCATATACTTGGTGTACAGGTCGCCCAGCTCACCGCCCATATCACACGTGAGCAGATACTGGTCCCGGCCAATGCTCACCGGCTCCTCGCCCATCATCTGGCGCAGTTTGTTGTACTGGCTCGCCGGCGTCACAAACAGACCCATCGCATCGGCGTTGCTTCCCTCGAGCGCCTTGGGAAGCTTTTTGCCCATGGCCTTGCACATCTCACCCGCCACCACCGAGGGGCCCGAGCCGCCAAGCGGATAACTCAGATACGAATCGATCTGCACATGCTCACCGGCAACATCGGCAATATCGACCTTTTTGCCGGTCTCGTCGTTGTTGTCCGCCGACTTGCGCTCGCCATGCCATGCAGCGTACAAATCGACCGTTGCATCGGCCAGCACCATGCGATCGGCCTCAGACGGATTGGCATACTCCTTGTAGTAGTCGAGCGTTTCGGGCGTGTAATAGACATACGTCTGAGACACGTCAACAGGGTTATAGCGCTCCAGGTTTTCATTCATCACGTTGGCAATTGACATACCGCACGTCACCGAGGTGATGGCCAAAAACAGGAGCATCGCGATGACACCCATCGAAAAGCACACCGTGTTGACCTTGGCCGCAAGCTGGCGCACGGTAAACATGTTGAGGCCGCGCCAATACACGCCGCGCAGGCTCTGCAGCAGCTTGATGAGCATGCCCGAGAGTCCCCAGAACAGGGCAAAGGTGCCCACGGTAACCATAGCGGTCGTAATACCAAACTGGTTCATGGCCTCTTGCAGCTTGCTGTCCGTCGCGGTTAGCGGGAACCCATCACGTAGCAGACGGTAATAGGCCACGCCCACAAGCACCGCACCCACGGCAAAGATGGCAATCGCGATCCAGGGGTTGCGTGTCTTGATGCTCTCGTTGCGACGCTCGGCACCCATAAGCTCGATGAGTTTGGTACGACGCACGGCGCGGAGGTTCAGCAGTAGCGTGAGCACAAACATTACGAGCATGCAGGCAAGGGTCAGATTGAACGCATGCATCGAGAAAAAGAAGTGGAAATCGGCGATCTGCGTCTTAAAGAGCGAGGCCGTAAAGAACGTCATGAGCTGGGAGAGTCCCACACCCAGCACAATGCCGGCGACAAAGGCCACCACCGAGACAATCACCGTCTCGAGCGCCATGATCGTGGCGACGCGCCCGCGCCCCATGCCGAGCACCTGGTACAGGCCAAACTCCTTTTTGCGGCGTTTCATGATGAAGTTATTGGCGTACACCATCAAAAAGGCCATGACACCGGCCAAAAAGTACGTCAGGTCGCCGAGCATACTGCCCATAACCTGCGCCAATCCCTCTTCATCAATTCCGGCGATGTCGACCTGCATCGAGATGGTGTTAAAGGCATAGAAGACCGTGACGCCCAGGGTGAGCGTCAAAAGGTAGACGAGGTAGTCGCGGCCGGCGCGGCGGACGTTGCCCCAAGCGAGTTTACAGAGCATCGGAGCCCTCACCGCCCATCATGGCAACGACCTCCATAATGCGGTCGAAAAACTCTCGGCGGTCGGTGTCGCCGCGGCGCAGCTCGGTGAAGATCTTGCCGTCGCGGATAAACAACACGCGGCTCGTGTAGCTGGCAGCAAAGCTGTCATGCGTGACCATGAGCACGGTGGCGCGCAGGCGGCGATTGAGGGCCTCCAGGCTCTCGAGCAGCAGGCGGGCGCTCTTGGAATCGAGGGCGCCGGTGGGCTCGTCGGCCATGATCATGGTGGGGTCGGTGACGAGCGCGCGAGCCGCGGCAACGCGCTGCTGCTGGCCGCCCGACATTTGGTAGGGATACTTGTCGAGCACCTGACTGATGGACAGGCGCGCGGCCACATCCTGCACGCGGGTCGAGATCTCTGCCGAGTTTGTGCGGGCGATGGTGAGCGGCAGGGCGATGTTCTCGCGCGCCGTGAGCGTATCGAGCAAGTTGGAGTCCTGGAAGATAAAGCCGAGCTCCTCGCGGCGGAACTGCGAGAGCTTGGCCTGCTTCATGCGCGTCACGTCCTGGCCGTTGATGCGGATGGTGCCGCTCGTGGCGCTATCGATGGTCGAGACGCAGTTGAGCAACGTCGACTTGCCCGAGCCCGAGGCGCCCATGATGCCGACGAATTCGCCGCGGTTGACGGTAAAGCTGACGTCGTTGAGCGCGCGGGTCACGTTGCCCAGCGCTCCATATACCTTTTCGAGATGCGCGACCTCCAGTACCGGGGTCGCCATGTGCGTGGTTTGCATACCGAGTCCTTTCTTGCGATTAGTCTACGGCATCTATAGTCGCAAGAAGCCGAGTCGGCTACCATCGATATGGCTTACGCTTGCCTTACCGTTGTGTAAGGTACGGGCAGCTAGCCTGCCACGTCCTGATATTGAGAGAGGACTCCTGTTGAAGACTGTTCATGTTGCCGCTGGGATCATTCGCAAGGAAGGATCTGACGAGCTGCTTGCCGTGCAGCGCGGCTACGGCAACATGCAGGGACTATGGGAGTTCCCGGGCGGCAAACTTCTGCGCGGCGAGACACCCGAAGACGCCGTGCGCCGCGAGCTCATGGAAGAGCTGCAGGTAAAAGTCACCAACCTGCGCGATTTCTATACCGTTGAGTACGACTACCCCGATTTTCATCTCTCCATGGAGTGCTACTACTGCTCGCTCGCCGATGAATCCGATGAGCCTCAGAAGCACGACCGCCAGCTCGATATCCGCTGGATTCCGCGCACCTCGCTTGCCACGGTTGAGTGGATGCCCGCCGACAAAGGGCTTATCGATGCCCTGATTGAGTTGAAGGAAGATCGGCTCGAGGCCAACGGCATTGCCAACAACGCCGAGGCCACCGCGACCGACGAGCCCGCCACCAAGCCCAAGCGCGCACCTAAGCGCCGCAGCAAGAAGCGTCCCAAGCCCGGTCTGCTCGACGGCATCGATACCTCGGACCTTTCCGCCGACGAGCGCGAACTGGTGCGCCGTCGTGCCGCCATCAAAAAGTCCATGAAGGGCAACAAGCGCGCCAACACCAAGCCCGAGCTGCTCGTTCGCCAGCGCCTGCGCGCAGCGGGCCTTACGGGTTATCGCTTGGAATGGAAGGTTCCCGGCAAGCCCGACATCGCCTTCCCCGGCCGCAAGATCGCCATCTTCGTCAACGGTTGCTTTTGGCATCGCTGCCCTAAGTGCAATCCGAGCCAGCCCAAGCGCAACGTTGAGTTTTGGGAGGCAAAGTTCCGTCGCAACGTCGAGCGCGACCGCGCTGCCGTGGCAGCACTCACTCAAATGGGCTGGACGCCCATAACCATCTGGGAATGCGAGCTCAAAAAGGACTGCATCGACGCCACCATGGAAAAGGTCATCGAGCAGGTGCGCGCCGCAGAGCCGCAGCGCTAGGAACGAGCCGTCCACACGCCCCACACAGGCGAGCCACATCCGCGCCATAAACCTTAGAAAGCCCTTAAGCTCCCAACCTTTCAAGAGTGTTATGCAATAGCTTTTACCTGCGGTTTCATCGCAACGTCAAACCTCATTAAGCCTTTCTTTAGCGCTTCCTTATCTGCGCTCGCGGCATAATACTGCCAACGCACGGGACCTAGCAGCACACCCCGTGCGCAATCTTTTGGTGGACATCGAGGAGGCCGCATAAGCATGCATTCTTCCAATGCCGTAGCACGGCAGCCATCCCTAAAACATGCAAACCTTTTCTCCTTCCCCCCGACGCAGAGAAACGGCCTCCTCGACTCCCCCACCACAAAAACCAAGCGCTCAGCCGATCAGAGCCTCAACTTACGAGCATCCTTCGAAAAGCTCCAAGCATCCCTAGACAAGGCGTTCCCCGAACAGGCAAGAGCAATCTAAGCCCATCGCGCTTTATACTGATGCCATGCGAAACATGGATCACATAGAATTGCACCGCGGAGGACGCGAGGAAGCGTTTCCCGAGACCGCCGAAGACTGGCCCTATATTGCCGAACGCGCAGAATTCGCTCGCTATCCGGGCAATTCCGTCCCCTGGCACTGGCATTCCGAAGTCGAGCTTTTCTACATGGAGCAGGGAGCGATTGACTATCGAACGCGCGCGGCTCATGAACACGTGCGCTTTGAGGAAGGGTCCGCCGGCTTTATCAATGGCGGCGTTTTGCACAGCACGCTGCAATCACCCAATTCGGCACCAGCCATTCAAATGTTGCATATCTTTCAGCCGTCGATGCTCGGCGATCCCGCGGGACGCCTTCAAAAGCGCTATATCAATCCTTTGCTGCAATGTCGAGGCGTCGATGTGCTCAAATGGTCGCCCACCAACCCCGACGATATGCCCTTTATCGATTTGCTAAAGAGTTCCTTTAACCACGACCTTCAACGGCCGCAGAACGAGATGGCGCTTCGGAATAGCTTGTCAGAGCTCTGGATTCAGATTTACGCCAAGGCCGAACCGCTCTTTTCCTCCGACAACGCCTCTTGGATGACCAACCGCGACGTACAGTTCAAGGCAATCCTGGACTATATCCGCGCAAACTATGCAGCCGCTATAGATGTGCCCCAGATGGCATCTGCAGCCGGCGTAAGCGAAAGAGAGTGTTACCGCATTATCGAAGCTTGCGCAGGAACGACCCCGGCGGCATATCTGCGCGCATACCGCGTAAACCGTGCTTGCGAACTTTTGACACATACCACGCGAACGGTCCAGACAGTCGCGCGCCAATGCGGCTTTGCGACAGCAAGCCATCTTGGCCAGGTATTTAAAGAACAAATGGGATGCACTCCTTCGAGCTATCGAGCAGCGAGGCAGAATCTCGATAGCACCAGGCAGAAATCCCGCTAGCCTTTCTTCTGTCACCGCATCAAACTTGCAGGCAAACAACAGAGAGGAGCAATCATATGAAGCACTTTGACCATATCGTATTTGACGTTGATGGGACATTGGCAGATACAGAAGAAAGCGTTCTATCATCGCTTGTCCAGATTGTCCAAGAAGAGACCGGCAAAACGCTCCCCCGACACGAGCTTGAATTTGCCCTCGGCATACCCGGCAAGGATGCCCTTGAGAAACTTGGAATCTACTCGCAGGCAACGTTGGATCGCTGGTGCCAAGTTGCCGCCAGCTTTAAAAGCACCATCAGCGTGTTTCCAGGTTTGCTTGAAGTCATCGCAACACTCGCCGATAGCGGCTGCAAACTTGGCATCGTCTCCTCACGTGCGCGCGACGAATACACAAAAGAAATTGCACCCCTTGGTTTCGATAAGTATTTTGAGCACATCATCCTTGTCGAAGACACAACCGAACATAAACCCGCACCCGCACCCATGCTCGAATATCTCCGGCGTACGGGCGCGAATCCTGGCAACGTCGTCTACGTTGGCGACACCGTCTACGACGAACAATGCGCAACTTCGGCAGGGGTCAGTTTTGCCAGAGCGGCATGGGGATCACACCAAGACATCCCAAACGCCACCTACAACCTCAAAACCCCCAACGACCTGTTAACCCTAACAACCAAGTAACCCCCGCGCCCCACCCTTTCAGCCCTAACGCCACAAGGGCGACGACCTCGAGTAAGTCAACCTGGGAGGGACGAGGGCTTAGTTCCCCAATCTTTCCGCAGGGGGCAAAAAGCCTCGCCGCACGAAGTGCGCAGCGAGGCTTTTTGCATGCCCGAGGACGATTGGGGAACTAAGTCCTCGTCCCTCCCCGGGATATGTAGCGAGTCGGAGTACCCTTGCTGTTACTCTGCTTTGCCCACAGAGTTGAGGTTGGTCATGCGAATCTTAACCAGCTCGGTGATCTCACGCATGCCCTCCTTGGCCGGCTTCTTGGGATCGAAGCAGGCGGGGTTCTCGGCCATGTAGGCCATGAAGCCCTTGGTGTAGGCCTGACGCAGCTCGGTGGCGTAGTTGACCTTGCAGATGCCGTTCTTCACGGCCTCGGCAACCTGCTCATCGGGCACACCGGAGGTGCCGTGCAGAACCAGCGGCACGTCGACGGCGTCGCGGATGGCCTTGACCACGGACTGCTCGATGTGCGGATCGCTCGTGTACACGCCGTGGCTGGTGCCAACGCCAATGGCCAGCGAGGTGCAGCCGGTGCGCTCGACGAACTCCTTGGCCTCGGCAGGATCGGTGTAGGGGCTCTCGCCCTCAACCGCGGGACCGTCGTCCTCCTTGCCGCCAACCTTGCCGAGCTCGGCCTCGACGGGCACGCCCATGGCGCGGCCAGCGTCGGCGACGGACTTGGTCAGGGCAATGTTGTCCTCGAAGGACTCGTGCGAGCCGTCAATCATGACAGAAGTGTAGCCGGTGCGGAAAGCCTGCATGCAGCGGTCATAGCCATCGCCGTGATCGAGGTGCAGAGCGACGGGCACGGAAGCGCGCTCGGCGGCAGCCTTGACCATGCCGTAGAAGTAGTCCAGACCAGCGGTCTTGATGGTGCCCGGGGTGGTCTGCATGATGACGGGGGACTTGGTCTCCTCGGCAGCGGCCAGAACGGCCATAACAAACTCGAGGTTCTCGACGTTGAACGCGCCGACGGCGTAGTGGCCGGCCTGAGCGTCCTTGAGCATCTTTTCGGTGGTAACAAGTGCCATGAGCGTTTGCTCCTCTCCCTCGCCCGCATCTGGACATCGGGCGTAGTTGTTCACAAGGCGTTTTACCTTGCGTTTTGCTACGACCATTGTATGAAAATTGACGGCGTCACACGTATGAGATATCAGCGGCGCACAGGTCAAGACGCTTGTTTTTGAAAAGCAAACGGAAGAGATTCGCACCGGATTCCTCTATACGACATTGAAGTTTTCAAGCGAATCATCTTTCTTTTATAGAAAAGATAAGTAATCGAAAGGTGTTTTCTTACTTAAAAAGAAAATGAACGAAAATAGACTCAACACAATTCCTGCAAATTTCAGACGATGATGGAGCGGATATGGCCCATGCAACAACCCGAGCTTTCGCCGATGAGCGTCGTGCCGCCATCATGGAGATGCTTGAACATAACGCCTCGGTGCAGGTGGCAGAAATCGCCCAGACCTTTGGCGTGTCCTCCGTTACCGCCCGCACCGACCTGGATGCGCTCGCCGAGTCCGGCAAGCTGCGCCGCACGCACGGCGGCGCTGTGTCGCTCCAGAAACGACTGACCGTATCCACCCAGGATCGCCGCATCAACGTCAATGTCGCCGCCAAGCAGGCCATCGCACAAAGCGCCATTGAACTCGTCGGCAATGGTGACACCCTGCTCGTCGACTCGGGCACCACCGCTCTCGAGTTTGTCCGGCTCCTCGACCAGCGCGATGGCATCACCGTCATTACCGCCGACATTACCATTGCCGATTACATCGACGAGAGCATGCCCTCGGTCGATGTCGTCATGCTGGGCGGGGCGCTGCGCAAAGGCCATCGTTATCTGTATGGACCGCTCACTATGCAGGCGCTCCAAATGGTCCATGCCGATCTTGCCGTCATGTGCCCCGGCGCTTTTGTTCCCGGCTGCGGCTTTACGACCGACTTTCCGCAGATGGCCGAGACCAAAACGGCCATGATCGCCGCAGCCCATCAAAGCGTCGCCCTCATGGACGCCAGCAAGGTTAACGGACGCGGCATGTACCGCTTTGCCGAGCTGGCAGATGTCGACACCATCGTGATGGACCGCGACCCCGATCATGCCGTTGCTACCTCAATCGCCGAGACCGCCGACAACGCCCGCCCAAATCTCCTCATCGCCGGCGCTTAAACAAAAACCACCGCAAGGGTGCCTGTCCCCTTTGCGGTGGTTGTGGTGGTTGAGCGTCAAAAGTGAACGTGTCGCTACTTGGACAGCTCGTCGGCGAGGGCTTCAATCTGGGCGCGCGAGGCGTCGCTGAGCGAACCTAGCACGGTCACCTTGTTCTGCGTCAGGGTGATGTCCTTCATGCCCTCGAGCTCCTTGGTCATAACCTTGGCAGCGGCGGGCGCCCAGGAACCGGCCTCGACAAGCGCCACCGTGCGGTTCTGGTAGGCATGCTCGGCGAGCGTATGGATGAAGGTACTCATGAACGGGAAAATCTCGCCCTGATAGGTGATGGAAGCGAGTACCAGTCGGTCATAGCGGAACGCATCCTCAACGGCCTCGGCCATGTCGTCGCGAGTCAGGTCAAAGACGGAAACCTTCTGGCCGCGGGCCTCGAGCGCAGATGCAAGCTCCTCAACGGCAGCCTTCAGATGGCCATACACGCTTGCATAGGCAATCGTAATGCCCTCGTCCTCGGGCTGGTAGCTCGACCAGGTGTTGTAGGTGTCAAGGTAATAGCCCAGGTTCTCGGTCAGCACGGGGCCGTGAAGCGGGCAAATGATCTGGATGTCCAGATTGGCGGCCTTCTTAAGCACGGCCTGCACGAACTTGCCGAACTTGCCCACGATACCAAAGTAGTAACGACGCGCCTCGCAGGCCCAGCCCTCCGGATCCTCGATGTCGTTAGCGCCAAACTTGCCAAAGCCGTCGGCACTAAAGAGTACCTTGTCGGTAGCCTCATAGGAGAAGAGCACCTCGGGCCAGTGCACGTTGGGGGCGCCGACAAACGTTAGGCTGTGGCCACCCAGGTCGAGCACGTCGCCCTCTTTGACGACCATCTTGCGCTCGGGGAAATCGGTGCCAAAGAAGTTGACCATCATGCGGAAGGCGCCCATGCTGGCCACGATCTGGGCCTGGGGATAGCGCTCCATAAAGGCGGCGATGCCAGCGGAGTGGTCGGGCTCCATATGATGAACGACCAGGTAATCGGGCGTACGGCCATCGAGCACGGCCTCGATGTTGCCGAGCCACTCGTCAACAAAACCGCCGTCGACTGAATCGGCGACAGCGATCTTTTCGCCCAAGATAACGTAGCTGTTGTATGCCATACCGTTCTCGGACACATCGTACTGGCCCTCGAACAGGTCAATGTCGTGATCGTCGACGCCAACGTAGCGGATATCCTTGGTGATCTCCATCAGGCAAAGCCTCCTAGATAGACAAAAGAGCCCGTCTATCATAGCACTCGGCTACATCCCAACAGCTATCTACCGACATCCTTACCGATTGTTATTGATGTTCAACATATCACCGTTGACCTGCAGAAACTATGCACGCGGTGCCGCCGTACTATGTCGAACGATGAGCTGACCGGGAATACGAATGGCAACAGTTTTGCCCGCCGTACCCGCCTCGGGAACCGCATGCTCAAACACCTCGCGTCCGCGCTGATGTAGATCGAATCGCACGGTCGTGAGCTCGTTGTGTGCCACAAAATCATCGAGTGAATCGTCGACGCCCACTACGCTCACATCCTCGGGCACGCGCAGGCCACTATCGCGCAGCGCGGCGATGGCCCCGTTTGCCATCTGGTCGTTTGCCGCATAAATCGCTGTCATGGTGCGATCGTGCTCGGCCAGATATCTGCCGGCCTCGTAGCCGCTGTTGGCAGACCAGTCGCCCTCGAGCGGCTCTGCCGGCTCGATGTGTTTACGCTCGAGCGCATCCTGCCAACCGGCGCGACGAAATTGCTCGTCGACCGAGAAGGACGGGCCGCCAATATAGCGAATCTGCTCGTGCCCCAGCTCAAACAGGTGATCCATAAGCAATAACGAGCAGCCGTAATGGTCGGAATCGACCGTGGTCACGCGCGGATGCGCGTACATGGTAACGATGACCGTGCCAATGCCCGGCAGTGGATCAAACGTCTCAAAATCGGGCGCCATACGGCTCATGCCGATGATGATGCCGTCCACGGGCAGCGCAGCCATACGACGCGTTGCCTCGGCAAGCGAGAATTCCTCGGTCTTGGACATCTCGACCAGCGTGATGGCACAATTATGCTCGCGAGCAGCGCTGGCGATGCCGTCGATCATTGAGAGGTTGCCAAACTTGGTGACATCGTTGATGCACAGGCCGACCGAATGGTAACGGCCATCGCGCAGCGAGCGACCGGCATAACTCGGACGAAAGCCGAGCTCTTGCATAGCGGCCTGCACGCGCTGGCGCGTCTGCTCGTTGACGTTAGGGAGGCCGTTGGCAACGCGCGAAACCGTCTGCTGCGAAACACCGGCAGCGCGGGCGACGTCGGCCATGGAAACCGGACGCGTACCTGTATCGTTGGACGGACGCCTTGCCACAGGATCACCTTCACCCTTGCGAGATCTGAATAGCGTGAATGCCAGCCCGGGCAGAAACACACCCCGCGCCGAGACCCGCTATCGTCGGACGCATGTTAACGTACTCTACTTTTTCAATCCGCAACTCTTCTGCTCTATAAGTCCATACGGCAATACCGTTCACGGCTGAATTTCTACCGATTACCAGATTCTCAAAAAGTGATAAGCGTTGTGTTATGAGTACGTTAACATAGCCTGTAACGTGCGGTATTGTGAACACTTGGTTTATGCCGCTTCAAATTGTTAACGTACTCATAACGACGCAAAACTCACCCGTGCGCGCCAAAGAAAGGACTCCCATGACCACGCCCGACGAAAAGACATTCGCCACGCTCACTAAGCTGTTTGAGGAGGAGTTTGGCCCCATCGGCGTCCGCCAGGTGCTCTACGTGCACGCGCCCGGGCGTTCCGAGATCAGCGGCAACCACACCGACCACGAGGGCGGCCACGTTATCGCCGGCTCGCTCGATGTCGCTGTCGACGGCATCGCCGTGGCAACCGACTCCAACAAGGTCCGCGTCGCCGACGAGGGCTATCCTACGTTTGAGGTCACGCTCGACACACTGGATGTTCAGGAGTCCGAGAAGGGCATGTCCGCGAGCCTCGTCCGCGGCATGGCCCACGAGGTCGCAGCGCTTGGTGTTGAGCCCAAGGGCTTCGACTTCGCCTTCACCTGCTCCGTCCCCTCGGGCGGTGGCCTTTCCAGCTCTGCCGCCGTCGAGGCCGCGTACGGCCGTGCCATGGAGACGCTCTGGGGCGCGCCCGCCATTGAACCCGTCACGCTCGCTCAGATGAGCCAGCGCACCGAGAACAACTACTACGGCAAGCCCTGCGGTCTGATGGACCAAGCCGCCGTGTGCCTGGGCGGCCTCGCCTACATGGACTTTGAGGATCAAGCCCAGCCTAAGACCCAAAAGCTCGAGCTCAACTTTGAGGATCACGGCTATGCGCTCGTGCTCGTTAAAGTTGGCGCCGACCATGTGGCAGCTACCGACGACTACGCCGCCGTTCCGCGCGAGATGCAGGACGTCGCTGCCGAGTTTGGCAAGGCACGCCTATGCGAGGTCGATGTTGCCGACTTTGACGCCAAACTCCCCGAGCTGCGTGCCAAGCTGGGCGACCGTGCCTGCCTGCGCGCCGTTCACTACTGGTACGAGAATGGCCTGGTCGATAAGCGTTGGGCGGCCCTTAACGCCGGCGATATCGATCAGTTCCTGGTCCTGACGCGCGAGTCCGGCGCCAGCTCCGCCATGTACCTGCAGAATGTTGTTGCCAAGCTGGGTTCCGAGCAGCCTTCCATGTATGCCCTGGCGCTGGCCGAGCACGTGCTCGACGGCCGCGGCGCCGTCCGTATCCACGGTGGCGGCTTTGGTGGCACCATCCAGGCCTTCGTGCCGCTCGATCTGGTCGACACCTTCATTGCCAAGATGAACAGCTGGCTGGGCGAGGGCTCTGCCCGTCACTACGCCATCTCTGACAAGGGGGCTTACGCGGCATGGCTGTAATGACTGACGTGCGCGAGGCCGCGCAGGGCCTGATTGAGTATGCCATCCATCGATCGATGATCGGACAGGACGATCGCATCTGGGCCTACAACACCATTTTGGAGTGCATCGGCGCCACGGGCCCCGCACTCGACATGGCTTGGGCACTCAAGACCGAGAAGATTTCGCTCTTGCACCCCGATACACTCCCCAACTTTGACCTGGAGGGCACGCTTGCCGCGCTTGCCGAGGCTGCCATTACCAACGGCGCCGCCGAGGACACGGCGTCGGGCCGCGACCGCATCGCCATGTGCATCATGGGCGTGCTCATGCCGAGGCCTTCGGCTGTAAACGAGGAGTTCAACGGACGTATGGGCGTCAACGAGCCCCGCGCCGCGACCGACTGGTTCTACGGCCTGTGCTGTGACGCCGGTTACGTGCGCCGCGCCGCTATCGCGCGCAACATCAAATGGAGCACTTCCACCAACTGGGGTGACCTGGAGATCACCATCAACCTGTCAAAGCCCGAAAAGGACCCGCGCGATATCGCCGCGGCAGGTGCAGTCAAGAACACGGGCGAGAAGTATCCCGCCTGCCAGCTCTGCATCGAAAACGAGGGGTATCCCGGACGCTCCGCCGCAGCCGACGGAGGCGCTCATCCCGCCCGTCAGAACCTGCGCGTTATTCCCATTCAGCTTAATGGCGAGCGCTGGGGCTTCCAGTACAGCCCGTACGCGTACTTTAACGAGCACTGCATTGCCATGAGCTCCGAGCATCGTCCGATGCACGTCGACCGCAAGGGTCTGACCTGCCTGCTCGACTTTGTGGACCTGTTCCCGCATTACTTCATCGGCTCTAACGCCGACCTGCCCATCGTAGGCGGCTCAATCTTGTCGCACGACCACTTCCAGGGTGGCGCGCACGAGTTCCCCATGATGCACGCCGCCGAGGTCTCGCAGTTTAGCGTGCCCGGTTTTAACCAGGTCAGCGGTACCGTGCTGCAGTGGCCGCTCTCGGTGCTGCGCCTGCGCTCGCATGACCGCGCTCAGCTGCTCGACGCTGCCGAGAAGATTATCCTCGCCTGGCGCGAGTGGACCGATGAGTCGGTGGGCGTCATCGCGCGCACAGCCGATGGCGTGGCGCACAACACGGTGACGCCCGTCATCCGCCGCGTCGACTCCCGCGGCAATGCCGGCGGCGAAATCTACGAGGCCTACCTGGCGCTTCGCTGCAACATCACGACCGACGAGCATCCGCTGGGCGTGTTCCACCCGCATGCCGAGTATCACCATATTAAAAAGGAGAACATCGGCCTGATTGAGGTCATGGGCCTGGCCATCCTGCCGCCGCGCTTGGTTCCCGAGCTCGGCGCTGTCCGCGAGCACCTGCTGGCGGCCAAAGCCGATGCCAGCTACGATCTTGCCGGCGCTCTCGAGAGCGACGACCTTTGCCGCAGCCACGCCGCATGGGCGGAAGACGTCTACGCTCGCCGTGCCGACGAGCTTACGGCGGACAACGCCATCGATATCCTGCACGAGGAGGTCGGCGTGGTGTTTGGCCACGTGCTCGACAACGCCGGCGTCTTTAAATGGGACGAAGCCGGCCGCGCCGCCCAGCAGCGCTTTATCGACTCACTGTAGCATGCGAGTTCGAGCCTCATCAGCGGCCACAACATAACCGCCCACATGACAACGGTGCCCGCCGGCAACATCGCCGACGGGCACCGTTTTTTGAGTGTAGTCATCGGGGACGTTCTTAAACGACTAGTCATTAAAGAACGTCCCCGATGACTACCCCAAGGAATGTCCCAGACTGCCGGCAGAAAAGGAACGTCCCTAACTGCCGCATCCGGAGCAAGACAACGCCGCAGGTAGAGGACGGACAGTGAGCGGGCCGCATTTGAGACAAGGTGACGTGAAACGAAAGGGCGCTGACCTTCTGGTCGCGCCCTTGAAGTTGAACGTCAGATTGTCCAAATGCGGCCCGCGCAGCGTCGACCGGTCCGCCGTTCGGTAGAACGGCGGAACCAATAGGTTTGGTAAAACCGCGTAACCCTACAGTTCAGTCACGACAACGCTGTTGTAGATCTCGTCCCAGCGGTCCATGACCAGGTGGCCGGTCTTGGGATCCATGGCGTTGAGCTTGCCGCAGGTATTGGCGGTCTTGAGCACCGTGACGTCGTCGGCACCAGCAGCAATGGCATGCGCAAAGCCGGCGATGGTCGAGTCACCGGAACCCGTCGCGTTCACAGCCGCAATCGCGGGCGTCTTGGCGCGGAACGCGCGGCCCTCATGGAAGCCCACCGAACCGGCAGCGCCCATCGAGACGACGACCCAGGGAATACCGGCAAAGCGGCCATCGGCGGCAAGCGCCTCGCGCAGGGCATCGACATCATCGGTCGTAAAGGACGTACCCAGCAGGCCGTTAATCTCGGTCAGGTTGGGCTTCACGAGCTCAGGCTTAGCGTCAGATTCCAGCGCAGCCTCCAGCGATGCACCCGAGGTGTCGAGCAGCACCTTGGCGCCCGCCTCCTCGGCGATCTTGACGAGCTCGGCATAGTAGCCAGCATCGACGCCGCGCGGCAGCGAGCCCGAAAGCGTCACAACATCCGCCTTCGCTGCAAGCTCGGCGAACTTAGCCGTAAAGGCCTCGAGCTCGGCGGGAGCGATCTGCGGGCCGCTCTCCAGCAGCTCGGTCTGATTGCCCTCGTGCAGGATATTCAGGCAAATGCGCGTCTCACCGGCGATGGGCACAAAGTCGTTCTTGACGCCGTCGGCATCCATAAGCTCGGCCATATAGGCACCCATGTGGCCGCCGAGCAGGCCGGTCGCGAGCACATCGTCGCCCAACTGCAGCAGCACACGGCTCACGTTGAGGCCCTTGCCGCCAGCGGTCTTTTCAGGCGTCACGCGGTTCACGTCGTCGATGATCAGCTTGTCGAGTTGATAGCGCGTATCGATCGACGGGTTCATGGTAACGGTCAGAATCATGTTGAACTCCTGTTTCCGGGGCACGACACGCGCGGCCCCAAACATACGATAGCTCGTTAAAGGATCTCGATCTCAAAACCGCGGGTGACGGTCTCCCCCGGCTTGGCAACCAGGCAGCCACGCTTGTGCTCCAGAATATCGTCCTCGTCGGAGCAAGTGGACAGGCCGCCCCACGGTTCCACGGCCACAAAGTCGCCCTCGGGCTTGCTCCACACAATCAGGTATGGCATATCGGGGAACGTCAAACGCACTCCCTTGTCCCCGGTTTTCTTGGTCAGCGTAACCACGCGGCTGTCGAGCACGTCAAAGATGGTCTCCGCGAAGTCGAAGAGTTCGTGGGTAAGCGGCAGGTTCTGGCCGATCATGGGGTTCTTGCTGCGATGCTCAACATCAATCAGGCCCATCGAGGGAACGGCGGTACAGAGCTCGGTGGCCTCGCACCGCTCAAAACGAAGCTCATAGTCGTCATAGGACTCGCCCTCGTCGAGCGGGCACTTAAAGCCGGGGTGACCACCCACAAAGAACGGCATGTCCTCGGTGCCCTCATTGGTCACCTCGTACGACACAGCCACCTTTTCCGAATCGATCGTGTAACGAGCAACAATCTTAAACGGATACGGGTACTGCTCGAGCAACTCGGCATGGTCGGCAGAGCTTAGGCTCAGCGCAACCATGTTGTCGCCCTGCTCCTCGAGCTTCCACTCCTGTTTGCGCGCAAAGCCGTGGCGAGCGAGCTTGACCTCGCGGCCGCCCATGGTCATCGCGCGGCCGTCACGAAGGCCACCGCAGATCGGGAAGCAAATGGGTGCCTGGCCCGACCAGACCGAAGGATCGCCCTGCCACAGGTACTCGCGACCGCTGGCTTTAATCGAAGTGAACGATCCGCCAGCCGTGCTCAGCGCCACACGAATAGAACCGTTATCAAGAACAAACTCCATAGGAGCCTTCCCTTTCTTACGACAGCCCGCCAAGTCAATAGGGCTGATAGAAAACCGGCCCGCGCCCCCTCACAGAAACGCGAGCCGTCAATTGAAAAGCTGCAGAGTGCCGGGTACCGCCTGGAGCGAAGCACTCAAGCTCAGCAAGCAAACGTGTTATCGGAGCAGCTAGCCGAATCAGAACGCTTCCCAACAACAGCGGTAACCCTGCTGGTACCCCCTACGTCAGCGAGCGGCGCTCAGGTGCCCCAGGTCGCCGCGAAAGAGGAGCGACGCGTACTTCATGTACGCGAGCGACGGTTTGAACGGCGAGATGGGGTGCCTGGAACCCGCGCAGCGTCGAGCCATTACGCGGTTTGGTAAAACCGCGTAACTAAGTTACTCGTTGTCGCCTGCGGTCATTTGGGTTGCGGAGAGCGTGCCGTCGGCAGCAGTTGCAGCTGCAGCGTCGGGCCAGACCCAGTCGGTAAAGGCCGGGTGATCGAAGCCCTCGTTGCACGCGAACTCAAAGGCCTCGGTGCGGAATGCCTCCCACTCGTCAATCTGCTCTGCAAACTTGTCGGCGTCGACCATGCGCAGCACGTCGGCGGCCAGGGCCCAGCGGTCCATGTTGTTCAGACGCAGCATGTCGAACGGCGTGGTCGTGGAGCCTTTCTCCTCGTAGCCGTGGACGCGGAAGGCGTCGTGGCCGGGGCGGTTCCAGATCAGGCGGCGAATCGTGCCGGCATAGGCGTGGAACGCGAAGAGCACGGGCTTCTCACCGCAGCCGAACAGCTCAGCCCAGCGCTCATCGCTGATGGCCTGGTCGTTCTCGCAGACGTTCTGGATCTTGAGCAGATCGACCACGTTAACGAACCACACCTTAATGCCTAGCTCGCGCAGCATATCGGTTGCGGCCAGAGCCTCGAGCGTCGGCACGTCACCGCAGGTCGCAACCACGACGTCGGCCTCGGCGAGTGAACCAGCGGTCGATGCCCACTTCCAAGTCGCGACGCCCTCGGCGAGCTCGGCCTTTGCCTCGTCGACCGTCTGGAAGGTCGGGGCGGGCTGCTTGCCGCAGAAGATGGCGTTGACGCAGTCGGTGGACTGGTAGACGCGCTCGGCCACAGCGAGGGCCATGTTGGCGTCAGCCGGATAGTACGCATTCACGATATGCGTGTCGTTGGCCTTGTTGAGCAGCAGGTCGATAAAGCCGGGGTCCTGGTGCGAGAAGCCGTTGTGGTCCTGACGCCAAACATGGCTCGACAGCAAAATGTTGAGGCCGCTGATGGGAGCACGCCACGGAATCTCGCGCTTGGTGGCCTCGAGCCACTTGCAGTGCTGGTTGACCATGGAATCGACCACGTGCACAAAGCTCTCGTAGGAGCTCCACACGCCGGAGCGGCCGGTGAGCACGTAGGCCTCGAGGAAGCCCTCGCACTGGTGCTCGGACAGCTGCTCGACGACCTTACCGGAGCCGGCGAGCAGCTCGTCGTTGGCCTCGTCCTCGTAGAAGCCGGCATCCCACTGCTTCTTGGTCACCTTGTAGGCGGCCTGCAGGCGGTTGGACGCGGTCTCGTCGGGACCAAAGATGCGGAAATCGTCCATGTTCTTGGCCAGAACGTCGGCAGTGTACTCACCAAAGACGCGAGCGGCCTCGGTGGAGCCCCAGCCGTGACCTTTCTCGGCGACGGGAATCTCGTGGGCGTGGATATCGGGCAGCTCGAGCTCGCGGCGCACCTTGCCGCCGTTCGCGTTGGGGTTGGCGCCGATGCGCAGCTCGCCAGTCGGCATAAAGGCCGTCACCTCGGGGCGTACCTGGCCCTCGGGCGTAAAGAGCTCCTCGGGCTTGTAGGAGCGCAACCACTCGCGCAGTACGCGGAAGTGCTCGTGAGTGTCCTTGGCACTCGCCAGCGGCACCTGATGGGCGCGCCAGGAGTCCTCGGTCTTCTTGCCGTCGATGTGCTTGGGGCAGGTCCAGCCCTTGGGAGTACGGAACACAATCATGGGGTAAGCAGGGCGGGCCACGGTCTCGCCTGCGGCTGCCTGGGCCCGCGCGGTGGCCTTGATGTCGCAGATCTCGTCAAAGACCTGCTCAAACAAGGCAGCGAAACGCGCATGGATGCTCGCGTGGCTCTCGTCGTCAAAGCCGGCGACAAAGAAGTGCGGCTTGTAGCCCATGCCCTCAAAGAACTTGGTGAGCTCCTCGTCGGACACGCGGGCGAGGATGGTGGGGTTGGCGATCTTGTAGCCGTTGAGGTGCAGGATTGGCAGGACGATGCCGTCGGTTGCCGGGTTCACGAGCTTGTTGGACTGCCAAGAGGTGGCAAGCGGACCGGTCTCGGACTCACCGTCGCCCACCACGGCCACGGCCAGCAGGCTCGGGTTGTCCATGACGGCGCCGTAGGCGTGGCTGAGCGTGTAGCCGAGCTCGCCGCCCTCGTGGATGGAACCGGGCGTCTCGGGCGCAAAGTGGCTCGGGATGCCGCCGGGATAGGAGAACTGGCGGAAGAACTTCTGCAGGCCGGCCTCGTCATTGGTGATGTCGGGGCGGATCTCACGGTAGGTGCCATCGAGCAGCGACTGGGCGGTGCCAGCAGGGCCACCGTGGCCCGGGCCCATCAAGAAGATGGCATTCTGGTTGTGATCGGCGATGAGGCGGTTGACATGACCGAACAGGAAGTTGATGCCGGGCGTGGTGCCCCAGTGACCGACCAGACGGTGCTTAACGTCCGGACGACCAAAATCGCGCGTCTCGCCGGTCTTCTCGTCGACAAAGTCGCTGCGCATCAGCGGATTGGAGCGAAGGTAAATCTGGCCGACGGACAGGTAGTTCGAGGCGCGCCAATACAGGTCGACACCCTCGAGCTCGGAAGCGGGAACCTCATGTCCCAGTTTTTGCCACGGCGTTCCCAATGTTTTAGCCATTGTTTATGTCCCTTCGCTGCGCGGTCGCCTTCCGATACGGCAACCTTTCGTTGGGACTAGTATATTTGCTAAAACGTTTTATCATGGTGAAAAAACGTTTTACCATCCTGATTTGCCATATGGACAGACAAAAGCAGACATTCACCTGCGACATTGTCTGTCACAGGTACTCCACATTCAATCTGCATGAATTGATAAACGTGTTTAGTTGTGTTTAGTAAGCTCGAGCACGCTGTCCTTAACGATAAGCGCCGGCTCCAGAACGACCTCTTCGGCACGCCTGCCGCCCCTACCGGCAAGACGCTTGGACATGCAGCCAAAAGCATGCTCGGCGAGCACGCCGGGATCCTGCTCGATCGCGGTCAGCGCCGGCTCAAAGAGAACGTCGGCTGCCGAGTTGTCATAGCTCACCACCGAGATATCGCCCGGAATGCTCTTCCCCATCTCATGCAGGCGCTTGAGCAAACCGAGGGCAATGTTATCCGAGCTTGCGAACACGGCGGTGGCGTCAGTCGCGAGCACCGCCTCCGAGGCCTCGTAGGCACTCGGAATGTAGTACTCGCTCTCAAACTCCAAACGTGCGTCGATCGGCAGGCCAACCTCGCGCAGCGCGCGCTCATAGCCGGCAAGACGCTTACGACCCGTATTGGAACGGCGCGCATTAACCAAGCAGGCAATGCGACGATGCCCCTGCTCGATCAAGTACCGGGTAGCCATGTAGCCACCCATCTCGTGGTCGAACATCACCTTGTCGCACTCGAGTCCCTCAATGGCACGGTCAACCATTACCGCCGGGATGGGCAGATGGCTGACTTCTTCGCGCAAAGCGCGGTCGTCCGAGAATTCGTCGCCCACGACCAAGAACACACCATCGACGCCGCGCGTCACCAGCTGGCGCAGGAGCTCCAGATCGTCCTCGGCACTTCCACCCGAGCTGGTAATAAAGAGCGCGTAGCCGTCCTCGCGGCAGCGTTTTTCCAGGCTGCCAGCAAGCGAAGCAAAAAAGCGGCTCTCGATGTTGGGAACGATAAGGCCCAGCGTGCGCGACTCGCGCATGACCAGGCTGCGCGCAATCTGGTTAGGAACATAGTGGTTGCGCGCCGCGACCTCTTTGATGCGCTTGCGGTTTTCTTCCGAGATACGACAAGGCCGATTGTTGAGAACAAGCGAGACCGACGAGGGGGAAAGCCCCACCTCCTGGGCAATCTGCTTGAGAGTAACTTTGTTGCCCATCTCGCTCCTTCCGAGTATTCGCGCAATCTCTTGAAAGTATAGCGACCGTCCCTCTACCTCGATGATAAACACTTTACCAATCCGGTAGACGGCAGTTTTATCGCCGCCAGCGCAGGTAGATTTTTGGGACATGCCTCAATTTCTACCTTTTTGGTCAACGCCGTCCCCTCCCCTTCCGCCGCCGCGATTGGTGCAAGGGGGACAGGTTGCTTTGCACCAAATCCATCAGGGTGGGGTATATTGCAATCGATTGATGACAACGACCACCAAAAGGCGGATATTCGTATGCACGAGAACGACTTTTTTAACGAGGACCTGCTGTGCGCGCTCGCTGGCGTTGCTGGCGAGGACAACGTGTTGATGAGCGAGCCCATGCGCGAGCACACCACGTTTAAGATCGGCGGTCCGGCCGACGTCTTTGTCACGCCCGATACCGAGCAGGGCCTCGTCGCCACGCTCGATACCTGCTATCGCTGCGACCTGCCGCTCACCATCGTGGGAAACGGCTCCGACCTGCTCGTCGGCGACAAAGGCATCCGCGGCGTCGTCGTGGCGCTGGGCGAAGGCCTCTCCGATATCACGGTCGACGGCACGCACGTCACGGCGGCAGCCGGCGCCCTGCTTTCCGATGTCGCCGCAGCGGCAGCCGAGGCCGGCCTCACCGGCATGGAGCCCATCTCGGGCATCCCCGGATCGGTCGGCGGCGCCTGCTACATGAACGCCGGCGCCTATGGTGCCTGCATGGCCGATGTGCTCGAGTCCGTGCGTGTCTACAAGCCTGCACGCATGCTCGACGACGGCACCCGCGGCAGCGGCAGCATCATCGAGTTCGATGTCGACGAACTCAACCTAGGCTATCGCAAGAGCCGCATCGCCGACGACGGCTTTATTGTTCTTTCTGCCACCTTCAACCTCGCACCGGGCAACGCCGCGATGATTAAGGCCGACATGGACGACTACCGCCAGCGCCGCGAGGACAAGCAGCCGCTCGACATGCCGAGTGCTGGCTCCACTTTCAAGCGCCCCGAGGGTTACTTTGCCGGCAAGCTCATCATGGATGCCGGCCTGCGAGGACACGCCGTTGGCGGCGCGCAGGTGAGCGAGAAGCACTGCGGCTTCATCGTCAACGCCGACCACGCCACCGCCGCCGATGTCGACGAACTCATCCGCCACATCCAAGCCAAAGTCAAAGAGCAGTTCGACGTAGACCTAGAACCCGAAGTCCACCGAGTAGGCGAATTCCTATAAAAAGAAGGCCCCGAAAGGGGCCTTCGCCATCTTTATATCAGACAACCAGTCCGGTGAGTCGCGCTCAGGACCCGAGAGGGCCGCCTGCC
>CAUDCB010000004.1 GCA_958447915.1 uncultured Collinsella sp. | reverse complement strand
ACTAAAGAGAGAACAAGCGAGCGGTAACCGTCTCGGGAATTCCCTGGCTGTTTCGCACCGTTGCGTACGTTAAGAACGAGTTCGATTTACCCGCCGTAGCAGGATAATCGCCATACTCCAGGGCTCGGTCGGGCGACAGAAGCGAGCCGTAGGTCTTAGCCGAAGTGTCAATCAAAAAATGCGACGCCTGGACTTTAACCAGGTATTTATTTTTCCTTCCCGCAGCGCACGCGAGCGGCTCACGCGAAAGGAAGAGGTACGGCCCGCCCTCGTTACCGATATAGGTGCCCATATTGCCCAGGCTACCCACACCGTTATACGTCGCCTCAATGGAGAACATGAAGGTGTCGCCCATATACACGGCCTCGAAAGGCGAAACCGACGAAGGAAGCACCAGCTGAGCTCGCTTCGTGTTGTTGCCGTCAGTCAGGTCGATTGCCGTCATACCGTAATAGACGCCCTCATCATTGTGCACGCGGGGCGAGATGGTCAGGATGCCGTCGCTCACACGCGGGGCGGATGCGAAGCGGCCCGTCGACTTCCAAATAGTCTCAGGCTTGGACTCGTTGGGCGACTGACGGTAGCAGTACGAATCGTTACTCGTCTTGCTGCCGCCGGACGAGGGCATCTTATACCAGATGACCGACGACCCATACGCTGTGAAGAGCGGCGGATCGTAATTTTCGCCACCGCGATCGAGCTCGACAGCGTTGCCGGTAAGGGAGGAGCCTGCAAGGTTTTGCGCATAGAGCTTCCAAGACGCATTGGCAAAGTTCATCTCGACCCACGCGAACACGCCATCACCCGCACGAACGTCGTAAAACGCATAACCGGTTCCCTCAACGGGATCCTCGATAAGTGTGGTAAGCGAGCCATCACCCAGGTTGAGCACACCAAGCGTATTGGCATGCAGGGCAGAAGCAGGCGCCATCATAGCGGCAGCGTAGTCGCCATCGCAGTAGTACAGCAGCGTGCCCAGCGGCAGCGTCCACGAGGCCGTGGGCTCAAGATCGATATCAACAGCTTCGTACTCATCGGTGATCGAGACAATCTTCGAATCGTCCTTGATAACCTGCGGCTCGCCGGCGGCATCGTCGCTGGTGCCCGTTTTTTTCGAGCAACCGGCAAGCACCGTGGCAGCGCCCGCGGCAGCACCGCCGAGCACAAAGCCACGGCGCGATATTCCATTCTTGATGTGGTCGGCGATACCCATTAGGCGATCTCGGCGCGAGCGGCCTCGATAGCGCGCGTAAGCTGATCGGCGCAAGAGGTCTTTTTCATACCGCAGGTATTACCGGCGAGAACCTCGATTACGCGATCGGCAGGAACACCCTCGACCAGCTTGGAGATTGCCTTGAGATTGCCGTCACAGCCGCCGGTAAACTCAACGCCCAGCACCTTATTGCCGTCATCGGAAAGGTCAAGGTGAATAGTGCGAGAGCATACACCCTGAGGCTTGTAGTCAAAACTAATCATTGAGATCCCCTCTCAGAAAGAAATTTCAGACGTCTATTATCCCCGCCTGGGCCGACTTATGATCGCAAGCACCGATTCAACATCCTACGATGCATGGACTCGTGGGGGCAAGATTAGCAGTCCGCACCCTGTGCGTGGACAGTGCGCTTCTCCCGATACATATTGTGGTCGGCGACACGATATACATCGGCCAGCGTGTTTCCAGCCGTCTCGACGGTCGCCACGCCAATCGATGCGCTGACCGTCAGGGCCTCATCGCTTACCGCGGCAAGACCGAGACGAAGATCCTGTTCCAGCCCGAGCGCAGACTCGTTGTCAGTATGGGGGCAAACCAGCAAAAACTCGTCGCCGCCAAGGCGCATCGGCAGATAATCCGCACCAGCCACCCGCCGCAGCACGGACGCCGTCCGCCGCAGCAGTTCATCCCCCATCTCGTGACCATAGATGTCGTTGGTCCGCTTGAGATAATTGCAGTCCAACATAATCACGCTCACGGGCAAGTCCTCGTTTACCAGGCTATCTCCGCGCGATTCAAGATAGTTGCGGTTGCGAAGCCCCGTCAGTTTATCTTGGTATGACAGCTCCTCGGCATGCTTGACCATCGATATGTTGTGCGTCGCCACGACGACCGACTCCAGCCGGCCTTGCTCATCGCGATGCTGGGGGACAACCTGTAGCGAGTACCAAGCGCCTCGACAATCTCGCACCTCGGCAGCCAAGTACGGTACGCCCTCCATACGTTCACGAAGAGTGCTTATATCTACGAGCCCCACGACCGCTTCGCGGCTTTCGGGGCTCACGATATCCCGGCAGACCGTGTCCATAAAGTCATATGCCTCGCTGTGCTCGGCAAATATCTTCGCTATCGCCGGCGACATATTGATCCCCTCGATCTCGAGGGTGTCGAGATGCAAAAGGAAGGTCGAATCGTAGATGGCGCTTATGGCATTGATAATGCCGAGCTGTTTATCCTTTTCGACCAAATTGCGGTGGTTAACGATATTTCGAGCCAACAGCACCACGACCCAAAACGCAAGGCTCACCAAGACGCCAGCGGCGACAAATGTGATCCTGCCAGACATGACCTCAGATTTGGGATACAGCGCAAACAGGCGGTAGTCCTTATACGCCGCACGCACGGCATACCAGGTAGCCCCCCGATATTCGACACGTGTTAGTCCTTCGTCTTTCCAGTCAATTCCACTATCGACGAGAAGTCGAGCAAGGGTTATATCGACGGTCGAATCGTTTGAAGAAACGATTTGTGCATCGCGCATCACGAGCACCGTTGGGCTCTGATGGAATGTGTTGTTCACGAGCACGTCGGCGATCGTGTACGAATAATCATCGGCGGGCTCGGGCGCAAGCGATCGGTACCCCAGCGCTACGCCATCACCGTACGGAACGGCACTCACGGCAAAGTCGACATCGCGACGCTCGACGACGGTGGAGTAGGACACCTTGGAGCCTCGATACATCGATACGACCGACGAACAGGCCAGCTCCTCTCGCCACAGCATCAGCGGATCGCGACCGTCGATATCGTAATGAGCGGCCATATGGCCGTCGGCGTCCATGACCAGCATTCCCGAAAGGTGCTCGGTATGGACGCACTCCTCGACACGATCATCGTTGACCTCAACGCGATCAGGCGGCAAGAACGTCGAAAACGACTCGACCGCGGCATCCAAATTGTGCGTCGCCTCGGTTTTTCTTCCCTGCTCATATCGGTCATATTTTTCGCAGGCGGCCTGTAAAAACACCATGGCTTCCCGGCCAAACCCAAGCGTCTTATCGAGGCAGCGATGCGTGCCGATCGTATACAGCAGGCCCAACAAGACAATGCTGGTCACAACGGCGACAGCCGCGGTAACTAAATGCTTTCGATGCAAGCGGCGCTCATCATTTGTCATGATTCCGCTCCTTGCCTACCTGTCGTCGCCCCTGCCTTGTAACTGTCCACAATGCGCTCAATCGTGCCATCTCGGTCCATGTCGAACAGCACGGTATTGAGGTTTTTGACGTACTCCCCCTCATAGCTGTTCTCAAACGCAACGCCCAGGTCAACTGTCATAACGTTGTCGGCAAACACGCGATAAACACCGGGATACTGCGCGACGAGCCGGTCGAGCGATTGAACGTCCGCCATCCAACAGTCAACATAACCTTTGACCAGGGCAGCTTTGCAGAGTTCGGCAGAGCCATATGATTTGATATGCACATCCGGCGAGATCCCTAGGTCCCCGGCAAGCAATCGGCGTTCACTCACCGAACCCGCAATCACCGCAACGGTCTTGCTTCCATCGAGAGACGCCAAACCCTTGATACCACTCGTTTTCTTGGCGGCAACCGAGACTGTCACGGTCAGATACGGCTCAGTCCAGTAATAATCGTCTTCGCGATAATTGGGCGAATAGTCGCACCACAGACAATCGATATCGCCGTTTTTGAGCAGGCGATCGCGATCATTCCAAGATATGTCAACAAATTGCGGTTTGATTCCAGCACGCTTGCAGGCCTCGAGGGCGATATCGATATCGATACCGGCATAATCGCCTGTGGTATCGACATACACATAGGGGTCATTATCCGTAACGCCAATCTTGAGCACCGGGAGATCTCTGTCGGCTTCATTCGAGGAGGAAGAACTGCTTCGAACGGTATACGTCAGGGCGCCCGCACAGACGGCAACAAGGAGTATGAGCGCGAACGAGACGATGGTGGCCCGCTTGATGCGTCTGGGCACGTGCCCCCTTTCATCGAAACAGCAGTCGAAGTTCATTTTATTACCCGGGCGCATATGCGACAGTAAAAAAAGCGCCTCGCCCAAGACGGGCAAGGCGCCAAAGGTTGAAATGCATCCGCAAGCGGTCGAATTAGGCTAACCCTACTCGAAGCTCAGCTGCTCCAGGCGATCGAAGACCGTGTCAATGCGGGTGAGGAAGTCCCACGGGTCAAAGATCTCGTCGAGCTTCTCCTGGCTGACGGTGCAGCGCGGATCGGCCTCGAGGCGCTCCTTAAAGGTGGGGCCAGAGACACAATCCTGCACCTCGTGCCAGGTGGCCATGGCATTTTCCTGCACGATAGCGTAAGCGTCCTCGCGGGTGATGCCCGTGTCGACGAGGGCAAGGAGCACCTTAGAGGAGAAGATGAGGCCGCGAGTCTTGTTGAGGTTGGCCATCATGCGAGCCGGATACAGCTGCAGGCCGTCGATAACGCGGATGAGACACTGGAACATGTGGTCAAGCGCAATAAAGCTATCGGCCTGGGCAACGCGCTCGGCAGAGGAATGCGAGATATCGCGCTCATGCCACAGGGCGACGTTATCGAAGGCAACCTGGGCGTTGGACTTCACGACGCGCGACAGACCGCAGACCTTCTCCATGGTGATGGGGTTGCGCTTGTGCGGCATGGCGGAGCTGCCCTTTTGGCCCTTGCGGAAGGGCTCCTCGGCCTCGAGCGTATCGGTCTTCTGCAGGTTGCGAACCTCGGTCGCGATGCGCTCGCAGGTGGCCGCCGTAGTGGCAAGCACGCCGGCAAGGTAGGCATGGTGATCGCGGCTGATGACCTGCGTGGACAGCGGATCGTGGACCAGGCCCAAGTGCTCGCAAACGTACTCCTCGACGAACGGCTCGATGGAGCTGTAGGTGCCGACGGCACCGGAGATGGCACCGAAGGCAACGTTCTTGCGAGCGTCCTCAAGACGATCGAGATCGCGCTTGAGCTCCCACGCCCAAGAGCCAAACTTCATACCGAAGGTCATCGGCTCGGCATGAATGCCGTGGGTGCGGCCGGCGCAGAGCGTATTGCGTTCCTCGAAGGCGCGGCGCTTGCAGATCACGCCGAGCTTCTTGACGTCCTCGATAATCAGGTCACACGCCTGAGTAAGCTGATAGCACAGAGCCGTATCACCCAGGTCGGAGCTGGTCATACCATAGTGAACCCAGCGGCTAGGTTTGGGCTCGCCCTCGGGAACATCGGCGTCGATATATTCCTTCATGTTGGTCAGGAAGGCGATGACATCGTGGCGCGTGACCTCCTCGATCTCGTCAACCTTCGCCTTCTCAAAGTTGGCGTGGTCGCGAATCCACTGGGCCTCTTCTTTGGAAATACCGATCTTGCCGAGCTCCGCCTGAGCCTCGCAGGCCAGGACCTCAATCTCCTGCCAAATGGCGTACTTGTTCTCGAGGGAGAAGATGTGTCCCATCTCCGGGCGGGTATAGCGATCGATCATAGCGGCTCCTTTTTGGTTATTGGCACGTTGGTCGTAACCCAACCATTGTACCGTGCGCGGGCGCGAGTATGGGCAGCAGGCATTAACCTAACATTTTGTGGCATAGAGCGGGCATGAGGACGTCTGCGTATTTGCGAAGCAAATACGCACTGGGCTTCAGGCGACACGCCCGAACCTACGCCCATGCGCGGGCAAAGCGGGCCGAATCCGACGCTCCCGAGGTCTCCCGTGCTCGATGGAGCGGGCAACGGGACATCCGCGTATTTGCTTCGCAAATCCGCACCGGCTGCGGTCGCCTATCGGCGACCTTGCCTGCTCGCTATAAACGCTTCGCGTTTATTTAACGCTCGCACCCTGGCGGGTTCGAGTCCCGGCACTTTATTGAAAAAAGCACGGCACCGTGATGGTGCCGTGCTTGTGCTTTTTACTGGAGCGGGCAACGGGACTCGAACCCGCGAGTGTCAGCTTGGGAAGCTGATGCCTTACCACTTGGCGATGCCCGCAATTGCGCATTGGGATAAATTAAATGCTCGAATAGTATATACCGAGCATTTCAAGGGGGCAATATGAATGCGGCGTGTTATCACTATGCAATCGCGCACCGCGCACTGCGGCACAAAAGCCTACGAAACGCGCTCCAACTGGTCCCTCGCATCAGAAAGCGCATGTTCTACCCCGTTTTGCACCTCAGTGTCAAAACGATACGCAGGGACCGAAACGCTTAAACCATAGAGACGCCCGCCTTTTTCTATGGGAACGGCGATGCACTCAACCCCTTCTGCCATCTCCTGATGATCATATGCAAAACCACACCGTCGGACCTCCTCGAGCTGTCGCATCAGGTCATCTATGTGTTTTACCGCATGCTCAGTCGTTTTTTCGAATGGGACAGGAAGCAGTGAGCGAACCAACTCCTCATCCCATCGAGATAGAATCGCCTTTCCAATCGCCGTGCAGTGTGCAGGAAGGGTCTTACCGATTTCCGATGAAAGACGGATGTGCTGGGGGGAATCAACGCGCGAAATATAGAGGACACGACCGTGGTCGAGCACACCGAGCTGACAGGTCTCTCCGCACGATGCGACAACCTTTCGCATAGCTGTCTCAAAAGAGGACAATCCCCCACTCTCACGATCGAATGCCTTGCCCAGCAGATACGTCTTAAGCCCAATCGAATACCTACCGGTAGTCTCGTCATAACTAACGTAATCTGAATCGGCCATGGTGTGCAGAATCGAGAAGAGACTACTCTTTGGAGCGCCGACAATGCGGCATATCTCTGCCATGGTAAGTCCGCTCTTTGTAGCCGAAAGGGCATCAAAGATTGATAGAACCCGCAAGGTAGAACGGTGGCCAGCAGGATTATATCGCGAGGGCATGGCAACTCTCCTTGTTCATTAACGCCCAGACTTTCCCCGTAAGTATAGCGGCGTGCCCCTTAAAGCAACCGTTCACCGGCCAACCAAAACCATTCGCGGCGGGCCCGTGTGAGGTCTTTAGCATTTCATCTATACTGTTCCGTATAACGAATAACGTTCGTATATACGAACGTTATTCAAGTGGACATAGGGAGGAAACATGTCAGACGTTGTAAGCCAAGGCCAAAACGCCGTTGTCATCGATCAGAGGGACAACGTCGCCGTCGCCACCTACCAACTGGAGGCGGGCGCCGAGGCCCGCTATCCCATGCCGGACGGCACGCTGGCGAGCGTTACCGCGACCGACGACATCCCGCTGTTCCACAAGATTGCCCTCGTGGACATCCCCAAGGGTGAGAAGGTCGTCAAGTATGGCGAGTTCATCGGTGTGGCCACCACGGACATCAAGCGCGGGCAGCATGTTCATACGCACAACTGCGCCAGCTCCGACGACCTGAAGGACTCCGTCGTCGCCGACACCGACTCCGTCGCCACCAAGACCTCCTCGTCCGCGGAGGGCACGCGCACCTTCATGGGCTACCGTCGCCCGGACGGTCGTGTCGGCATCCGCAACCACGTCCTGATCCTTCCCACGAGCATCTGTGCCTCCGACACCACGGAGAGGATCGCGAACGCGGTTGAGGGCTGCGTCTCCTTCCACAACCAGAATGGCTGCTCGCAGGTCGACTGCGACCAGAAGGTGACTATTGCGGCCTTGGCAGGCTACGCTGCGAACCCGAACATCTACGGCGTCGTTTGCGTCTCCCTGGGCTGCGAGGGCTGCCAGAACGACATCGTGGTCGACGCGATTCGCGAGCGGATCGACGAGCCCGTCGAGACCCTGGTCATCCAAAAGGTCGGCGGCTCCATCAGGGCGATCGAGGAGGGCACGCGCCTTGCCCGCAAGATGGTCGCCGAGGCGGACCGGTGCGTCCGAGAGCCCACTGACATCTCCGAGCTCATCTTCGGCACCAACTGCGGCGGCTCCGACCCCTCGAGCGGCCTTGGATCCAATCCGCTGATTGGCGAGGTCTCCGACTGGCTCGTCAACCATGGTGCCACCTCCGTGCTGTGCGAGACGCCCGAGCTCTTTGGCGCCGAGCACATCCTCGCCCGCCGCGCGAAGGACAAGCAGGTTTCGGACGACATCCTCAAGATCGTTTACGACTACGAGAAGTACGTCCAGATGTTTGGCGCCGAGATGCGAGAGGGCAATCCCAGCCCTGGAAATATGGCTGGCGGACTCACGACCCTCGAGGAGAAGTCTCTCGGCTGCGTGCACAAGGGAGGCCACAGCCCCCTCAACGCCGTCTATCCGTACGCGGCGCAGCTCAATCCGCACGAGGGCCTCGTCGTGATGGACACCCCCGGCAACGACCCCTCCAGCGTGGGCGGCATCATCGCCGGCGGCTGCCAGCTCGTGGTCTTCTCGACCGGTCTTGGCACCCCCACCGGAAACGCCATCGCGCCCGTGTATCGCCTGACTGCCAACAAGCGCACCTACGAGGCCATGAGGGACAACACCGACCTCGACGCGAGCCCGACGATCTACGGCCCCGAGTCCATGGAGGAGATGCGCGATAGGATGCTCGACGACATCATCGCCGTCTGCAACGGCCGCAAGGTCTGCGCCGAGGCCCTTGGCTATACCGAGACCGCCCTTCCGCACATCTGCAACTATATGTAGGCCAGCGTCTGACAGGACGCTCCAGAAAGGAGAGAAACCGTGACAACCACGCAAGCCCCCGAAAAGACGCCCAACGCATTCCAGCGCGGCGTCAACGCGGTCATCGACCTGCTGTCCTCGTTCTTCCTCCCGATCATCAACCTGCTCGTCTCCGTCGGCATCCTCAAGGGCATCCTGACGCTTCTGCAGGTCTCGGGCATGGTCACCGACGACTCGACCACGTATGCGATCCTCAACGCGATGGCCGACTCGCTGTTCTACTTCATCCCGGTGTTTCTTGCTTACACCTCGGCAAAGCGCTTCGATGTTGACACGGTGACCGCCGTCCTTCTCGGCTGCATCCTGGTGTATCCGTCTATCACCACCATCATGGCGGCGGACGCGCCCGTCTACCTGTTTGGCCTCGAGCTCTCGAAGGCGACGTACTCCAGCTCCGTCATCCCCATCCTTCTTGCCATCTACTGCGCGAGCTGGGTCCAGAAGGCCTGCTACAAGATCATCCCCGAGACCTTCCGCGGCCTGTTCACGCCGCCTATCACGATTATCGTTATCGTCCCGCTCACCCTGGCTGTCTTCGGCCCCCTCGGCACCATCGTGGGCGGCTGGCTCGCGCAGGGCTACGAGGCCGTCTACAGCCTCTCGCCGCTCGTCGCCGGCGCGCTGATCGGCGCGTTCCAGCCGTTCCTCGTCATCCTCGGCCTGCACTGGGCCCTGTTCCCCATCGCGATGAACAACGTCGCAGTCTACGGCTTCGACACCATCATGGCCCTGTTCGGCGGCGCGATCTTCGCCCAGGGCGGTGCCGCGCTCGCCGTCGCCCTCAAGACCAAGAACAAGAAGTTCCGCTCCCAGGCGATCTCCGCCTCGCTCACCACGCTGTTGGGCATCACCGAGCCCGCGATGTACGGCGTGAACCTGCGCCTCAAGAAGCCCATGGTCTGCGCATGCGTCGCCGGCGGCATTGGCTCCGCCGTGGCAGGCCTGTTCGGTTGCGCCGGCACCGCCTTCGCTTTGCCCGCGCTCACCACGCTGCCCGTCTTCATGAGCCGCGCGTTCGTTCCCTTCTGCATCTCGCTGGCGCTCGCCTTTGGCCTCGCCTTCCTGTTCACGCTCTTCGTCCCGATCGACGACGTGACGGAGGAGGAGATGGAGGCCGAGGAGCAGTCCGCCTAGCGTCCGGATTGCAAGGCCACTCTATGCCCCGCGCCTGCGGGCTCGACTGGAGGTGGTGCCCACCTGGCAGCAAAGCGTATCCGTCGCTGACCATATATCCATTAGACATTGTTTGACGTAAGGAGAATAAAATGAAGAAGATCGACGCACACGCCCACGTCTTTGACCACATCGGCTCCATGGGCAAGGCCGGAGAGCTGCGCCCCCTAGGCAACGGCAACTGTCGCTGGGCCACCGGCGAAGAGTTCCGTATCATCCCCGAGGGCAAGGGAGACAAGGAGTACCTCGTTGAGACCTTCATGGACGTCATGGACGAGCACGACGTCGAGAAGGCCATCCTGCTGCAAGGCGTCCTGTACGGCCTGCAGAACGAGTACGCCATGGAATGCGCCGAGAAGTACCCTGACCGCTTCAAAGCCGCGGTCATGCTCGACCCCTTCTGCCGCTGCGCCCAGCAGATCCTCGAGCACTTCATCAACGATCTGCACGCCCACGTCTTCAAGTTCGAGGTCTCTGTGGGCGGCGGCCTTTCCGGCTACCACCGCGATTTCGCGGTCGACGGCCCCGAGATGACGGTCCTCATCGACAGGATCGCCCAGGTCGAGGACGCCACCCTGGTGCTCGACATCGGCAGCCCCAACCAGTCCAGCTGCCAGCCCGAGGCCGTGTATCGCCTGGCCAAAAAGTACCCCGGCCTGCACATTGTCGTCTGCCACCTGCTCGCCCCGTCCCTTGAGGACGGCGACATCCTCAAGTGCGCGCTTCCGTACCTCGCCCACGATAACGTCTGGGTCGATCTCTCCGCGCTGCCCTGGAACGTCGCTCCCGAAGCCTACCCATATCCCACCGCGCTCGAGTACATCGCGATGGCGAAGGACGTCCTGGGCGCCGACAAGATCATCTGGGGCACCGACTCCCCCTGCGTCCTCACCAAGTTCGACTACAAGGACCTCTATAGCTTCATCGAGGACTCCGACGTCTTCACCGACACCGAGAAGCAGGGTGTCTTCTACGATAACGCCGTCAAGGCCTACTACCTCTAGGTCCTTCTCGGCAGTGCAGAGATTCGTGGGGGTGTGACCCCGGAAAGCGAGTGACACATGTTTGAGGGAGTCTTCTGCCCCTCCATCACCATCACCGACGATGATGGAAAGATCGACTACGAGCTGTGGGGCAGGCACCTGGACCACCTGGCCGACGCGGGCATCAACGGTGTGCTGCTGTTTGGCAGCATCGGCGAGTTCTACAGCGTGAGCCTCGAGGACAAGAAGTCGGTCATCGACTTTGCCGTCGAGCGGGTCGCCGGCCGCATGAAGGTCTTCGTCGGCGTGGGTGGCACCACCTACGACAACGTCCTCGAACTCACGCGCTATGCCCAGAAGGCCGGTGCCGACGCGGTTCTGGCGGTCTCGCCGTACTACTTCGGGCCCACCGACGACGCTGCCGAAAAGTACTTTGGTGGAATCGCAGACGCCACCGACCTGCCCGTCGTGCTATATAACTTTCCGGCGCGCACCGGCACCGACCTGTCGCCCGAGCTCGTGGCCAGGCTCGCCGCCGCCCATCCGAATATCTGCGGCATCAAGGACACGGTCGACACCATCAGCCACACACGCAAGGTCATCCGCGCCGTCCGCGAGGTCAACCCCGAGTTCTCGGTCCTTTCCGGCTTCGACGAGTACTACCTGGTCAACCGCGCGAGCGGCGGCAACGGCGTTCTGTGTGGTCTCACCAACGTGGAGCCCGAGCTCTTTGTGAGGCTGCACGGCGCCTACCAGGCAGGCGACTTCGCGACCGCCATCGAGTGCGCCAAGCGCATCTCGTCGCTCATGGCCGTCTACGACGCCTGCGATTTGTTTATATCTGCCATCAAAGTAGCGGTCAATATAAAGGGTCTTCCAATCTCGACCGCGATCTTTGATCCCGCCATACAGGCCAGTGATGACCAAAAGGCAACAATCGAACAGCTCCTGTCATAGACTTGCACGTGGATCGATGTGAGATTATCGTCTTCACATCGATCCACGTATCTTTATTCTTGTTTAGTTTATGAATTTATTTCCATATCTTCATAAATATATGGAGACAAGGACCCGTGAGGGTCCTTTTTCATTTACTTCTACCTGCGCTTTTATCTGATTGTTGTATTTGAGCTCGATTTGTCAGAAATCGGGCAAGCTTTTGGTCAGCTTCTGGTACTTACCCGCATGAACCATGACGGTAGCCTCATCCCAAGCGCCGCGGCCTCCCCGTGCGGCGCACGAGGGATAAGGAGCAGCCATGTCCAACGCACCCACGCACTCTGTCCACAGCGCAATCGCAACAGGTCCGCTGCTCCTGCTCCTCTTTTTTCTGATCGGCTGCCTGGCCCCAGGGGCCGCACTCGCCGTCGACGGGAGTGACGCCCTTAATTTCCGCACCATAAGCGACGGTTGCGGCCCCTTCGGTGTCGGTAAATACGAGGCACAGGACACTTCGATTTCGTACTGCATGAATCAAGACTGCCCCGGTCCCAGCAAGCCGGGAGGACCATGGCGCACATATAACCAGGGCTGGACTTGGCTCGATGACGAATTTGCCGCCATCGTCTGTCACGGATACCCCTCCAGTACATCCTTTGGCGGCCACAATCTGTCGCCCGATCTCGCCCGTGCCGCCACCCAGATTGCCGTGTGGATGCTCAACGGAACCACGCACCCCGACGGCACCTATTCGTATACAAATAGCAAGGGAGTTGCCAGGAGCGGTAGGTTTTACGAAAACGCCGAAGCCGTAGCGGCTGCACGTTGGCTCTACGACAGCGCTAAGTCCGGATCCATTAAGGCGGCCCCACGTCGAGCCAGGCGTTATCACGGCCCGGTCTCGGGCGAGGGTCGACACCAGGACATGCTCTATGTGCTGCCAGCCGTCTCCGTATCTTTCCAAAAACAATCGTCGCAGGCTGACATCACCGCCGGTAACGACACCTACAGACTCGGTGGCGCAACCTTCGATATCTTTGAAAGTGCGGGCGATGCACGCGTCGGCACTATCCAGATGGACGAAAACGGGCGTGCACAAGCAACACTTTTGCCCAATACGGCATATTACCTGGTCGAAACCAAAGCCCCGGCAGGCTATATCCCTCGAGGCGACCGAATAGCCTTCACCACACAAAACAGCGGCGAACATGTCACCGTCAACGAGCAGCCCGGCACCATCACCTTGCGTATTGCAAAAATTGATGCTGCCACGGATGCCGGCGCCCAAGTTGGGGCGTCGCTTGCGGGCGCTGAATTCACCTGCGTCTCGCAATCAACTCCCGGCTGGACTCACACCCTTACGACCGACGAAAACGGGCGGGCGATCCTCAATGACGTTCCTCTGGGCGCCTTTACCATCTACGAATCGAAAGCGCCCGAGGGCTACCTGATTTCAAACGACTGTTGGAGCTACACCGTCGGTGCCGAGCAGCTCGGAGATACGGGCATCGTTGAGCTCGAAAGCCGTATTCCCAACACCCCCATCGCCTTTGACCTTGAAATCTCGAAGTTTAAGGACCATGGCGATAACGATGAGTCCGGCCTTGAGCAGCCGGCGGGAGGCGTCGTTTTTGAAGTTGTCAGCAATAGCTCCCAACAAGTCGTCGGCACGTTGACCACAAACGTTTACGGCTTTGCCTCCACCAAAGACCAGCCCGAAGCGTGGTTTGGAGCAGGCAAGCGACCCGCCGGCTCTCACGGTGCCATTCCCTACGACCGCGCGGGCTACACCGTTCGCGAGGTCGCAGGAACGGTCCCTGAAGGATTTAAGCAAGCAGGGGAATGGACCATCACAGCAGAGCAGACCGCAGACGGCGCCGAGCTTCAGTACATCATTGACAACCACGCCCTATCGACACACCTTCAAATCGTAAAGCGCGATGCTCAGACCGGCGGCACCGTACCACTTGCCGGCTTTACGTTCCAGCTGCTCGATAGCCACCACGAGCCCGTCTCGCAAACATGTTGGTATCCGGCCCACAATGTAATGAATACCTTCACAACCGATACAACCGGCGCCGTCACGCTGCCCGAATCACTTAATCCCGGAACATACTACGTGCACGAGACATCGGCCAAGGAACCGTATCTGCGCGGAGAAGACCTGGAGATAACGATTCCCGCCGACAGAAATCTGACACCGGTCGCCGTCGCCTCGTTCTATGACGACGCCGCAACCGGAAGCATCGAAATCATTAAGACGGATGCTGTAGATGGGCGCACCCTCGCTGGAGCCACGTTTGACATCCGCGCTAGCGGCGACATCGTGCGAACCGACGACAGCATCGTCGCCCTGAATGGCGAAACCGTCGCCACCGTTACAACCGACGAACGGGGGTATGCGCGAGTCGACCATCTTTCGCTGGGATGCGGTACCGCCACCTACGAGGTCGTCGAGACACAAGCGCCCGAAGGATATCTGCTCAACCCAACCCCACATACTGTGAAGTTGTCGTACGCTGACCAGCAAACGCCCGTGATCGAAATGCACCTTGACGTTTCCAACGACTACACCAAGATCGATATCTCCAAAGTCGACGCATGCGGAGGTCAGGAAGTGACAGGCGCCGAGCTTGTCCTCTGCGACTCCAATGGCAACGAAATTGATTCTTGGACTTCATCCGGCAAACCGCACCACATTGAGCACCTTTCACCCGGCACCTACACCCTGCGCGAAACGATGTCCCCGCGTACCTACGACCTTGCCGAAGAGATAACGTTTGAAGTAAAGGCCACGGGAGAAGTTCAAACCATTGCCATGAAGGATGCCCCCATCGAGATCAAGGGAAGCGTCGATAAGCGCCAAGAGATTGCACAGCCAGTCATTAGCAAACTCGTTGCCAACGGCGACGGAAAAAACCGAGCCAAAGCACGGGCCAATACGCAAGGTGCCTTCTGCTATACCATCGACGCCAAAAACGAGTCGAGCACCTGGGTCGACGAGTTAACCATCACCGACGACCTTGAGTGCGCCAAGGATGGCGCAGCGAAACTTGTTGCCGTCGAAACCCCTATTTCGGTCGGTGATCTAAACGGGCTGTGCAACGTGTGGTATCGAACGTCTCCGGCAGGAACAAGCGATACGGGCAAGCAGGTCAATGCAACGCTTGACGACGGGCACAGCAATCCTTGGCTCGAAACGGAGGAGGTTGCAAAGCTGCTTGGCGACGATGCGCGTCTCGTCGATTATGACGGATGGCACCTATGGAAAGCGGATATCCCGACGGACAAGTCCGTCACGCTCGACACGAAAGAGATTGATCTTACAGACGACGCCGTCATCACGGGCATCCGTTTTGAATACGGTGCGGTAGCCGCCGACTTTACGACCAGAAGCGAGGCGGGCTCTTGGACCCGGGATGACCTTAAAGACGAACACGACGATCTTGACGATGCCAAGGCAGGCCTTAACTCGGATGCCCGAGGCGCAGTCGTGCATATGCAGGCAACGTCGTCCTATACGCCCCAAACCGCACTTGCCAACAGCGCGCGCGTCGATCTTTGTCGCAACGGCGGTGGCGATAAACTCGAGGCGCATGATGAGGACCGCGTCATCCAACGATGCGCCCTGCCTCAGAACCTGCCGGCAACGGGATCTGTTCCCGTCGCCGCATGCATCACCGCACTCCTGACCTCGGGCGCTGCAGCCATATGGTTCGCTCGCCTTAGGTCAACCACAAAGAAGCGCTAGCACAATGAAAAAGCGGGCGAGCCAGTCTCCCGGCTCGTCCGCTTTACGCATAAACGATGAATCGGCTATTCAGCAGATGACGAACCGCCATCGATGGCTGCCTGATCGGACTCGGAAATACCGTCGGCACCCAAACTTTGCTCTTGCTCCACCTCTTCGTTCATTGTTGTCTCGGGCGTCGAGCCCTTAACGCCAACGACATACGCGGCCCCAAAGCCCAATGCGATTGCGATCAGGGTCAAGATCAGATAGATGGGCCAATGGCGCTTGATGTACGAAAACACGCTGACTCCTTAGCGGATCTGTCTACGAACGACGAATGACCTCGGTCACGACCTCGGACACCGTAGCGATATTGGTCGGATTGACGTTGTACGGCAGGTCATCCTCGGTGCGAGCGCAGGCAAGGCGCGGGCCGTCCACACCGGCGATCGTAAGGGCGCGACGGCTTGCCTCGAGCGCTGCGGATGCATCGGTTTTTGCATAGGGCATCTCGAACGCACCGCAGTCGACGTGGAACGACTTACACACCTTGCTGACAAGATTCATGATGCGGCGATCGCCCTTAAACAGCTGCTGCTCGCCCTCGACCGTTACCACCGAAAGCCTGCCGGCACCGATAGACTCGAGGTTGATGAAGAACACACCGCGGAGCTTGTCACGATGCGAGGCCAAAAACGCCCTCATGCCGGCGCCGTCGCAATCGGACGCGCCCGTTGCGACGAACCAGATATCGTGGCCGAGCAGCTCATCGTCACCCATGGAGGCAACGGCCGAGAGCATATCCTCGGCAGAAGCACCATCGGAGGAGGTGGCGCCGCCCTTCCAACCGTCGTCGTCATCCTCGAAGTTATCCCACGAGCCAATGCCGCGGCCAGACTTCTTGGCATCGTAATCGTCCTCGACGCCCAGCCAGTCGCTCATGCTGTCCTGCTCGCTCTTCTTTTTGCGACCGAACAAGCCACCCAGGCCACGCTTCTGCGGCTTGGCGCCCGTCGAAGCAGGAGCCGAGATGGTCTCGAGCGGCTGCGCGCCCGAGGAAATGGGCATGGGGGTCGCGACCGGTGCCGATGTGGGCTCGGGGCCCTGCGCCGTCGCAAAGGGATCATTTGTCTGCGCCGAAGGATCGGGAAGATCGAACAGCGACGTGCGGGACGCGACGTTGGCCTGTTGCATCGAAGGCAGCGACGGATCGGGAACCGAGGCCAGCGGCGACGAAGAGGGTGCAGGCGCGGAGGCCGGATCGGGAATATTCATCTGCTGGCGCGGAGGCACCTGAGACGAAATCTGCGCCATGAGGGAGTCAACCGTCTCGTCCTGCGTGGGAGCGACATTGGCCACCGTAGCGCCGGGGTCGCTCGGCGCGGGCATGGTAAAGATCTGCGTAGAATAAGGCCTGGACACATCCGTCTTGGGAGCCTCGTCAACCGCAGGGGTCTCCCGCTCCATAGCAGGAGCCTCGACCTGCTCGGGTGTGCTGGCCTCAACGGAATCGGCCTCGTCGACAACCGATTCATCGGCGGCGTTCTGGGCATCATCGGAGATAGGAAGGGGCCCGGCAATTGCGGTGCCCTGCTTCTCAAACGTCATCGTGGCATCAAATGACATGGTGCTATCGACCGGCTGTTGCGCCTCAAAGGACGTCGTAGCCTTGGCAACGTCAGCGGATGTCGGCAGCGGAGCCTCGAAGGACGTCGTGGCGTCGGCGACATCGACAGGCTCCGGCTGCTCGGCCTCGCTCTGCTCGAACTCCTGTGCCGCACGCTCACGTTCGGCCTCGGCGGCCTGCTGCTGGGCGATGGCCTCCCGCTCGGCGGCCTCGCGGGCAGCGGCGCGCTTTTCCTCAAAGTCATCGACGAACTTCTTTCCCTTCGCAAAGGCACCCTTAAAGAAGCTAGAAGCGCTGGCACCAATCGAGGAGAACGCGGAAGCGATATCGGCATGGGGCGTTGTCGAGGGAATCTCGGCCGAGAAATCGGTGTCGCTCTCATAGGACACGCGCTGCGGATACTCGTCATAGTCTTCATCGGCGGTCTCGTCTTCAACCTGTGCCGGAGCGGCAGGCGCCAGAATATCAAGACCAGCTGCAGAATCGGGCGCGGGCTTTACGTCAGACTCCGCGGCAGCAACAGGGGCAGCGACCGGCTCAGCGGGAGCAACAACCGTATTGGCTGCGGGCGCAGACTCCTGTGCAACGGGAGCAGGCTCCGGCTCAAACGTCGGCTCCTCGCCCTCTTCGTAATCAAGCGTGCAGGACTCGGGAAGCATGCCGAGCGCACGGATGGCATCCGAACCAAAGCGAATATTGCCGGCGGCATTGCGATAGAGTTTGGGCTCGGGCTCGGCGACTTCGACCACCGCGGGCTCCTCCGCCGGCTCGGCGGTGGACTTTTCCTCGGTGGACACTTCGGCCTGGGCAGTCTGGTCTTGAGCCTCGGGCGCGATAACGCCAATCAGCGTCTCGTCGGCAGAGGCGCCCTCAAAACCATCAATCTGTCCATCAAAAGCCTCTTCCTGCTCGGGCACATCGACAGGCGCCACCGGCTGGCCAAACTCGTCCTCGTCGTAGGAAGGTTCCTCATATTCAATGGTGTTGCCGTAGTCGTTTTGCTGCTGGGCCGCGGCATACTCGGCCGCCGCGCGCGCCATCTCCTCGGCGCGACGCTTCTGCTCGCCAAAATAGGTATCGAATGGAATGTCGTCGGGGAATTCGTTTTCGCCCTGATAGGGGGCAACGTTGTCCATGACACCGAGCATGGCGGCAACAGAGGACTTGTTGCACACCGCGCCAGACGTGTAGGGAAGCACAAAACGGTTGGAGATGATATTGGCGGCGTTAGCCAGTGCCACAAGGGAGGCCAGAATCGCGACAACCCACAGCAGCACCTTGAGCACGCCGGGAAGCGGCAGGATGCGCAGGATGGCGACAGCCGCGGGCGCGATCGTGGCGACAGGTAGGAGCTTGGCGATGAGCGCGCGATACGGAGCGTAGGGCTCGCGAGCAAGGAGCTCGGCACGGGGGGAATCATAGTGTGCCACCACGACGACCGGACGGTTGCGCGGAGACGCAAGCGGGCCCGAGGCCTTGTGATAGGCGATGACATTTTGGCTCACCCCGGTCTTTCCCAGGCGCGAAACAACGGGGTGCCCCGTGCGCTCGAGCACGTAGAGCACGGCACCGACAATGGCCAGCAAGGTGCCGACCAAGCCGATACCGCCGCCGATGCCCATCAGCAGGGCGCCGGCAAACGCCAGAATACCGGTAACGGCAAACGCCAACCTGCTGGGCGCGGGAGCATTAAATTCCTGTACCTCGGGGTCAAAGCCGTGGTTGCGGAAAATCTGAGCGATATCCTCGGCAGCCAGGCGCTCTTCTTCACTGCACGCCGGCGTAATGCCGGTGTTCTGCAGCAGGTGGTTAATATAGTTCTGGGTGTTCGCCATGTGCGCTCCACATCCATAATCCGACAAATAGGCCCAATGCATGCACATTAGAACCGTATATAGTCGAAAGTATACCCCGAGCGAGCGCAAACGACCGAATTCGGGGCATCTTAACGCCGCGAGCGGACAAGGATATAGCCTAATCTCCATATCGGACTAAAATCATGGCATCAAACGACCTTCTCATGCGAGGATTCTATGACGGCAAGCGACGCGACCACGACAATTAAAAAGGGTGCACCCGAGCCCGGTTTCGATAAAACGGCTCAGCGCATCCTCAACCTTTTCTTTGTACTCAACAGTTCTCCCGAACCGCTGACGACCGAGCAAATCGTCCAGGATTCCGATTTGGGATACGGCTCGGGCAATATCGACTCAGACAAGCGTAAGTTCCGCCGCGATCGCGATAAGCTGCGCGAACGCGGCATCGTTATCAGGGAGGTTCGTGCTGCCGGAGCGCAGGAAACCGAGGAGAGCGCGTGGACGATCGACCGCGAGCACACGTTTGCCGCGGGTGGTCTCATCACCGCAGACGATGCCGACATCCTGCTCAACGCCATCGACCAGACGCTCGCGGCAGGCTCATCCGCCTTTGCCGCGCCGCTTGCCGACATTCGCTCCAAGATTGCCTACCTCACCGGTATGTCGACGACAGGAGAGACACCGATCCGCCGCTCTCCCGCCGTCGATGCGGTATGGAGTGCCTTTGCCGAGCGTTGCGCGCTGCGCTTTTTGTACCAAAACGGACGCGGTGAACAACGCGAGCGGACCGTTTGCGTCTACGGCATGTTCGAGCGCGAGGGTACGGCATATTTCTGCGGCCTCGACAATGCCACCGACAATATCAGAACATTCCGCTGCGACCGCATCATTCGCGCCTGGAGACCTTCGAAAGCCTACGCCATTCCTGCGGATTTCAACCTCAACGATTACTTATTCTTTGAGTTCGATTTTGCCGACCGCCCACCAGTTGCGGCTACGTTCTCGTTCGCGCGTGAAGCGCAGGCCGATATGATCAACGGTCTCACACGCGGACGAGGCGAACTCATGCGCACCGAAGCAGGTTGGACCTGGACCGTTGACGTGCGCGACTTTGAAGCCGCAGCCTCGTTTTGCATGGCCCATGCCATGGATGGCATGAGGCCCGTCGCTCCCGATTCTCTCAAGCAGGCGTGGAATCACCTCATCGAAAGGACGGTGCACGAGGATGCCCGTGCGTAAACTCACCAGCGAGCAAAGGCTCTCGCGCGCCATCGACATCATGGAGGCCCTCTACGCTGCCGGCGAGAACGGCATGACACGAGACGAGCTTTGCAGCCGCTTTGATATCACGGGGGCATCGCTCGACGAGATTCTCGAGATCGTCTCAACACTTGCGGACCGAGAATCTGGCGCACGTATTATCTGCGAACGCCGCGGCGAGTGCGTGGTCCTCACCGGTGATGCGGGGCGCGTGCTACCGCTGCGCCTGAGTGCCGCCGAGGGCGCTGTGCTCAACCATGAACTTGAATCATTGGGGATCGAACCCCAAGCGGCGGCTCGAATACGGCGCGCCCTTCTTCCCAAAGAGCTCGGATACAACCAGCGCGTCTTTGACACCGTCGCCCACGGATCGCACTGGCAGCAGCTGAGCTGCGCCATTCGGGACGGCGTTCGCTGCCGCATCTCGTATCGCTCGATGGATGACACGCAGGCGCGCGAGCGTTTGGTCGACCCCTTGCGCATCACAGCAAACGGCGACCAAACGTATCTGATTGCCTGGGATGTCGCGGTCGACGAACAGCGTACCTATCGTATGGATAAAATCGAGGGCCTGGTCTTGACCGACGACTCCGTCGTGCGCCACGCACCGGAGCCCGCGACCCTCCACGAGTCCCTCGCCCAGGCGGAGCAGAGCGCGAAGCTTCTCATGCCGCGCGCCTTGGCAGAGCGCCTAGACTGGCCCGGCATCATGTCGATTGAACCCAATGGGGCGGACAGCTCAACAGTGAATGTACGCTACGGCTCCGAGCGCTGGCTGTTAAGCCAGGTAATCGCAGCGGGCGGGGCCATCCGCATCTTGGATGACCCCGCCCTGTCAGGGCGTCTGTGCGATATGGCAAAATCACTCGTCTGTCCGCTTTAGCGGCGCCGCTCGTGGCGTGCACGCCACAGCTGTAGATAGTGCCCGATTTGTGCCGATTCGATGCGCTGGTAGGAACTCGTGGGCAGTGACGTTAAGAATTTCTTGCCGTAACCCTTCGTCACCAGGCGCGGGTCGGCCAAGATGAGTACGCCGCAATCGGTCGATGAGCGAATGAGGCGACCGGCTGCCTGCTTGACCTCGAGCACGGCCTCGGGCAGCGAATAGCGCGCCCAAGCGCGGTCTTCGCGCAGATTGCGCTCGCATGAGAGCGGGTCTGTGGGGCTCGAGAACGGCAGCTTGGGGATGATGACGCAGCGCAGCGTCTCGCCGCTGGCGTCAAACCCTTCCCAAAAGGCCTTAAGCGCAAAGAGCGACGAGGTCGGTTCGTTGATAAAGCGATCGCGCAGGCGGCGAGGAGACGAGTTGCGCTGCTGGCAGTTGAGTTCCAGGCCCGCACGAGCCATCTTGGGCTCGACGCGATCGTACAGCTCCTCCATATCACGCCTGTTGGTGAACAGCGTGAGCACCGAGCCGCCCATGGCAAGATGAGCGTCGACCAGCACGCGCTCGAGCGCCGAAAGATAGCCTTCACGGTCGCGCGGATCGGGAATATCCCCAGCCACGACCACGGCCATATTCGAATCGAAGTCGTAGCTCGAATCCAAGTGCAGCGACGATGATGTCGAGGCACCGATGCGATCGAGCCCGACGGCGTGGTTAAAGTGCTCAAAGCTCTTGGAAACCGTCATGGTCGCCGATGCAAAGATAGCCGTGTGAACCTCGGGCAGCCACTCGGTTGCCAAGGCCTCGCCAATATCGATGCGCTCCGCGGTCATCGACTCGCCGCCGGCGCGCAATCTGCGATTGACTTGCAACGAGTACACGTAGTGTTCGTCGGTACCGTCGATGATGAGTTTGAGGTTCTCGGCAAGCTCATACAGGCGGCGCGAGATATCACCCAGGTCGACAACAACCTCGGGCTTGTCGGCGGCAACGGCTTGTACCAGCGCGTCGACGCTCTTGTCAGCTTGTTCCAATGCGTCGATGGCAGTGTAGGCCGACTGTAAGAAATCATGCCAGTCGTCAGATTCGCGCAGCTCGGGGCCAATCCATAGGTTCGCATTGTCATAGCCCCCGCGGGCACGGCGGCCAAGCTCGCGAACGCCGTCAAACACATCGGCAATCGCCATGCTCGCACGCACAACTGTCGACGTCGCCTTGGCGGTAAGACCCAGGTAGAGCGTAGAGCCCTCCGAGGTTGCCAAATCGCGGGAAACCTGACTCAGAGCACCGGTGCTCGAGCCACCCAGGCGCTCAAACAGAACGCGCGATTCATCCGCCGACACCACGCGCGCCCATTGACGGCGCGCCTCGCGCTCGATGGAGTGGGCCTCATCGATTACCCAGTGACGAATCGGAGGCAAGATTCTGCCCTCGGCCGCAACATTGCGGAACAACAGGGAATGGTTGGTGACCACCACATCGGCATGCGCCGCGCGACGACGGGCGCCGTGGACCAGGCATTTATCGGGGAAAAACGGGCAGAGGCGACGGGCGCACTCGCGCGACGCCGTCGTAAAGTCGGGACGGTTGACGCTGCGCCAGCGAATGCCCAGCGAGTCGAGGTCGCCATCGGCCGACTGACACACGTACGCCATGATGACCGCGACTGCCGTAAGCGTGTCGGCAGGATCACGCTTAGTCGTAATTTCGACTTGGCCACGGCTCATGCGCTCAAGCTTACGCAAGCATGGATAGTGGTCATAGCCCTTGAGGGCGCAAAACGATAGGCCTCCGTCCAGCTGCTCGGCAAGTTTGGGCAGCTCATGATACATGAGCTGGTCGGCGAGATTATTCGATTTAGTCGCGATACCAACCGTGATGTTGTTGCGGCGTGCGGCCTCGGCAAACGGCACCAGATAGGCCATCGATTTACCGACGCCTGTGCCCGCCTCAATCACGCGATGCGTTCCCGTAACGAGTGCGTCACGGACCTCGAGTGCCATCGCGATCTGCTCATCGCGCGGCTCGTACGTGGGATACATGCGATTAACCAGGCCGCCTGGGGCATAGTCCGCCTCGATTTCCTCGCGGCTCGGCATCTTAAGGACCGGTAGCTCGTCCGCATCAACGCGATCATCGGCCCGATCGGCCTTGAGTACGTCGGCGCGGGCGGCGCTGAGAGAGAAGATGGAACCTGGGTTCTGTCCCGCCAAGAACGAGAAGATGGGACGATAGGACCAGGGTACGTCGGGGTGCATGTCGGCCAGGCGCGCCATTAAGCCCTGGGGCAAGTCGGTGAGCGCCACGAGCAACACACGCCACACACCACACAGGGCGTCGACATCGGCGTTGGCGCGGTGCGACACCGAGTCGCAGCCAAACAGGTCGGCCATGAAAGACAGCTTATGCGAGGCCAGGCGCGGAAGCGCGATGCGCGATAGTGCCAGCGAATCGATCCAGATGTCACTGACGTTGACACCACCCTTGACCGACTCGATAAACGAACGGTCGAAGGTGGCGTTATGCGCAATCACCGGGCAGCCACCGACAAATTCGGCGAGAGCGGCCACGGCCTCAACGGCCGATGGGGCATCTGCCACATCGGCATTTGTAATGCTCGTGAGCTCGGTAATCTCGGCGGGAATCAGCTGCTTGGGATGCACGAAGGTATCGAAGCGATCGACAACCTCGCGGCCAGAAAGGCGGGCCGCCGAGATCTCGATAAGTTCATTGTCCTGCACCGAAAGACCTGTGGTCTCGGTATCGAGGACGATAACGTCTTCCTCGATGAGGCCAAACGATTGGGTTTTGGCGCGCTCGGCGAGCGTGGCATAGGAGTCGATGACAAACTGCGGCGTTCCTGACGAAACCGCGTCCTCGATTAGCATGCAATGCCCGCTCGACGAAGACCCATACGGATCAGGCTGTCACAGACCTGCGGGAACGTCATGTCGTCGGTGTGGCGGATTTCATCCGGATACAGCGACGTATCGGTCATGCCGGGAATGGTATTGGTCTCGAGGATAACGGGGCCATCCTCGCTCACGATAAAGTCGCTGCGCGAGATACCCAGGCAGCCGAGTGCCTTATGGGCGGCACAGGCAAGCTCCTGGGCACGAGCGTAGTTCTCGGGCGAAATCTGCGCCGGAATGCGATGGATATCCGTGGGGTCGACATACTTCACGTCCAGATCGTAGAACTCGCAGTCCTCGGGCTTGCGGATCTCGACAATCGGCAGGGCGCGCACGTCATCCTCGCCGTACACGCCGACGGTGATCTCGGTACCCTCGATGCACTTCTCGACCAGCACTTTGTCACCGTACTCAAACGCCTTGGCGATTGCCGCGGGCAGCTCGGAGGGCTCATGGACCAGGGAAATGCCATAGCTGGACCCGTTTACGGCCGGCTTCACAAAGCAGCGCTCGCCACAAACCTCGACGATATGATCGATATCGACTTAATCGCCCACCTCGAGCGCGAGGCCGGGGGCAATGGGAATGCCCGCCTTGGCGTACAGGAGCTTAGAGACCTCCTTGTCGGCACCGCAAGCGCTGGCAAGCACGCCCGAGGCCGTGTAGGGGATACCCAGGGTCTCCATGGCACCCTGCATGGCGCCATCCTCACCGCCGGCGCCGTGCATGGCGATAAACGCCACGTCGAAACCGCCGGTCGCCATGGTTACCATAAAGTCATCGGCGGCCGTGTCGAGCAGCTCCACCGAGGTGTAGCCGGCCTCCTTCAGGGCCACCACGACGTTCTTTCCCGAATTGAGCGAGATCTCGCGCTCAGCGGAATGACCGCCCGCCAAGACCGCTACGTGCATGTTCTCTAGGCTTTTACCCGGCATGGGCAGACTCCTCCTCTATAATTTCTGCAGCTGATACCATATTGTAGCGATACCCTCTACGTTTCCCCAAAATCGAAAGGCTTCCATGAATCCCAGGACTAAATCTCAGGACATTCGCGACTTGAGCCAAAACGATATTCGCGAGCTTGTTGCCGAACTCGGCCAGCCCGCCTTCCGCGCAAAGCAACTCATCGAATGGGTCTTTGAGAAGAACGTTTGTTCGTTTGACGATATGACCAACCTTCCCAAGGCTTTCCGCGAGCAGCTTAAAGAGGCTTTTGCCTTTGACACGCCGACTGAACTCACCAAGCAGGTTTCCAAAGATGGCTCTCGCAAGTATCTGCTCGAGTACCACGACGGCATTTCCGTCGAGACCGTCGGTATGCCCCGTCGTAACAAGCTATCCGTCTGCGTTTCCACCCAGGCAGGCTGTGGCATGGGCTGCGCCTTTTGCGCTACCGGTCTCAACGGCCTCAAGCGCTCTCTGACCGCTCAAGAGATCGTCGACCAGGTACTTCATGTATCCAACGACTTTGGCGAGCGTGCCACGAGCGTTGTCTTCATGGGCCAGGGCGAGCCGTTCGCCAACTACGACGAGGTTCTCAAGGCACTGCGTATCCTCAACGACCCCGATGGCATCGGTATCGGCGCCCGTCACCTCACCGTCTCTACCAGCGGCGTTATTCCCGGTATTCGCAAATTTGCCGACATCCCCGAGCAGTTCACGCTTGCCGTTTCCCTGCATTCCGCCATCCAGTCGACGCGCAATAAGCTCATGCCCGGTGTTAAGAAGTACACGCTGCTCCGCCTTCACGAGGCGCTTCAGCTCTACACCGAAAAGACTGGCCGCCGCCCGACCTATGAGTATGCCATGATCGAAGGCGTCAACGATACGAATCCCGAGATGCAGGCGCTCTGCGACTTCTGCGAGGGAACGCTGTGCCACGTTAACCTGATTCAGCTTAACGACATCGAGGGCAGCCCGCTCAAGCCGTCGCCGATTCATAAGGTCGAGGATCTTCAGCGCCGCCTTGAGTCTCGTGGCATCGAGACCACGATCCGTAATTCTCGCGGCAATGATATTGATGCCGCCTGCGGTCAGCTGAAGCAACGTTTCAAGGTCCTGAAGAACGCATAGGGGAGTCTGTACCCCATAACGTTTCATGTGAAACATCCGACAGTCCTGGTTGCAAATAATGCAACCAGGACTGTTTCATTTATATTCATACTATTGAATTTGATTTACATAAGGTTAGTTTTATGGCCAAAATAAGGGGTCCTTGTCTCCTAAATCAGACAAGAACCCCTTTAAAACAGGCAAATAATTGTTAGGTACCTAATAACCAACATTTTCCCACTGATGGTTAACCCAGTCTTGGTTAATCTTGGGATTCTTAGTCACCTGAGCAGTGCGCATAGCGACATCTTCGGTCATCACATCCATTTTCTTCTTAGATGTATCGACAATATCCTGAGCTCCGCGCAGCAGTCGACCGCGCAGTTCATCATCTGTCGCAATCTTATAACCAGCAAAAGCACCAGCGGCAACGGTGGTTGCAAACGCAATGACTGCGAGAACCTTACTCTTCATCCTGATCCTCCTGCCCAAATTGAATCATCTCGCCAAGGATACGGGAGAGCTCTTCTTCGTCTTTGAACTCGATTTCAATTTTGTTCTTGCCACGCGAGCTCTTCACACGAACATTCGTGTTGAAAACTTGACGAAGAACTCGAGCGGCCTTTTTGAATGACTGAGGTGTTGCTGGCCTCGGAGTCCTTGGCGTATCTCCGGCAGAAAACAACGGAGCAAGATTTTCTGTCGCTCTAACGGAAAGACCTTCTGCAACAACCTTCTCAGCAAGTCGAATCCTGGCATCTTCATATGGAACTGCAAGAATCGCTCTCGCATGGCCCGCAGTAAGCTTGCCCTCAAAAATCATCTGCTGTACGACTTCGGGAAGATCAAGCAAACGAAGTGAATTTGTAATTGCAGAACGAGACTTACTGACAGCTTTTGATAACGCCTCTTGTGTCATACCGCTGGCATCAATGAGCTGACGATAACCCTTCGCCTCTTCGACGGGATTCAAATCAGAACGCTGAAGATTCTCGATAAGAGCAAGAGCGAGCATTTCCTCATCATTAACTTCTTTAACGATGACAGGCAGTTCTTCAAGACCAGCAAGCTTTGACGCCTGGTAACGACGCTCACCCGCAATAATCTCATAGCCGTTTCCATGTTTGCGAACCAAAAGCGGCTGCAAAACGCCGTGTTCTTGGATTGACTCGCTCAACTCGCGAAGTTCAGTTTCGTTAAAGTGTATTCGAGGCTGATTAGGGTTGGGAACGATATCCTCAATGGGCAGTTTTGTTTCAGAAGCGGCTTTTGAAGCCGATGCAGCCGAACCACCAGTCTCATACTCGGCCTCTGAGACCAAAGCATTGAGTCCACGTCCCAATCCGCCACGTTTCTTTGCACTAGGCACGCTTGATCACCTCTTTTGCAAGGTTCATATACGCTTTTGCACCCTTGTTTTGAGGCGCATAGGTAATTACCGGTTCTCCAAAAGACGGAGCTTCGGAAATTTTAACCGTACGAGGGATCAGAGTCTTAAACGCCTTATCACCAAAGTACGATTGAACCTCCTCAACAACCTGATTTGACAGGGAAGTACGCGAGTCATACATGGTCATAAGCACGCCATAGGTATCTAAGCCCTTGTTCAGACGTGATTTGACCATCTTCATTGACTCAAGCAGCTTCGTAACTCCTTCGAGTGCGTAATACTCACACTGGATCGGAATCAAAACGCTGTCTGCTGCGGTCAAAGCGTTGATTGTAAGCAGGCCGAGCGAAGGAGGGCAGTCAATGAAAATAAAATCGAACTCGTCCTGAATCGGTTCAAGCAAATCTTTAAGGCGAGTTTCACGAGCAATTGCGCTTACGAGCTCAATTTCAGCGCCTGCAAGCTGAATTGTAGCCGGAATAACGAATACCTTTTTGCAATTTGTATCAAGAACAAGCGATTCTGCCGGCACATCATTCAACAACGCATCATAGATGCAGTGTTCAAGGTCTTCCTTTTCAATTCCAAATCCACTGGTGCTATTTCCCTGCGGATCAAAATCAACAATTAGTGCCTTGCGACCCTGCTCACCCAGTGCTGCTGCAAGGTTTACAGCCGTCGTTGACTTACCGACACCGCCTTTTTGGTTGATGATTGCAATGATACGCGTGTCTTTTGCGTTCTTCGAACGCTTAACGTCGCGAAATCCCACGGTCCCTCCTGGTGTGTATTAAAGCTGTCAAACGGAGGATGTTTCACGTGAAACATTCCGATTCGATATCAACCGCCATGTTTCACGTGAAACACTGCAAGTTGCTAGTATCCATTATGTTTCACGTGAAACATCTAGGCAAGCGGATTCTTCTTTGCCATGCCATTTGCACGAGGCAATGAAACGGATGCTGGATGACTCTTCTTAAGAACAATGAACTCCCTGTGGCCCAAGCCCTTAGGCAAATCGATTGCGTCATTCAGAAGCAAAGTGAAGCCGCAGATCTTAGCTGCTAACATGCCGGAAGCAAGCTCCTCATCCGATGGATTGCCCTTCGTAATAACAAATAACCCTCCATCCTTGAGATACGGAGCCGCATACTCAACAAGAATTGGTAGAGGGGCCAGTGCGCGGGCGGTTACGACAGAGAACTGCTTCTTATGGCTTCGAGCATATTCTTCAAGGCGATCATGAACTGCATGACCACATTTCAATCCAAGAGCATGAACAAAAGAATTTACAGCATCAACCTTCTTGCCAACAGAGTCAATATAAGTAGCTTTACGATGCGTGGTTATCGTTAATGGAATACCGGGGAAGCCTGCACCTGTTCCCATATCGAGCAAAGCTCCCTCAGGAGCCTTATTGATATAAGGGAGCAAGACAAGTGAGTCGAGGATATGAAGTACCGCAGCATCTTCTACGTTAAGAATACGGGTGAGATTAGTTGTCTTATTTGTTTCTAGAACCAAATCCAAATGCTGAATACATTTCCTTAGCTCAGCATCAGTTACGCTCAAGGAATACTCTTTGCAATAGGAAGTAAGACGACTCAGCATCTGGTCGGCCTGCAGATCTGTAAGTATAAACAACAGAAGCTCCTTTCTGACAAAAATCAGTGTATCGAGAACTTTTGACAAAAAAAGGGGACGTGGAAACCACGCCCCCTTAGCATAAGCTCGAGTAGATTATCGAGCAACAATCACCACATGGCGATCAGGGTCAGAACCCTCGGAATGGGTATCGACGGCATCATTGCCACGAAGTGCAATATGAACCAGTCGGCGCTCATAAGCATTCATGGGCGGAAGCGAAACACTCTTATGAGTACGGATGGCACGCTCGGCGGCAGACTGAGCCATAGAGGCAACCTTGTCCTGACGGCGGCTCTTGTAGCCCTCAACGTCAACCACAACAGGATACCTAAAGCCAAGCTTGCGGCTCACCAGCAAAGAGAACATTACCTGAAGGGCATCAAGGGTGCGACCATGACGACCAATGAGAACAGCAAGATCAGGAGCCGTAACATCCAAAATCAGCTCGCCCTCATCGCCCTCGTACTCATCAATCGGAGAGTTGGCGGCATCGAAGTGCGAAAGGATGGAACGCAGAATGGAAATCGCAACATCGGCAATGGTGTCGAGCTCCTCATCGGTCAGCTCTTCACCGGCCTTGTAGCGCTGTGCAATCTCGGGATAATCGCCCGCAATCTGCGGGGCAACCTCCTCAAGCATATCCTCGATGATCTCTTCAGACATAACGAACTCCAAAAGTTAGGTACCTAAATAAGATTGATATCCCGACTACTTCTTCTTGTGCGGACGCGGCTTCTTCTCGCGACGAGTGACCTCGACCTGCAGCGGGGCGTTCTTAAGACGCTCCTCCTCTTCGGCCTTAGCCTTGTCAATGACCTTCTGCGTCACGAAGATCTGCTGGATAACCTGCCAGGCAGAGGACACATCGTAGTACAGCAGAACGCCGACGGGCAGGCTCCAACCCATCCAAAGCATCATGACGGTCATGACGACGGCCATCATACGCATGCTCTGCGCCTGCTGGCCGGTCTGGTTGCGCGACATATAGAGCTGCGGAATCAGGGTGAGGACGGCAAACAGGATCAGGCAGATCAGCGCAGGCAGAGCAACCATAAAGCCATCGGCAAAAGAGGCGCTCGGCGTGGTGGTCAGGTCGGGCAGGATGTTGAAGAACGAGAACGTACCCTCGTTAAAGTACTGCGGCAGGTTGCGCAGAAGTGTGAACAGGGCAATGAGGACGGGCATCTGAATCAGAAGCGGCAGGCAGCCGGACAGCGGATTGAACTTGTTCTCGCTGTAGAACTTCTGCATTTCCTCGGCCTGGCGCTGGGGATCGTCGGCGTAACGCTCCTGGATCTCGAGCATCTTAGGCTGCAGCACCTGCATGCGGGCCGTCGACTTGGTCGACTTGAGCATGAGCGGCGTCAGCAGCAGACGGATGATGACCACCAGGATGATGATGGACAGGCCCCAGTCGACCGCAAAGGTCTGGATGAGCTTGAGAAGCTCGAAAAGGATGTTAACGATCCAATCCCACATGTAAGTTTTCCTCCGATAGCGAGTGCCCGCTAGGGCACAGGGTCATAACCGCCGACATGCAGGGGATTGCAGCGAGCAATGCGCCTCACGGCAAGCCAGCAGCCTCTCAAAACACCGTACTTCTCAATCGCCTGAACAGCGTATTGCGAGCACGTTGGGTAATAAATGCAGGCGTCAGGTAATAAGGGCGAAATAACCTGTTGATATATGCGAATAGGAGCGATGGCAACACGTCGCAAAACGTGATTGCTCATCGCTCCTCCCCGGCAACGCCGGCGCGTTTCATAAGCGAACGCAATGCCTTGTCCATCTCCTGCGGCGAGGAAACCCTCGTCTTGGGAGTCGCGAACAAGATGATGTCATAACCCGCAACGGGAAATCCACAGCTGCGGGCGGCCTCGCGCATCACACGCTTAGATCGGTTGCGCACGACAGCACAACCGAGTCGTTTAGCACCAACGAAGGCGACCCTTCCGGAGTCGCCTTCGCCAACCGATTCACATATGGTCATTCGAATCAGAGGGTGATTGAAACGACGCCCCTGACTGAACACATGCTCGAAATCTTGCCGAGACTTAATAGTCTTCATGCGAGATGTGTGTATCGCTGCTAGACAGTGAGACGCTTGCGGCCCTTGGCGCGACGACGGGCGAGCACGGCACGACCACCCTTAGTGGCCATACGGGCACGGAAGCCATGGGTCTTGGCACGCTTACGCTTATTAGGCTGATACGTACGCTTCATCTTAAGTTCCTCCTGCTGCATTTCGAGTGTCCGCGGGGCGCGGACGCAGATATAGACACGTGAGCTTGAAGATTGTAGGGAAATCAATGTTCAAATGTCAAGAAATCAAAGGTAAAAGGTTGCAAAGAGTACACGGTTCCCCCATAAGCAGAACCGGCATTTGAGGCAGCAGGCAACTTTTCACGAAATTTCATCGAGTTTTCAACAGGTCGTGTTGGAAATGTTGAGAACTTTTCGTCCGTTTTCCAAAGTTTTCAACAGGTTTTGAAAACTTGTCGAAAGATGAGAAACATTGCGCGGTGAGCTACTATTTGTTCAAAACCTTTTGAAAGATTGCGAGCGGCATGTCTGACGACTTCTACACCATGGTCGATTCCGGTGATCCGGCACCCGACAACGAGCACATCACCGGCGTGCGCGAAAAACGCAACGAGGGTGAGCAGGTCATCGCACAAGCACCAAAGGCCATGTATGCAGCGCGCATCGCGGTCTACGACGACATGCTGTCGACACCGCGTGTCATCGTCATCGAACCGCAAGACGTCCGCACCTACTTGGAAGAGACAACCAACACCGTCTACCAGTGCATGAAAGAGCAGGGAGGACGCATCTCGCTGATGGTTATCCGCGAGATTGTCGAAAACTTCATCCACGCTCATTTTGCAGAGCCCATCATCTCGATTCTCGACGGTGGCGATACCATCCGCTTTGCCGATCAGGGTCCTGGCATCGACGACAAAGAGCGCGCCTTCGATTTTGGCGTAACCAGCGCAAACAGCAAGATGAAACGGTATATCCGCGGTACCGGCGCCGGGTTTCCCATGGTACAGGAGTACTTGGAAAACGCCGGCGGCGCCGTCTCCATCGAGGACAACATGGGCAACGGCACCGTCGTGACGGTAAGTCTGAATCCCAAGCGCGTGCAGGAAATCGAGCGTGCCGGCGGGCGCGGGGCAGCCGTGCGACCCGAAGCAGAGCAGCAGGCATATCCCCTAACCAACACGTTTGCACAGCAGCCTGCGGCGCAGCAGATGCAGCAGCCTGGAAGTTTCCCCATGCAAGACCCCCAGGCACCGCTGGGCAACGCAATGCAAAACATGCCGGAGAGCATAGGCTCGGCAGATCTGGACACAGGCACCGTGCAGCAGGCAGCGGCCATGCCAAACGCCCCGCAAATGGGCTATCAACCGTACCCGCAAGGGTATCCTCCCCAATATATGCCGCAGCAGGGATACGCCCAGCCGTATCCCCAACAGTATCCTCAGGGGTACCAGCAGCCGTACCAACAAATGCCCCAGGCGCAGTACAACCCATGGGCCCAGCAGATGCCTCCGCAGCCTTACCAACAGTGGCCGCAAAGTTTTCAACAACAGCCGCTGCCTATGCAGAGTTCTCAACAACCAGCAGCTCAAATGATGTATCCTAATGCGGCGAATCAATATGCACAGCCACAGCAAAACGTATTTGTGAGCGAGCGCGGCGAAGCGGCGCTGGGCTATCTGGCTCAAAACCAAGAGTGTGGCGCAACCGACCTGGCACGAGCGTTTGGAAACTCAGCGCCCACGTGGTCGCGAACGCTCAACGACTTGGCGCGGGCCGGCTTGGTAATCAAACATGGCCAGAAATATCATCTGACCGAAATAGGCAGCGCTCGCGTGCGAGCCCAAAGCTAAGGAACGGGAGAAACAGTGGACGAGGAAGCAAGCATCATCCTGGGAGATGCCATCGCCTTTTGTCAGCGCGACGGCCAAGATGCACGCCTCATCAATATGCTGGGACAATCGCGCGCCGTGAGCCTGACCGAGGACACTCTGACGATTGAGGCCCCTTCACGCTTTGCCATCGCTCAGCTCAAAAAGCATCAGCCGACCATCGAGGCGTACCTAGAAGAAATCGCCTTTGCACCGATTGCGCTCAATATCGTGGCACCGCAAGGCGCCTCGGCAAATACAGCCCCGGACACTCACCCGGTAGCGACCGCCACCGCAGCGGCGACGCCGGTGCCCGAGGCTCGACGCGACGATGTTTCCCGTGAAACCATGGCGCCGCAGCCGACCGCTTCGTTCGCACCGGCGGTAGAGCCAGCCCCCTCGCCCATCCCGACCGCATCGCATATGCCCGTCGCACACGAGGCGACACCCGGCGAGGAATCGGGCATTGCAATCAAAAACACGTTGTCCGCCGACGATTTCCGCCGCATGATGACCCAAATGAATGGCAGGCCACCGGCGAAAAGCGCGAGTTCGTCCGCAGCGCCGGCAGCACCTTCGGCGGCGGCACCGACGGCAGTCGAGAAAAACGCGGACGGGGCACCCCTCGCAGCGAATTCGAAATTCACGTTTGAAAACTTCGTCTTCGGACCGGAGAACAGCCTTGCCTACCGGTCGGCGCTCAAATTCGCCATGCTTGCAGACACGCCCGGCACCTGCACGTCGCTGTTCATCTACGGCAAATCGGGCCTGGGCAAGACGCACCTGCTGCTCGCCATCAAAAATGAGCTGGCAGAGAAATCGCCCGAGATCAAGGTGAAGTACGCCAACTCGCAGGCATATCTGGACGACTTGATGACGGAATTCGACCGCCAAAAGAAGAGCAACGCCCCCATTATGCAGGCGTACCACGGCGTCGACGTGCTTATCATCGATGACATCCAGAACATCATCGGCAAGCGCGCGAGCGTGGATTACTTCTTCCAGTTGATGGACGAATTCATCCGTAACAACAAGAAGGTCGTGATTGCCGCCGACCGCGCTCCCAAGGACCTTAATATGGACGAGCGCCTGACCAGCCGCTTTAATGCCGGCCTGCTGTGCCTGGTGGCAGAGCCCAGCTACGAGATGAAGTACAAGATTTTGCAGCGTTATTACGAGAACACGATCGCCGCCGCACCCGAGGCGGGCAACGACTCGCTGCTGGCGGCCTACGGGGGCGACGGCGGACATCTGACCGACGCGCACTTTAAACACATGGCCGAGGTCTCGGGCACCAACATTCGCGAGCTCGAGAGCTTTTGCGAGCGTTGCGCCGGTGAAGCGGGCGATCGCGAACGCGAGGGCGGGGAGCTCACCTTTGACGACATCGACGCCATCGCCAACCAGTACTTCGACACATCGGCCAAGAAGATCAACGTGCAGACGGTCCAGTCCGTCATCGAGGAGCAATACGGTGTGACGCACGAGGAACTCATCGGGCCTCGCCGCAACGCCAATATCGCCAAGGCGCGCCATATCGCTATCTACCTGGCGATTGAGATGTGCGAGATGACGACGACGGCCGTGGGCGCCGAGTTTGGCAACCGCAACCACTCGACCGTCAGTACGAGCTATAAAAAGGTTCAGAAGATGATTCAGGAAGACCGGACTGTTACCGAAGACCTCAAGTCGCTGCGCGATAAAATTACACTGCGCTCGTAGGTAAATTGACACAGCTGTTGAAAACTTGTCGAAACGGCGGTTATAAGGTGTCGAAAACTCGAGCCGCGGTGATGAAAAGTTTTGCGCAGGTTTTGAACGTGGAAAACATACCCGATTGCACACAGGTTCCTGTCGATTCTCTTTTTAGGGCTGACCTGCACTTTTAGGAGTAATCAACAGTTTCGTCAGTACTATTACTATTATTAAGATATTTATATCTATAGAAAGGTATTAAAAGATGAAGTTCACCGTCAGCCAGAGCTCGCTTACGCAAGCCATCGGCGTCGTTATGAAAGGCGTCGCTTCGGCATCCACCCTTCCCATTCTGTCGGGCGTGCTCGTTAAGGCACAAGACGGCATCTTGGAATTCCAGACCTCCAACTACACCATCTCGATTCGTCACCGCATCGCGGCTCATGTCGAAGAGGAGGGCGAGATGGTGATTCCCTGTAAGATGCTCTCCAGCATCACCAAGACCCTTCCCGATGCACCGGTCACCTTTGAGCTGTCCGAGCGTCAGGTTTTGATTGGCTGCGAGAAGAGCTCTTTCCGCCTCAACACGCTCGATGCCAACGACTTTCCCGAGTTCCCGGCATACGCCATCGAGAGCGCCGTCGAGCTACCGACTGATATTCTGTCCGAAATGGTAAGTCGCGTATGGCGCGTCACCTCGACTGACAAGGCCCGCCCCATCCTGGGTGGCGTGCACATGAAGGTCGAGAACAACACCGTGCGCCTGGTCGCGACCGACTCCTTCCGACTGGCCGTGTGCGATACGCAGGTCGAGACCTCGACCCTCGAAGGTTCCTTTGAGCTCAACGTGCCTGCCGACGCCTTCAACGACGCGCTGAGCATCATGGCGAGTCAGGCTACCATCATGATCGGCGCCACCGACACCCAGGTTGTCTTTGAGGCCGGCAACACCACCTACGTGTCGCGCCGCATCGAGGGCGTATATCCCAATTACAAGCAGCTCATCCCCGATTCGTGCGTGACGAGCGTCAAGATCGACGTGGCCGCCTTTAACGCCGCCCTTAAGCGTGTGGCCGTTATCGCGAGCGCCAACCCCGCTGTCAAGTTTGAGATTGACGTCGAGAACGGCCAGATGGGCCTGTCCTCCATTTCCAACGACCAGGATCTGGCGCAGGAGACGATCGATGTCGAGGCCGAGGGCGAGTCGGGCACCATCGCCTTCAACTACCACTACATCTTTGGCTGCCTCAATGCCCTGTCCAAGGAGAAGGAGATCACGCTGGAGCTCAAGAGCTATTCGCAGGCTGGCATCTTCAAGTCCTATGACAAGATCAACTACCTGTACCTGGTCATGCCGGTACGCATCTAGCACTACCCATGACCATGTTCGCACGTGATCTTTCCGTTGCGCGCTATCGCAGCTTCGACAGTTACCGCCTTGCCCTGAGCGACGGTGTGACGGTGCTCGCAGGCCCCAATGCGGCGGGAAAGACCAACCTCATAGAGGCGCTGCAGCTGCTGACGAGTGGCGCCTCGTTTAGGCATCCGACCGCCACCGAGCTCGTGCACGACGGCGTGGGCTCATGCAAGGTCGAGCTGAGGCTCGAAGGTGATGGACGCGTGCTGGACATGGGTCTGAGCGTGGAAGATGGCAAGCGTTCGTTTAGCCGCAACGGCAAGCGCTGCGCTGCGTCCGGCGTGCGCGGGGTGCTGCCGAGCGTTCTGTTTTGCCCGGACCACTTGGATATGGTCAAGCGCGGTGCCAGCGTGCGCCGCACCGCGCTTGATGACTTTGGCGTTCAGCTGAGTGCGCGCTATGCCGATCTGGCTAGTGCCTACGGGCGCTGCGTGACCCAGCGCAATGCCTTGCTCAAGGAGGCCTGGTGCTGCCGCGAGATGCTCGGCGCCTGGAACGAATCTATCGCCCGCGCCGGTTCGGCCCTGCTCGTGCATCGTCTGGCCCTGCTCGACCGGCTGTCGGGCCATGTGCGCGACGCCTATGGCCGCGTGGCATCTGGCGAGCCCGCCGGTGTGTCCTATGTGTCCACGCTTGGCGACCTGCCTCGCACCGAGGATCGCGACGAGCTCAGGGGCTGGGCGTATGAGCACATGCTCTCGGCGCTCGATGAGCGCTCCGACGAAGAGATCCGCCGCGGCGTGACGCTCGTGGGCCCGCATCGCGACGAGATCGAGTTTTCCGTCGCGGGTCGATCGGCCCGTTCATTTGCCAGCCAGGGCCAGCAGCGAACGCTGGTGCTTGCCTGGAAGGTGGCAGAAGTTGACGTGGCGCGCGATATCCTGGGCACCGCGCCGCTGCTGCTTTTGGACGACGTGATGAGCGAGCTCGACGCCGGGCGCCGAGGCGCTTTTCTGCAGCTGATCGGTGATGATATCCAGACAGTCATAACTACCACCAATCTGGGGTATTTTACCGATGATCTGCTTGATCGAGCCAAGGTGGTGAGCATGGGTGAGACGTGCTAATTACGAGCGCGAGAACGGAACGGTTGCCTTTGGCGGCTTTTTGGATGCCGAGCGTCAGCGCATCCTGGCGGCCGCGACACCTGAGCGCCGCGCGCAGATGGAGGCTGCGGAGGAATCTCGTGCGGTCTATCGCGCCTGGAATGCGGTGTGCTCGGGCACGCGCGAGGGACGCCATGTGACGGGCCTGCGCTACCTGCCCGAGTCCAACGAGCTGCTGGTGTACCTCGATTCGCCCTCATGGACGCAGGAGATGACACTCTTGCGCGAGATTATCCGCGCGCGCATGGAGCGCGCCGGCGCGCACGTCGACGGCCTGGTGTTCAAGACGACCGCCCCCGGCCACACGCCGCCCGCTGCCAAAGAGCGCCTGCGTCCGGCCGCGGCCGAGCGTCCGCCGGCTCCGCATGCCGACCTAAGCGGTGCCGAGCGTGCCGAGATCGAGCGCCAGGTGGCACCCATCGAGGACCAAAAACTGCGCGAGGCCCTCGAGAACGCCATGAGAGCCAGTGCCGAGTGGGCCAAGGGCGTGCAGGGCAAAAAAGAGCCTTAAATCGCATCTGGTGGCCTTGTAGAGCCAAATACCATCGTCCCCGAGGGTATTTTTTTACGATAAACTAGTAAGGCTATACACATTTTCTTAACTGAAGGAGGACGTGTGGCAAACGAAAACGATTACGATGGCGGCGAGATTAAGATTCTCGAAGGTCTCGAGGCCGTTCGTAAGCGCCCGGGCATGTACATTGGCTCGACGAGCGCCAGCGGTCTTCATCACCTGGTGTGGGAGATCGTTGACAACTCCGTCGACGAGGCCATGGCCGGTTTCTGCACCGAGATTCAGGTGAGGGTCCACGCCGACAACTCCATCACGGTCGTCGACAACGGTCGCGGCATCCCCGTCGACGAGCATCCTATCAAAAAGATCCCGACGCTCGAGGTCGTCATGACGATCCTGCACGCCGGCGGTAAGTTCGATAACTCGGCCTACAAGGTCTCGGGCGGACTGCACGGCGTGGGCATCTCCGTCGTCAACGCCCTGTCCAAGCGTGTGGTCGTACAGGTATGCCGCGACGGCAACATCTACGAGATGGAGTTCTCGCGCGGCAAGACCGTCAAGAAGATGGAGGTCGTGGGCACTTCGGAGACGACGGGTACCACTGTCAGCTTCTGGCCCGACGACGAGATCTTCGAGACCTGCATCTACGATTTCGACACGCTGCACAACCGTCTGCAGGAGACGGCATTCCTCAACAAGAACCTCAAGATCGTGCTGACCGACGAGCGCGAGGCGACTCCCCATGTGGAGGAGTTTTGCTATGCCGGCGGCATCATCGACTTCGTCAAGTTCCTCAACGAGGGCAAGGATGTCCCCGAGGCCTTTAAGGAGCCCATCTATATCGAGGGCAAATCGGATCCGGATGCGCCCGTGACCAAGATGGGCGAGGTCGAGGTGTCCTTGCAGTGGAATAGCGGCTACGGCGAGAACGTCATGTCGTTTGCCAACGACATCTACACCCCCGAGGGCGGCATGCACCTCGAGGGCTTCCGCACCGCGCTCACCCGCGTGATTAATGATTACGCCCGCAAGCAGAATCTGCTCAAGGAAAAAGACGCCAACCTGACCGGCGACGATGTGCGCGAGGGCCTATCGGCCGTCATCTCGGTCAAACTGCCCGATCCGCAGTTTGAGGGCCAGACCAAGGCCAAGCTCGGCAGCTCCTACATGCGCGCGCTCACGCTCAAGATTGTGACCGATGGGCTGACCGATTATCTGGAGGAGCACCCCAAGCCCGCCCGCGAGATCGTCAAGAAGGCCCAGCAGGCTTGCAAGGCCCGCAACGCCGCTCGCAAGGCGCGCGAGGCGACCCGCCGCAAAAGTCTGCTCGAGACGGCTTCGCTGCCCGGCAAGCTCGCCGACTGCTCGGTGCGCGATGCCGAGCTGACCGAGCTCTTTATCGTAGAGGGCGACTCGGCAGGCGGTTCGGCCAAGGACGGCCGTCGCCGAGACATCCAGGCGATTCTGCCCCTGCGCGGCAAGATTCTGAATGTCGAGCGCGTGGGCGACCACCGCGCGTTCTCGAGCGACACCATCCAGTCGCTGATCACCGCGATCGGCTGCGGCGTCACGACGAGCGCCGGCGACGGCGGCGACTTCGATATTACCAAGGCGCGCTACCACAAGATCATCATCATGACCGATGCAGACGTTGACGGCGCACATATCCGCATCCTGCTGCTGACGTTCTTCTACAAGTACATGCGCCCGCTGATCGATGCCGGCTATGTCTATGTTGCCTGCCCGCCCATCTTTGGTATTAAGGTGCGCAACAAGATCCATTACGTGTATCCCAACGGCCGCCAGCCCGAAGACGAGATTTTGCGCGACACCATTCAGAGCCTGGGCCTGAACCCCGACGACAACGACGAGGACGGCAAGGCCAAGGACGGCAAAATTACCAAGAAGCGCAAAGGCTATACCGTCCAGCGCTACAAGGGCCTGGGCGAGATGGACCCCAAGCAGCTTGCCTCGACGACGATGGACCCCAAGACCCGTATCCTGCAGCGCGTGTCGATCGAGGACGCCGTGGTGGCGGACCGTGCCGTGCGCGAACTGATGGGTTCCGAGGTCGGCTATCGCCGTGAGTACATCGAGAAGCACGCCCACGACGCGCGTTTCCTTGACGCCTAGCTTTCCCAGGCACCCCATCTTGCCCTTCAGGATTTCGGGCGCCGCACGCAAGGCGTGCGCCCTCATCCTTCAGGGCAACCTGGGGCACCTGGAAAACCTAGGAGGGTTATCCGGCATTCCCGGTAATCCGTCTCCGTGGTAGGGAACTAATGGACCACGCAAACCATGAGGAGGTAACGTGGCAGACGATATCAACAACAACGAGGGTATGGACGAGGCCGGCGACGCTGGTATGCCCGATGATCTGAAGCGCCTGCTTGCCCGCGCTGAGCAGGGCGAGGACGGCGATCCGGATGCCTATAACCCCGATGCCGATGATGATGAGGAAGAAGACGACGACGGTGAGCTCGAGGAGAGCTTTGGCGAAGTCGACCGTGGTGCCTCTGCCGGCGAGGATATAAACGGCGGCCAGCTCCAGATTTCGGAGTTCGGCCGTGAGATGAAGCAGTCGTTCATCGAGTATTCGATGTCGGTCATCACGGCGCGCGCCCTGCCGGACGTGCGCGACGGCTTAAAGCCGGTTCACCGCCGCATTCTGTACGCGATGAACGAGAGCGGCATCTACCCCAATCGTCCGCACAAGAAGTCCGCTTGGACGGTCGGCGAAGTTATCGGTAAGTACCATCCGCACGGTGACTCCGCGGTCTATCAGGCCATGGTCCGCCTGGCGCAGTGGTTCTCCATGCGCACGCCGCTCATCGACGGTCACGGCAACTTCGGCAACATCGACGGCGACGGCGCCGCCGCCATGCGTTACACCGAGAGCCGCCTGGCAAAGCCCGCCATGGAGCTCCTGCGTGACCTGCAGAAGGACACCGTCGACTGGCAGCCCAACTACGACGAGTCGCTCGCCGAGCCTCAGGCACTGCCCGCGCGTTTCCCCAACCTGCTGGTCAACGGCAGCCAGGGCATCGCCGTCGGCATGGCCACCAACATCGCCCCGCACAACCTCACCGAGGCGATCGAGGCCACGTGCTACCTGATCGACAACCCCGACGCCACCGTCGATGAGCTCATGCAGATCATGCCCGGTCCGGACTTCCCCACCGGTGCCATCATCATGGGCAGTGCCGGCATTAAGCAGAGCTACGAGACCGGTCGCGGCTCCATCACCGTGCGCGCCAAGGCTCATGTGGAGTCCACCAAGACCGGCCGTAGCCGCCTGGTCTTTACCGAGATTCCCTACATGGTCAACAAGGGCACCCTGCAGGAGAAGATCGCCCAACTCGTCAACGACAAGCGCATCGAGGGTATCTCGGATATGCGCGATGAGTCCAACCAGAAGGGTATCCGTCTGGTCATCGAGCTCAAGAAGGGCGTTATCCCGCAGGTCGTGCTCAACAACCTGTACAAGTACACCTCGCTGCAGACGACCTTCGGCGCCAACAACCTGGCGCTTGTCAACGGCGTTCCCAAATGCCTGAGCCTGCGCGAGATGCTGCAGCACTACATCGACCACCAGGTCGACGTCGTCACCCGCCGCACCCGCTTTGACCTTAAGAAGGCCCAGGCGCGTGCGCATATCCTCGAGGGCTACCTGATGGCTCTCGACCATATCGACGAGGTCATCAGCATCATCCGCTCCTCGCAGACCGACTCTGAGGCCAGCGGTCGCCTGATCGAGCGTTTTGGCTTTACGCCCGAGCAGACCACGGCCATCCTCGAGATGAAGCTGCGCCGCCTGACCGGCCTGGAGCGCGACAAGATTCAGGAAGAGCTGGACGGCTTGCGCCGCGCCATCGCCTACTACGAGGACCTGTTGGCGCACGAGGAGAAAATCCTGGGCGTCATCAAGGAAGAGATGCGCGAGATCTCCAAGAAGTTCGGCGACAAGCGCCGCACCGAGATCAGCCATGTCGAGAAGGACCTGGACGTCGAAGACCTGATTGCCGACGAGGACATGGTCGTGACCATCACCCACACCGGCTACGTCAAGCGCATCCCGGTGGCCGCCTACCGCGCCCAAAAGCGCGGCGGCAAGGGCGTGTCGGGCGTCAACCTCAAAGAGGACGATGTCATCGACGAGATGTTTATCGCATCCACGCACGAGTACGTGCTGTTCTTCTCGAGCAAGGGCAAGGTCTATCGCCTGAAGGTGCACGAGCTGCCGGTTGGCACGCGCCAGGCCCGCGGCACCGCGATCGTCAACCTGCTGCCTTGCGAAGAGGGCGAGCAGATCGCGAGCGTCCGCAGCTGCCG
>CAUDCB010000003.1 GCA_958447915.1 uncultured Collinsella sp. | reverse complement strand
ATGTAAGACCAGGCGATAATGTCCTCGCTGAGCGGCTTGCCCAAGTGCTTCATAAAGCCCTCGACGACGTGCTCGAGCGCGGGGCTGATTGCACGCAGCAGACCGCGGGCGCCGACCTCAGCACCCAGCAGGCGCAGCTGATTTTCGCCCGACATGGAGAACTTGATGTCGTTGACGCGCACGACTTTCATGCCCTGCGTGTCGACAATCTGTTTGTTGAGCACGTCGCGAGCCAGCAACAGCTCGGTCGGCTGCAAGTACGAAAAACGGATTTCGGTGGCCGGCGACTTAAGATGAACGCCCGTCTCGTCGATACGGTCGACCCATTTGCGCCAGCTGATCATAAACGGCGTCTTGCCGGGACCACGGAACGCGAGCGACGTCACGTGCGGAAAAACTTCGCCGGTTGCAATGCCAAAATCGTTCACAACGCCGAGCTTTTCGCCGTCGACGTCCAAGACCGGCAATTTGAGCATCTCACTCAGATAATTCAATGGTGCTCCCCATCATTATTCCTGCGGACCGCGTGACCATGCCGGCACGCAATCCGTGGACTTTTAGATATGTATACGCATGCGCGGGCGGCACGCCGCTCGGCGCTCACACCCCGTGCACGCGCAGAAAGCACCTGCATGGGGTCATCGACTGTGTGGTCGAGGTTTGGATTTCACCTGTAACCTTTCTCTTGACCCTCATTAACCGCAGTAACTATAGCATCAGCATCGCGCTGCGGCACCGAATTTATGCGCTGCACATTGCAGGCATACCAAACGCTGACGTATCCAATGACTACTCTGTGGTGTCGTCGTCCTCGGGGAGTTGGGGGAACACGGCGTTTTTGGGCATGGTGACCTTCGTGAGCGAGGTGAGCTTTTTGCTCAGCGATGTGTCCGTCTCGACCAAATCGCTCAACGTCACGATTTTGTAGCCATCGGCAATAAGCCCGTCGATAATCTGCGGCAGCGCCTCGAGCGTCTGCTCGGCGCACTCATCGCTATCGGTGAGCAGCACGATATTGCCCGGCGTCACCGAATCGAGCACGGTCGATACTTGCTCGTCAGCGCCGTTGAGCAGCCAGTCGCCCGAATCGATATTCCACGAAACCACGGCGGACACCAGGTCCATCGAGTCGATCCAGTTTTGCTCATCAAACGCGGCGTAGGGGGCACGCAGCAACATCGTCTCGACGCCGGTCGCCGACTTAATCGCCTCGGTGCCCTTCGCGATCTGCTTGCGCACCGTCTCGCGATCCTCGCCCTTGAGCGAATCATCGCTGTAGCTGTTGGAGCCGATCTCGCACCCGGCATCGACAATCGCTTTGGCAGTAGCGGGCGAGGCTTCCGCGGCATCGCCCGACAGGAAGAACGTCGCCGTGACGCCCTTTTCCTTGAGCACCTGCAAGATCTGCTTGGTCGCGCCGCTCGGACCCTCGTCAAATGTCAGGGCCACGTACTTTTCGTTGCCCTTGGGCGCTACGCTTGCGCACTCGACTACGCAGTCGGTGGCGGGCACGACCTCGCCGCGGTCCTGCGTCTTGCCCGACTGCTCGCCGACCCATACCTCGGAGCGGCCCTGAACGCCCCAGGTTTTGACATACTCAATGGCACCCGCGCCCTCGACCTTAAGCTTTGGCTCGATAGTCGTGGCCTGGACCTCGTGCTTTTCGTACACGTTGCGGCCGTCCTTGACCGTCACCTTCTCGCCGCCCTCAAGTTCGCGACTATCCCATTTGCCTTGCTTCACGCGCTTGCCGTCGACCTTCACCGACAGCTTTTCGCCGCCATGGCGCTTGAGCACGCTGTCGTCGACGGCCAGCAGATCGCCGGCGTCGTACGTTTCGGTCAGGCTTTGATCGTCGATAAGATTCTGCAACGTAGAACCCACGCGTGCCGCGGTCTTTTGCCCGTTGAGCTCCACGTCCACGCTGCGGTTGACGTAGCCCACGACGGCAGCGATAAACAGCACGAGCGCGCAACCCACGGCGATAAGCGCATAGGGCAGACGGGACGGTCGGCGCGGCGAGCGCCCGTTGCCGATGCGCGCGCTGCGATCGCTAAACCCACGGCTATGGTTGAGGTACATCGCACCGGGCTTACGGCGACGTCGACGCTGACCGCTGGGCAGTTGCCCCAGGTCGCGGCGCGCCGTCGGACGCGCACCCGAGCGCCCGTTTAAGTTAGATTCGTTTTGGCGCATGTGCCCTCCCCCATAAACACAGCGAGCCGGAGCAACATGTCTCCGGCTCGCCTCCCATCATTTGGTACGTCGCTATTTGCTAGCTTTTGACGAGCCCCCGCTCGCCTTTTGATATTCGTCCTTAAAGGCCTTGAACATACCGCGCGTCTTGCCGAGCTGCTTGCCCAGTGCGCGGCTGCCTTTGTCCACGGCGACCGATCCCTTGTCATCGAGCACCTTGGCGCCCTTCTTGACCTTATCGCCCACCACGACACTGGCCTCGGCAGCCTTGGCGGCCGCGCCGCCCGAATACCCGAGCGTCTTGACCTCGTCCGAGACAATCATCGCGCCGTTCTCGTAGCCGCGCAGCATCGTCGGCGGCACCTGCGTGTCGCCCACCAGCACACTCGAAGCGGCACCGGCGGTCACGTAGAACATCTGCACAATACCCGAGCGCGGCTTGAACTCAACGTCCGAGCAGTAGCCCACGACATCGCCCGATTCCGTGCGCACGTCCATGCCAACCCAGATGATGCAATCGTCCAGGTTGATATCGAGGCGCTTGGCCGCGGCGGCATCGTAGGTGCCCTTGACGTCGTCGACCGCGACGGCACCCTCATAGACGCCGATGGCATCGAGCGCCACAAAGCGGTCGGGACGCTCGATCATACCCGCGATATCGGACTGGCGGACCATAAAGCCCACCACGCGCGTGCCGCCCGGGGTAAAGACGGGAAAGTGAATCTTGCCGAGCTTTTTAGGGCTGCGCGGCGTGCCGTCCTTTTTGGTGCGCTTGTCTTCGGCAGGTTTGCGATAAACCTTGACGCCGACAAAATCCCCTGCGCGCATTATGCCTCGGTCGAGGGCTCCGTGGCCTCGGTGTCGGCCTCAGCGACGTTCTCGACCACGACGTCGGCAGCGGGCGTCACGTTGCCGCCCGAGATGGCATCGTTGAGCTGCTCGCGAAGCTGGTCCATGCGCTCGCGGGCCAGGTCGACCTTGGCGCGCAGGTCATCGGTCTTGGCGTCGACCATCGGACCAAAGTCGTTGACCGCGGCACGAGCCTCCTCGGCACCGTGCTCGTAGGTGTCACGCATGTTGTCCCAGGCATCGTTGGCGATATCGGCGGCCATGGCGCGGGTCTCGGCACCCGAGCGCGGGGCCAGAGCAACGCCGATGATAGCGCCGGCAGCAGCACCAAAGAGCGCACCGGAGACAAAGCTGAAAGTCTTTCCCATGATCATTCCTCTCCTGCGGGCACCTCGATGCCCACCGTTTGAATGCTGTCCATTATACCCGCAGCGCAACACTTACCGTCGCGCTCATCTGCGTACGGCAAAAGCGCAGGTACATGATGGTGATAAGCGAGTGAGCCTACTCCTGAGGCGCAGCCGGCATGGCGACCGTGGCGGCCGGATCCTCGCCGGCGCCATCAACGAGCGGCAGGTTGCCCTCGTGCGCCGAGCCGGACGGAGCCGTTGCCGCACCGCCAAAGACGGCCGCGGGGGCCTCGTGGTTCTCGGCGACCGCACCCTCGGTATCGATTGGCATCTGCGGCTCGTCGTCAAAGCTCGGGACGCCTTGGGGCTCCGCGGGCTCGGGCTCGGCAGACGCCTCGGCAACGGGCTCGGCGTCGGCGGGAGCGTCGCCCTCGGGCGCATCCTCGGCCGCGTCCTCGCCGTTCGCGGCGGCAACGGCCTCGTGCGGGTCCTTGCCCTCGGCCTCGGCGCGCATGCCCAGCACCAGGTTGCGCAGGCCAGCGACCGTGCCTTCCACGTCGGGGGCCGGCTGATCGGCGTGCAGGTACGCCCAGTCCATCATAAAGGTGGCCGAAGACAGCGCGCCAATGGCCAACGCGTCGTCGGGACACGAAAGCTCAACCTCAAAGACACGCTCGTCGTGCTCGCTCACGCGGGTGCGACCGCACGAGATGCTGCCGGCAAGACCGGTCTCGTTCATGAGCTCGACCGTCACGTGCTCCAGCAGGTGGCAAAGCTCGGTCTGGCCCATGCAGTCCTGGAACTCGCGACCCGAATCGCCCAGGCACAGGTGCTTGGCAATCGCGGGCACCAGGTAGTACACGCGCGCCGTGGCCTCGATATCCTCCGAGGTCATGAGCGGCATGCCGGGGTTCACCAGCACGTGCGCGCAAATCTTGTCCTCGCTGACGGTGACCTTAAGGATGTTGAACAGGCCTGCCATAACTCTCCCCTACTCGTCCTTGCCCTACTCGTCGCCGTCGTGCGGGTCCGCAGAGCCCGCACCCGACGCCGCCGGCTTCTCTGCCGAGGACTCGGAATCCTTCTTATCGGTTTCGGCCGGAGCGATCACGCGAATGAGCGAGATGCGCTGGCCACGCATCGACTGCACCTTGAACTTGTACCCCGCGACCTCAAACACCTCTCCGATGTCGGGCACCGAGTCGCAAAGCTCCAAAATCCAGCCGGCGATGGTCTCATAATCATCGCTTTCCTCGAGCGGCCAACCAAGCTCAATCGCGTCATCGCACGAAAAACGCCCATCGACGAGCCACTCACGGCGCGAGAGGCGCGTGAGGTACTTGTTGTCGGGGTCGAACTCGTCCTCGATCTCGCCGACGATCTCCTCGACGATGTCCTCGATGGTGATGATGCCGGCCGTGCCGCCGTACTCGTCCACGACGACCACGATCTGGTCGTGCGAGGTCTGCATCTCGGACAGCAGCGGCAGGATGTCCTTGGTATCGGGCACAAAGGTGGCGTCGCGCAAAAAGTCGGCGATGGGCTGGTCGCCCTTGCCGTCGAGCGCGGGCTGGATCAGGTCCTTGATGTGCGCGATGCCCGCGACGTTATCGGGATCCTCGTGATAGACAGGGATGCGGCTGAAGCCGGTCTGGCGCATGGTGGACAGCACGTCGGCGACCGTCTCGTCGTCCTCGCACATGGTGGTGTCCACGCGCGGCACCATGACCTCGCGGGCAACGGTGTCACCCAGGTCGAAGATCTCGTGGATCATGCGCTTTTCCTCGTCGAGCAGGTCGTCTTGCTCCGAGACCATGTACTTGATCTCTTCCTCCGAGACGTTCTGGCGGTCGTCGGCGCTCTTGATGCGCAGGATGCGAGCCAGGCCGTCGGAGCAGGCACCGGTCAGCCACACGAGCGGACGGGCGATCTTTTGGAACACGGAAAGCGGGCCCACGACCTGCTTGGACACGCCTTCGGCATTGGCCAGGCCGATACGCTTGGGGACGAGCTCGCCAATCACGATGGACACGAAGGCGACCGCGACGGTGATGATGACCGGCGCCAGGCCGCGCGCGATGGCTGAAAGCGGCGCGATGCCAAAGCTCATGAGCCACGTGGCGAGCGGGTCGGACAGGCTCGTCGAGGCGACGGCGGACGAGGCAAAGCCCACGAGCGTGATGGCGACCTGGATGGTGGCGAGCAGCTGGTCGGAATCGGCGGCAAGCTGGACGGCGCGCTCGGCGCGCTTATCGCCCTCCTCGGCATCGTGTTCCAACACGGCGCGCTTAGCCGTGGTGAGAGCCATCTCGGACATGGAGAAGTAGCCGTTGATAAGCGTCAGAACGAGCGTGGTAATAAGGGAGATGGTTATGTCCATCGGGAGTTTCTCGAACCTCCAAGATTCGGGACGTTGGCAGGAGACGTACGTAGCGGATAGGGCAGTTGCGCCGGTCGCCCGTGCGAGCGGGGCCGTGGGCGCGGTCGCTAGATTACGAAGAGGATCACCGCCATGAACTGGAAGATGCTGCCGGCGAGCACCCACAAGTGGAAAACACTGTGCAGATAGCGCACGTTTTTGGCGATATAGAACGGCACGCCCACGGTATAGCACACGCCGCCAACGGCGAGCAGGGCAAGCGCCACGGGGTTGAGCAGCGACACGAGCTCGGGCAGCTTAAAGACGACGAGCCAGCCCATCAGCAGGTAGACCAGGCCGCTTACCCAGTGCGGCTGACGCTCGCGCAAAAAGCACTCGAGTGCGATGCCGATGATGGCGATGGCCCACACGGCAAAGAACAGCGCAGGGCCGCCGTCGTTTGCGAGCGTGATGAGGCAAAACGGGGTATAGCTGCCGGCTATGAGCAGGTAAATGCAGCTGTGGTCGATGATGCGAAACACGCGCTTGGCGCGAGCGGGCTGAATCGCGTGATAGAGCGTGGAGGCCAAGTATTCGAGGATGATACTGACACCATAGACAATCGCCGCGGCCATGTGGGCCGGGCCTCCGCCGCGCAGGGCAGCGAATACGATCAGGAGCACCAGGCCCGCGATACCCAGCAGGCAGCCGACACCATGGGTGACGGAGTTCATGATCTCCTCGCCCACCGTGTAGTGTGGAACGGCCGCGGTCTTGGGTCGCGGCTTGGAACTGTCGCTCGAATCGGACATGCCGGTTACATCCTCCAACGTAAAGAGTTCTCAACACTATATCAAAGCGTCTGGGTACGTGCGAAATATGCACCATACGTGACCCTTTGTTTACCCATTCTTTGCCTGTTGACGCATCAACGGCGAACATCCATAATGCGCTTGTTTTAAATGTTGATGTATTAACATCTTATAGGAGAATACCGCATGGCTCAAAACGCACATTCCCATCGAAAGCTCAAGATAGCCGGCATCGTTGCACTGGTGGCTGTCGTTGCGCTGCTCGGATTTGCCGGCAACTTTCTGTTTGACTTCGCGCTGAATCCCCGCGCTCCATACACCATGAAGATGATGCAGGACGGCAAGGAAAGTGAGCAGCCGGATGCCGAGGGAACCGAGGCACGGGCATGGTTTAAAGAGAACCGCGAGACCAGTAGCCTCACCGCAGATGACGGAACCGAACTTGCCGCTTGGTATTTTGCCGCCCCAGAGAGCACGCACAATTACGCTATCTGCCTACACGGATACACCGATGAGCCCATCGGTATGGCCCGATACGCCAAACGATTCCATGACCGCGGCATGAACGTGCTCGCACCTGCCGCCCGTGCCCACGAGCGCTCCGGCGGCGACTATATCGGCATGGGCTGGCCCGAGCGGCTCGATGTCGTCGCATGGATCGAGCGAATCGTTCAGGCTGACCCCGAGGCGCGCATCCTGGTCTTTGGCGAGTCGATGGGCGCGGCGACTGCCATGAATATAGCGGGGGAATCTGTGCCCGCAAATGTGAAATGCATTATCGAGGACTGCGGTTATACAAGCGTTTGGGACGAGTTTTCTCTGCAGCTCAAGGACGTGTTCGGCCTGCCCAGCTTTCCCTCGCTCGATGTAGCAAACTTGGCGTGCAACGTGCGCGCAGGCTACGACTTTCATACGGCGAGCAGCGTGGATCAACTCAAACACGCGACGGTTCCCATGCTTTTTATCCACGGCGACCAAGACACCTTTGTACCGTACAGTATGCTCGACCAAAACTACGAGGCGTGCGCCAGCAAGGTCAAGCAAAAGCTCACCATCCAAGGCGCCAACCACGCCAATAACGAGCAAGTTAACCCAGAGATCTACTGGAACACGGTCGACGACTTCCTCGGAAAGATTTTTTAGGCAAAAAGCAACGTCCGGGGCTTTATCTGACCCCCCTATTTTCGGAAGTATGCGGCAAAATCTGGAACTGCCGACCAGACCGCAGTTTTATCAACAATTTATCAGGGGTTTTGTTGCCAAAAAACGTCGTGTGCTCGGCGGTCTCGAAATTTGCCGCATACTTCCGAAAAGCCGCCCGTGGGCGCTGTGCTCACGGGCGGCTTTTGCTCGACTTGCGCCACAAAGGCGCTTGTTTTGTCCAATAGCTAGGCGCTATTTGACCTCGATGAGCTCGTACTTGCTCGTGCCCAGGCCGATCTTCTCGGCATGCGCGATGCACGCGCGCCAGTCGGTGTCGGGATGCGTGATGCAGAAGGGATCCTTGGCCTGCTCGCCCTCCAGATGCTCGTGATTATGCTCCATCTTGGCCGCGCTGTCAGTAAGCTCGGTGTTAGGCAGCGGCTCGGACGCCAGGACGGCGTCGGCGCAGGCCTGGTCGATGGCGACCGGGTCGAAGCTCGCGAACATGCCGATGTCGTTGACGATGGGCGTGTCGTTTTCGGGATGGCAATCGCAGCTGGGACTGATGTCCATGGCGAGCGAAATATGGAAACCGGGGCGATCCTGGACAATGGCCTTCGTATACTCGGCGATCTTGTAGTTGAGGACGTCGGCCGCGGCATCATAGTCGGGCTTGATGCAGTCCTGGTTGCACGCCGCAATGCAGCGTCCGCAGCCCACGCAGCGATCGTGGTCGATGGCAGCCACGTGAACCGTGCGGGTGCTGCCGTTGGCAAGCTCGCGCTCACGCGTACCGTCAAACGTGATGGCGCTGTGCGCGCAAATCTTCTCGCAGGCACGGCAACCTACGCAGTTGGTAGTATCGACGCTCGGCTTGCCGGCGGCATGCTGCTCCATCTTGCCGGCACGGCTGCCGCCTCCCATGCCCAGGTTCTTCATGGCGCCGCCAAAGCCCGCCTGCTCATGGCCCTTAAAGTGCGTAAGGCTGATCACGATGTCGGCATCCATGAGCGCCTGGCCGATCTTGGCCTCGCGCACGTACTCACCGCCCTCGACCGGGACGAGCGCCTCGTCGGTGCCCTTGAGGCCGTCGGCGATGATGATCTGGCAGCCCGTGGCGTACGGGGTAAAGCCGTTCTGGTAGGCGGTGTCGATGTGCTCGAGCGCGTTTTTGCGGCTACCGACGTAGAGCGTGTTGCAGTCGGTGAGGAAGGGCTTGCCGCCCAGCTCCTTGACGACATCCGCGACGGCGCGGGCGTAGTTGGGGCGCAAAAAGCTCAGATTGCCCAGCTCGCCAAAGTGAATCTTGATGGCGACGAACTTGTTCTCAAAGTCGATCTGCTCAATACCAGCGCGACGGACGAGGCGCTTGAGCTTGTCGAGCTGGCTCTCGCGAGCATGCGTGCGCAGGTTGGTGAAGTACACCTTGGCGGGTGCGACAGGTGCAGTTGCGGTCATAGATATTTCCCCTCGGTCTATATGGCGTTACAGACATAGAGGATGGTACCCGTTAAAGCGGGGTTGAAGTCAAGCGCCGCACCTGGCCACTCATTGGGGACAGACTTAAATGAGTGTCGCCAGGGACAGCCCTTGTCAGCCCGGCCGGCGAGCGGGCAGATCGGCAAAGACTGTCCCCGATGACTAGTCGTGTAGGAACGTCCCCAATGACTACTCTTGAACTTTGAGGGCTTCGGCCAGGCTGACGCGCTTGATCGAGCGCATGTGCAGCAGCGCCACGACCAGGTACGTTGCAAAGCCGATCCCTGCGCACGCCGCCATGGACCAGCTTGGCACATAAATCTCGATATTGCCGTTATAGGCGAGCAACATGGAGCGGAAAATAGCCGTGAGCGAGCAGATAATCAACGGCAGGCTCAGCACGAGCGATGCCGCCACGCACAGCGTGATCGAGCGGATGTACAGATGCGAAATCTCGCCATCGCGATAGCCAAAGACCTTCATGTAGCTGATCGACCGGGCGCTATGGTCGATGACCGCCTTGGTCAGCAGGTACATAAACAGCAGGAAGATAAACACCGCGAGTCCGACCATCATTCCGATCATTTTGCTCATCATGCCGATGAACTGGTCACCCACGGCGCGCATGTCGTCGGGCGTGGTGTCGCCGGCAAAGTAACGAGCATCGAGGTCGAGCTTCTCGTCGCTCACATAGCCGTTAAAGTAGGCGGCATCGTTGTCGAACAGCTCGTTAAAGTCATCGATACTCATATAGATATTCATGTCCGACTTGGAGCCCCAGGCACAGTCCTTGCCCGCGTACTCAAGAGAATAATGCTCGCCCTCGTACTTGTCGCCGAGCGTGACCTTCTGGCCCTCGCTCCAGCCAAACTTATCGAGCAGACCGCCGCCAAAGACGACGTGTCCGTCGCCGACGTCCAGCCCTTTCCAGTAGCGCGAGTCGGGCGAGATACCATAGACGGAAATCGTCTCCTGCCCATTTCCGTCACCGCGGTCGTATTGCAGCTGGTAGACGGCGTATTTCTCGGCCTGCGCGATTACGCCTGCACCGTTGTCGATCGTGTTGATCGGATGGATATCGTCGTTGTCGGTGTCGATCTTAGAGGCCTTGTCGATCAGGTCGATAGCCTCGTCGCGGTTGCAGCCAAGGGCATCGGCAAGATCGTCAAGGCGCGCGTAGAGCGCGTCCTTCTTGTCCTGGACCTTGGCAAGCGCATCCTGCGCTGCGGTCAGGCTCTCGGCAGACGGAGATGCGGTCGCGGCATCGGCTGCCGCCTGCGCCGCATCGGCCGCATCGTCAAGCTCGTCATCGGCATCCTGGGCGGCGGAAAGCAGCACGCCGTCAACCGACTGCAAGCGCTCGAGCGCCGACCACTGCTCGCGCACCTCGGCGGTGCCCTCGAGCTCCAGCGGAGCCTTGAGCGTGTACTGGTGCTCGGCGACCAGGCTTGTCTCGAGGTTGTCGGCGTAGTGCGTCATCGTGGGCAGAATCGCCAGACCAAAGAGCAGCAGCAGCGACGCAAACGCAATACCTACGAAGAGCGTGGCGAAGTTGCCCAAGTTGCGCAGGAAGATGCGCAGGCGGAAGCGCGAGACAAAGCCCATGCGCTCCGGCAGCTGCAGACCGCGCTTGGTACCCGACTTGCCACTCGCCTCGTGACGAAGGAACTGCAGCGGCGTCTTGCCCATCTTGCGGAGCAGGCCCACGAGCGTGATGAGGATGAGCGCGGCGGCGGGAACCACGGCGCACTTCACAAAGATCTCCCAGCTCCAGTACACCTGGAAGGGCGGCAGACTGTACGAGCCGTAGTAGAGACTGCGCATGGGCTCGGTAAAGAACACAACGCCGAGCGCAGTGCCCAAAAGCGCCGCGACCACGCCCACGATGGCGGGAAGTGACAGGTAGTGCAGCACGATCTCGCGTCGACGATAGCCGCTGGCGAGCATCGTGCCGATGATCGCACTCTCCTCCTCGATGGTGGCGTCGGTAAGGACCACAAAGACGAACGCCATGATCACGATGATGATGTCGAGCAGTGTCGTCCACATCGCGGAATCGCCGTCCACGTCATCGCGCGCATAGCCAATGCCCTGGTTGGAATCGGCATCGATCAGATCGTCGACGCGCGCATCGGCATCCACCAGCGCCTCGACCATATCCTGCTCGGCATCGGTACGGTCCGCGGTGGAGAGGTCGCGGTCGTTAAAGGTAAAGGAGTACGTATAGGCGGGTGCGCCGCCAGCATCCTCGAGCGCGGCAAAACCGGCGTCGGCGACCTCGGCCACGCCATAGGTAATGGTGTTCACCGTAAAGTCCGAATTGTTGAGGAACAACGCCTGGCTATCGGGCTGCGTCATGATGCCGCAGATGGTGTAGGTGCGCCCCTCGAGCTCGACCTTATCACCCACGGCGAGGTCGTTGTTGGCAGCAAAGACGCGGTCGATGGCCACCTCGTCGTCCGCCTTGGGCTGTTCGCCTTCGCAGTAGGACGCAATGTCGACCTTGGTGCGATGCGCATAGGTGCGCATCGTGCGTTTGGTGCCATCGTCGCCGGCGGTCTTTTTAATGATGGCGTCGATGGAGAAATTCTTGTAGAGCGTGACGCCGCCGACGTCGTCGGCCGCGTCCTCGGCGGTCTTGAGCTGATCGTCGGTAGCCTCGAAGGAGGTGGTCACACGGCCGTCCTCAATCGTGTACTCGTCGCGCATGCCGTCAATGAGGTGGCCGATGGAGTGGGCCGCGAGCAAAAAGCCCGAGGTAAGGGCGATGCTTCCACACATAAGCAAAAAGATGCCCAGGTACTTGCCGATATTGCGGCGCAGCTCGCGCGGGAGACGTTTTGCGAGAGGCGTCATGGCGTCACCTACCAATCGAGCTCGGCGGCCGGGACGGGCTCGGCGTTGAGCTCGTCCTCGACAATGCGGCCGTCGCGCAGGCGCAGCACGCGGTTGGCCATGCGCGCGATGGCGGCGTTGTGGGTGACGATGATGATGGTGCAGCCGTAGGTGCGATTGACATCCTCCATGAGCTGCAGGATTTCTTTGGATGTCTTGTAGTCGAGCGCGCCCGTTGGCTCATCGCAGAGCAAGAGGCCCGGGTTTTTGACGAGCGCACGGCCGATGGCGCAGCGCTGCTGCTGGCCGCCCGAGACCTGGCGCGGGAACTTGTTGCGGTGCTCGTACAGGCCCAGCGAGCGCAGCAGGTCGTCGACGTCGAGCGGGTTTTTGGACAGGTGCGCCGTGACCTCGATGTTTTCCTTGATGGTAAGGTCGGGCACCAGGTTGTAGAACTGGAAGACAAAGCCCAGCTCGCGGCGGCGGTACTCGCCCAGATCGGCCGGCTTGAGCACCGTGAGGTCGCAGCCGTCTACCATGATAGAGCCGCCGTCGGCATCCTCCAGGCCGCCGATCAGGTTGAGAAAGGTCGACTTGCCCGAGCCCGAGGGCCCCAGCATGACGCAGATCTCGCCGCGGTTGATGGACGTGTCGATGCCATCGAGTACCGTCAGGCGCGCATCACCGTCGCCATAGTGTTTCTTGAGCCCTTTGACCTGGACATAGGCCTGCTTTGTCGCCATACTATTCCCCGTTGTTAGCCTGCTGATACTTTTCTAGGCTAATAGTAAACCCAGGCGAACTATTTTTAAGCGACAGGCGCGATTTTTTCCAAACTAGTCGTTGGGTACTCATTGGGGACAGACTTAAATGAGTGAAATCGCTCATTTAAGTCTGTCCCCAATGAGTGGTCCCAAAGGCCGGCATATTGGGACAGTCCTTGCCAACCCGACCGGCGGACCGGCGAATCGGCAAAGACTGTCCCCGATGACTAGTCGTTTAAGAACGTCCCCAATGACTAGGTGGCTAGGCGCGGGATTTGTTGTGCGCGAGGGCTAGGCCTACGGCGGCGATGGCCGCGGCAAAGAGCACCGTGACGCCCAGATCGCAGGCGATGTCGCCCAGCACGGTGGACGTCAGGTCTGCGGCGAGCGCCTTGCCAATCGCATCGTTCACCCAAAACGTCGGCACAAAATGCGCCGCGGTCTGCACGGCCGAGCCCATGAGCGACAGCGGCATCCAGGCGCCGCCCAAAAACGTCATGAGCATGCCGAGTAAGTTGCCCACGCCGTTGAGCAGTTCCTCGCGTGCGCCCAAGCTCGACAGCGTAAAGCCAACGGCCAGAGGCGTGCACGCCAGGGCAAACGTCGCCGCCAGCGCCAGGCACACACGACCCGCGCCGACCTCGGCAACCGCTCCGGCAAAGCCCACGACGCCCATCATGCTCGACACAAACCAGATGCAGACGGTCATCACGGCGGCGGCCGCAAACACGGCAAGCGAGCGCTGACGCCCGGAGACCGGGCCGGCCTCCATGCGGCGCACGCGCTCGGGCTCGTTCATGCCCGAGAACACCAATCCCACCGACACGATGACCGACGAGATGATCGCGTACGCACCAAAGTTGAAGTACGACTTGAGCGTGGCGGCGGCAGTCGAGTAGACCTTGACCTGCTCGATCTGGACCTCCGCGCGCTTTGCGGCCGCATGCTCGGCCGCCTTGGCAACGTCACCGTTGGAGGCAACGGGTTCAAGTGCCGCCGCAGCACCCGCGAGCGAGATCCAGCGCGAGGCCTCGGCAGACGAAAGCGCAGCCGCCATGGTGCCGGCACCGTAGGTCATGTCGAGTTTGGGCAGGGCCTCCCCCGCACGGGCGGCCGCAACGAGGTCGTCCTCAAACCCCTCCGGGATAAAGAACACGCAGTCGGCGCTGCCCTTGGCGCTGTTGCTCTTGGCGAGCGCATCCGCAAGGTCGTACGTATCGTCACCAACGCCCGTGACCAGGTCAAAGCGTGAGCCCAGGTGCTTGGTAAGCGCCCGCGAAAGGTCGCTATTGTCGCGGTCGACCACGATCACGTTGGTGTCGTAGGGCTCGTACTCGGTAAGCTGCGACGAGTTCCAGCTCACCGAGGCCGCGATGAATACGCCCATGAGCGAGATGAACACCGTATAGATGAGCAGGTAGAACGGGTGCGCCAGCGCCATGCGAAGCGCGGTCTTAAAGGTGCTCATAGCGGCTCCTTCCAAAGATCAGCGTGGCGGCGGCAACGAACAGCAGCGCCATCAGGACCAGCGCGCCGGCGCGAACGGCAAAGGGGCCCAGGTCCTCAAAGAAATACAGGCGGTTGAACATGTCGCAGATAAGCTTGACGGGATTGAGCCAGCACTCGGCCGGGCAGGCGCGGGCGACGTCGTCGGCAAGTGCCATCGCCGGCTCGCCGTAGAGGCCGGCGAACAGGGCGCACGTGGTGGCAAAGCCCGTGAGGATGCCCGACTTGGACGCCTTGCCACCCTTAACGGGAAGCGTGCCCACAAAGAGCCCCAGGCCCGTGGCGGCAAGCGCGGATGCAGCACCGCCCAGCAGGCACAGCCCCTCGCGCCCGCCAAAGTCGACGCCAACGACTAGGCGCACGTAGCCAATCGCGACCGCCATCGAGGCAAAGGAAACCAGCCACGAGCCGACAAAGATGCCGGCTAGCGACGCCGTCTTGGAAAGGCCACCCACGCAGCGACGCGCGCCAAGGCCCGACAGATTGGGCTGCAGGCCGACGACGCTCAAGGCGGCAAACTCGGCAGACATCATCGCGACCAGACCAAAGAGCGCGTAGTAGTAAATGGTCGTGCCGTCGGGCGTGGTGCGCGTCAGGCTCACACGACGGGTGCCGCCCTCGAGCGACAGGGCGCGCGCAACCGCCTCCGGATCGGCGAGCGCCGCCGGGTCATCTTGAGCAATCTGGGCCATGAGCTCGGCGTTTTGCGTATACGAGCTTGCCACCGTCTCAAGGATGCTGCGGTCGGTGAGCACCGACGAAGCACGCGAGCCGTCATAGCTCGAGAGCAGCGTGAGCTTGGGCGTGCCCGCAGCGTCGACCGTATAGATGCCCGCGACCTCGCCGGACTTGAGCGCACGGTTCGCGGCGTCCACATCCTCGCACTCGTGAATCTCGAGCAGTTGATCGTCGCCTTCCTTGGCAAGCGACGTCGCCACGTCCTTAAAGGACGAAGCGCCCCAGGCTTCGTCAGCGACAACGGCCACCGGCACCGGGTCGACCTTGCCGTCGGAGCTGAGGTTCGCAAACATAAACATGAACATCGTTGAAAGCGCAATGGGAAAGACCGCGCCCCAAACCCACGTGCTCGGCCGACGCAATAGCGTCTTGAGCGTGGTGATGATAGTGTTGAACATGGCCGCCCCCTAGTCGCGCAGCTCGCGGCCGGTGATCTCGAGGAACACGTCGTTGAGAGTCGGCGGCTCGCTCCACACGCGGCCGAGCGCCACGTCGGCGGCGCGCAGCGTGTCGAGGATGTCCACCAGGTTGTGCGGGCTCGCCTCGCAGGTGCAGACGAGTTCGCCGCCGGACAGCTCGACCGAAAGCACGTGCTCGAGAGCGCGCAGCCGCTCGACCGTGGCGGCCTCGACGGCGCCGACCTCGACAGTCACGCGCTCGCCCATCTGGATCATGCGCTTGAGCTCGTCGTTGGTGCCCTGCGCCAGCACGCGGCCGCCGTCCATGATCATGATGCGGCTGCAAATCTGCTCGACTTCCTCCATGTAATGGCTGGTATACACCACTGTGGCGCCCTCGTCGCGCAGGCGGCAGATGCCCTCCAGGATGGCGTTGCGGCTCTGCGGGTCGACCGCCACCGTGGGCTCGTCAAAAAAGATGAGCTCGGGCTTGTGCGCGATGCCGCAGGCAATGTTGAGGCGGCGCGCCAGTCCGCCCGAAAGCTTGCCGGGACGAAACTTGGTAAAGTCGCCCAGCCCGACAAAGTCGATCGCCTCGTCCACCAGCGCGCGGCGGCGCTTGCGGTCGTTGACGTAAAGACTGCAGAAATAGTCGATGTTCTCGCGCACCGTGAGCTCGTCGAACGCCGCCACCTGCTGTGGCACCACGCCGATGCGGCGCTTGAGGTCGTAGCGGGCGGGCGTCATGGGCTCGCCGAACAGCTCGATGGTGCCTTTGTCGTAGGCAAGCAGCTGCAGAATACAGTTGATGGACGTGGTTTTGCCCGAGCCGTTGGGGCCCAGCAGGCCAAAGAGCTCGCCGGGGGCGATATGCAGGTTAAAGTGGTCGAGCGCGATAAGGTCATCGTAGCGCTTGACGAGGTTTTCGACATGGACGATGTCTGTCATGAGGCGGCCCTTCTGTTGCTTGCGGCCCGGTACGATTGCATCATCGCAGGAGCCGGCGGCGCGCGCCAGTGAGCTTTGTCACGAGTGTGGGGCTGGGCGCGCGGCCCGGGCGCAGGGCCCGGGCGCGGGACCTGACAGCGCCTTCGCTTTGCCGCGGGAGGAATGTCACGGTTGCTCCGGGTGGCGCCTCCCCCGTGCGCGGCATCGCGTACAATACCCGTATGAACAGGCTTTTCGACAAATCGATTGTGCTGGCGTGCTGTATCGCAGCCGCTCTGGGCATTGCTGTGGACGCTCGCTTGATTGCGGCGTTTTGCCTTGGCGTTATTGCCACCTCGCTGGCCGAGCTCGCACAGAAGGAACGCACGAGCCGCACAAGCGAGGCCGCGAGCTACGCTTACATCATCGCGGCTGTTTTCGTGCCGTCGTTTATGCCGTTTGCGCCCCTCGCCTTTTATGACATCGCGCGGCGTGTGCACCGTGAGCGTGTCTGGCCTGCGCTGGGTGTGGCTCCCATTTTTGCCTTCGTACTCGCTGCGGATTTCCGCGCCGGCATACTTCCCGCCCGCGCGCTGTTGCTGACCGCCATCCTTTCAGTTGCCGCCACCTTGCTATCGCTACGTACCGCTCAGTTGGAGCGCGAGCAGCAGCGCATGCGCCGAATCCGCGACGAACTGCAGGAACGAGCCCTCGCGCTGGAGGCGCGCAACCGTGACCTTGCCGACCGCCAGGACTACGAAGTCGAACTCGCGACGCTCGCCGAGCGTGCCCGCATCGCGCGTGAGATCCACGATAGCGTTGGCCACCAACTTACACGTGCCTCGTTACAGACCGAGGCCCTGCGCATAGTCCACGCCAATGAGCCCGGCGTCGCCGCCGATTTCGCCGACGTCAAGCACACCGTTGACGAGGCGCTCCAACTTGTGCGCACTAGCGTCCACGCGCTCAATGACACTGCCGCCGACCTCTCCGTACAGCTCGAGCGCATCGTGGAAGGCGTGTGCTCAGATGGCGGCCCGCAGATTGAGCTTGAGGTTTTGGCCGAGCATGCGCCCGCCAACATCACCAACTGCTTTGCGGCGGTCCTGCGCGAGGCGCTATCCAACACCATGCGCCACGCCCGCGCTCAAAACGTTGCTGTGCGATGCTTGGAGCATCCATCGTTTTACCAGCTCATCGTTACCGACGATGGCACGGGCGGGACCCAGACGGGCGGTCGCGGCATCGCCGAGGGCATGGGGCTCGGCTCCATGCGCGAGCGCGTCGAGGCGCTTGGCGGCACCTTCACCGCCGGCCCGCGCGCCGGCGTCGGCGGCTGGCGCGTGTTTGCCACCGTTCCCAAACAGCAAGGAGATGAGGGCCGATGAGGCTCATCGTTGTCGACGACGACCGTTTGGTGGTCGATTCGCTCAAGATTATCCTGGGCGCACAGCCGCAGATCGAGGTGGTGGGTACCGGCGCCAATGGCGACGACGCGGTCGCGCTCTACGCTGAGCACGCGCCCGACATCGCGCTGCTCGACATTCAGATGCCGGGGCGCGACGGGCTTTCGGCGGCCCGCGAGATTCTTGAGCGCGACCCCGCGGCACGCGTGGTGTTTCTGACGACATTCTCGGATGACGAATACATTGTGTCGGCACTCAAATTGGGCGCCCGCGGCTACCTGATCAAAACCGATGTCGCCGCCATCCCGCCAGCGTTGGCGCAGGTCATGGACGGCAAGCGCGTGCTCGAGGGCAAGGCGATCGAAGACATCGACTTTGACGGAACGGGCGTTGAGGCGGGCATGCCCCGCCGGCCCGCCGCCTTTGCCAGCCTGACCGACCGCGAGTTCGAAGTCGCAGAGCTCATCGCCCGCGGCCTCGATAACAAGGAAATCGCCGCCACGGCCTACATGGGCGAAGGCACGGTGCGCAACCACATCAGCTCGATCCTTGCCAAAATGGGCCTACGCAACCGCACGCAGATCGCCATCGCCTACCTGCGAGGGTAGTTGCCCGACGACCAACCGCTCCGGCATAGCAAAATGGCTGTTACTGATCTGGTGCCATTTCAAAACTATGCCGGTTTACGGGGCTAAAGTCGGAACCCTCATCCATATCCCCTATTTTTGAAAAACGGCAGGCTATCTACCTGCGGTTTTGTCTTTGCGATTTTCTGTATGGTCGGAGGTTCGCTATCCAGCCCCGTAATCCGGCATAGTTTTGTTCGCGGCAGCCCAACCGCGCGCTCACGCGCGGGGCCGGCGGGGCATTTTTGCCCCGCCGGCCCCTATTCCAGCTCTATTCCAGAGCTATTCCGGCTTGGTTTCTACCGTGGGGGTCTTGTCCGCCGCAACTGGAGTGCGGGCGGTGTCCATGCTCAGGCAGTGTTTAGGGCAGCTTTCGATGCACTCGCCGCACACCACGCAAGCATACGGGTCGATCGTCCACGTTCCGCCCTTGCGATCGACCGCGAGCGCGCCCGCCGGGCAACGGCGCGCGCACATGCCGCAGCAAATGCACACATCCATGTCATTGACGATATGCCCGCGCAGGCGCTCGGGCGCCGCCAGCTTCTCCTGCGGATAGCACACCGTGACCGGCTGCTTGACCATAGAACCCAAGGCCGTCTTGGCAAATGTCAGTAAACTCATGCCGCGCCTACCTTTCCGTGCAGCTAATGCAGGGGTCGATGGTCAGGATAATCATTGGCACGTTGGCAAGGAGCACGCCCTGCAGCGCATGTGTCAGACCCGCCAGGTTCTGCGACGTCGGCGTGCGCACGCGGAAGCGGTCCAGGTTCTTGGTGCCGTTGCCGCGCACATAGTAATACGCCTCGCCACGCGGCTGCTCAATCACAACCTCGCCACGCGCGCCGTCGGCCGGTGTGAGCTTGGTGCGCCCACCGATGCCGTCATGCGGAATCTTGCCCACAAGCTCCTTAATGATGTCCATGGCCTGCGTGACCTCGGCGCAACGCACCTGGCAGCGGGCATAGCAGTCGCCGTCGGTCGCCACGATGGGCTCAAACGCGGCCAGATCCGCATAGGCGCCGTCGCCGAGCATGCGCACGTCGTAATCCACGCCCGAAGCGCGACCGAACGGGCCGACCATCGACAGATCAAGCGCGTCCTTCTTGCTGATCACGCCCACGCCATGCAGGCGCTCGCCGCAGCTATCGTCGTCCAAAAAGGTATGCACCAGGGCCTCGTAGTCGGGACGCATGGCATCGAGCGTCTGGACAATACCCGCCAGCTCGGAGTCCTCGATGTCGTGCTTAAGGCCGCCGATCTCGTTAATCGAAAGGATCACGCGGCCGCCGCAGGTGCTCTCGAAGATTTTGAGAATCTGTTCGCGCAGGGTCCACGAACGATAGAACAGCGCCTCGAAGCCAAAGGCATCGGCGAGCAGGCCCAGCCACAGCAGATGTGAGTGGATGCGCGAAAGCTCGTGCAAAATGGTGCGGATATACTGCACGCGGCCGGGTATCTCGATGTCGAGCATGCGCTCGCAGGCGCTGGCATAGCCGCAGCTGTGACCCACGGCACAAATGCCGCAGATGCGCTCGGCGATGTAGCCAAACTGGTGCATGTCACGCTTTTCGGTGAGCTTCTCGAGTCCGCGGTGCACAAAGCCGATCTGCGGAATTGCCTCGATGACGCGGTCGTCCTCGATCACCAGGTCCAGATGAAGCGGCTCGGGCAGCACCGGGTGCTGCGGGCCAAACGGAATAACGGAGCGATGAGCCATGGACCTTACGCCTCCTTTTTCTGCTTGTCGCGGGCGGCCTTGGCGGCAAGCGCCGCGCGGACCTTGGCCGCCTTCTCGGGATCCATGGCGGCGAGCTTTGCCTCCATCTCGGCGGCTTTGAGCGCTGCCTTGGCAGCGGCATCGTCATGCTGAGCATCGGAGCCGGCAGCCGCAGCGAGCTGGGCGGCAGCAGCGCTCGCAGCATCGCCGGCGCTCGCACCGCCCTCCCCCGCGGCGGCCTTCTCGGCCGCGGTCTTGCGCACCTTGGCCTCGGCGGCGGCACGGACCTTCATGGCTTTCTCGCGCGCGGCCTTCACCTCGGGTGTGATCACACTCATGGGCTCGGCAGTCGAAACCTGGTAGAAAAAGCCCTTAAAGTCGATCTGCATGTCGGTAATGACAAGACCAAACAGGTCATGTGCCTCGTTCTCAAACGGGAACACCGCGGGGTAATACGAGCTGATGGACGGAATCTCCTGGTACTGGTCGATACCCTCGACCACCAGATTCTCAATCGCATAGTTTCCGTCCCGCGCGATCTGCTCTTGCGCAGCGCGGACGTTGATAAACGTATAAACCAGGCGATACGATCCGTCGTCCACACAGCGCTCGGCATGCATCTGCACAAAGCGCGCGTCGGCACCCTTGAGCGCCTGGACATGCGACAGGAGCTCGTCGATCCCGACGGTGGTATAGATTGCCTTTTGCATTACTCGGCCTCCTTTGCAGCGGCGGGTGTCCCAGCAGGTGCGTCGCCAGCGGCGGGCGCGTCGCCGGCCTCAGCCGCGGCCACAAACCCGTCCTCGCCCAGCTCAACGCCACCGTCCCAGGTGGCGGCGCCGCCCACGGTGAGCGGATCGCCGCCGGCGCGCATCACGGCCTCCTTCTGGTCCAAGATGCCGCACGCCTCCACGATGGCATCGATCACCGTCTCGGGGCGAATGGCGCACCCGGGCGCGTACACGTCCACGGGAATCGCGCGGTCCACGCCGCCGATCACGTTGTAGGCATCGCGGAACACGCCGCCCGAGCACGCGCAGATGCCGCACGCCACCACGCACTTGGGCTCGAGCATCTGGTTGTAAATCTGACGCACGACGGGCAGGTTCTGGGCATTGACCGACCCCGTCACCAAAAAGATGTCCGCATGCTTGGGGTTGCCGGTGTTGACCACGCCAAAGCGCTCCGCATCGAACAGTGGGGTAAGCGAGGCCAGCACCTCGATATCGCATCCGTTGCAGCTCGAGCCGTCGTAATGAATAACCCACGGCGAGCGCGACATTTTATGATCCATGGATGCCGCCTCCTAAATAAACACGTCAACGAGGATGGGCATAAGGTTGAGCAGGCCAAACACCAGCGCCACGCCCCATCCGAGCTTAAAGCAGCTGCGCCAGGTGCTGCGGGCGAAGGTATTGTCGATCAGCACCTCGACAAAGTACGTCGCGGCCATCACGACCAGGGCAACCACCCAGCTCACCGGGTTGTCCCAAACAAAGAACATGCCCACCCACATCAAAAACAGCACGGTCTCGCACCAGTGCATAAGGGTCATCTTGGCCAGCGTGCTGCCGCTCATCTCGGTGGCGACGCCCTGGACGATCTCCTGATGCGCGTGATGCGAGTACGAAAGATCGAACGGCGACTTGCGCAGCTTGATGGTAAGCACCGCGAGCAGCGCAAGGAAAATGGGTGCGCTGTACACGATGATGGGGGCCGGCTGCCCCGTCACGGCAATGGAATCGAAGCTATCGGTGGCAAGATACAGGCCCACGCTCATCAGCAGAACGGCGGGCTCGTAACTCATGACCTGCAGCAGCTCTCGGTCGGCGCCGACCTGGGCAAACGGGCTTTGCGTCGAGGCGGACGCCAACACCACAAAGATCGCGGCGAGCGTCACCATAAAGGCGCACAGCAGCGTGTTGGAACCCGACACAAAGATGCCGCCGCCCACCACGGTAAAGATGAGCGCGCACGCCATGTAGGTATCGTCCATGGTGTTTACGCTGGCGGGGGCCTTGCGCAGCAGCTTGGCAACGTCGTAGAAGGGCTGCAGCAGGCGCGGGCCCACGCGGCCCTGCATGCGGGCCGAAAGTTTACGGTCAACGCCGTCAATCAGGCCACCCACAAGCGGCGCCAGCAGGGCAAACACCACGGTGCCAATAAATATGCCCACGACGCCCGAACCTTCAAAATACTTGCCGCGCAGCACCGAGGGCGCGCTCATGGCAAGCCGCTCGGGCCCAATCCACGCGCAACACAGCAGCGCAAACAAGATAATGCTGCAGCACACGACGCTGCCCGCGGGGCCAATACGCTTCTCGCCAAGGGCGTCCTCCGAGTACCAATTGCGCTTTTCGGCCTTCACCTCGTGTCCCATCGAGCCGCGGAAATGGCGATATTTGTCGGTTCCCACGCCCGAAAGATATACGTTTACGTGCGGTTTGTTGCTCACGCGGAATGAAGTCAGCAGCACCACGGCGATAAACGCCACGATAACCACCATCAGATACATGGAGTCCTTGCCAATGACGTACGGCACGCGGCCAAACACCATAGCCAAGTAAGGCGACACCAGACCGCTCGAGATAACCGGGAACGCCACGCAGCACAGAATCAGCAGCGCGGCGATGGTGTTGAGGGCCATCCATTCGGTCTTATGGACATTGACTTCAACGTTTTGAGCCGTGGGGTCGACGCCCGAAAGCTTGGCAAGCCACTTGCCCCAGAAGAAGAACGTCGCGGCCGAGCCAAAGGCAAGTACCATGATCATGAGCACGTTGCCGGTCTGCGCAAACGCCACCAGGGCGCCCCACTTGGACACGAGCATGCCAAACGGCGCCACAAACATGCCCATAATGCCCAGCATCATCAGGCGCGTCAGGTGCGGCATGCGGCTGAACATACCGTCCATGTCCTCGATATTGCGGCTGCCGATATGATGCTCGGCGGTGCCCACGCACAGGAACAGCAGCGATTTGGCCACCGTATGGAACAGGATCAGGAAGATGGCCGCCCACACGGCCTCGGGCGCGCCGACGCCCAGGCAGGCACTGATAAGGCCCAAGTTGGAAATGGTGGAGTAAGCAAGTACACGCTTGGCATTGCTCTGCGAGATGGCCATGAGGGCGGCGAGCAAAAACGTGATGGCACCCACACTCGTGACCATAAAGCCGGTCACGGGATAGATGGCATAGAGCGGGCTCAGCTTGACCATCAGGAACACGCCGGCCTTGACCATGGTTGACGAGTGCAGCAGGGCGCTCGTGGGCGTGGGGGCAACCATGGCACCGAGCAGCCAGGTATGGAACGGCATCTGCGCGGCCTTGGTGAGTGCGGCGAGCGACAGCAGAACGACCGGCATCACCAGCAGCGCGGATTGCGCGGTTCCGGCGCCGGAAAGCTCGATCATCCCCGAGATGGTCAGCGGCATGCCGTTAACGTGCAGGTACATGAGTCCGGCCAAAAACGCAATACCGCCCAGCATGTTGAGGATAATCTGGGTGAAGGCGTTCTTGATGGCCTCGGGCGTGCGCGTGTAGCCAATCATAAGGAACGAGCACACGGTGGTGATTTCCCAACCGCAGAACAGCCACTCCAGGTTATCGCTCGTCACGATGACGAACATGGCCGAGAGGAACAGGAACATAAGCGCCAGGAACTGCGGGCGACGGTCGGGCGCGGTCTGCCCGCGCAGCGCGGCCTCGTGCTCGTCGTGCGCCTGGAAGTCCTTCATATAGCCCAGGGCATACACGCAGATAAGGCTGCCGACGATGCCGACGGCGAGGACCATGATCACGCTCATGTAGTCTAGGTAGAGCGGTGTCGCCGTGACGGCTTCGGTCGCGGGCAGCGTCATGGCAGCGAAGGCGAGCGAGCCCACCAGCTGGACTATGCCGAGCACCGTGGTGAGCACGTTCCTATATTTGTACGCGTTGTACAGGATGACAGCACACAGGATCACGTCGATGGCGGAGCTGATGATCGAGAGCATATGCGAGGTGCCGGAGGCAACCTCAAAGCTCTGCGGACCCGCACCAAAAAACATGACGGCGACTACAACTGTCACCGCCATAATGATGCCGGCGCCTATGAGCCCCACCGCGTCGCGGGTGCGGTCACCGTGCGCGAGCAGCATGCCCAGCGCCGGTACCAGTGGAAACAGGGTAAGGAAATACAGTAGCGTCATACCATCACTCCCCCATGCAAAAACGCTGCAATTGTTTAACGTTATAGCTCAATTGAGGAGTAGCAGCGGCAGGTTTTCGGTCAACTGGGGAGTTTTGGGCGTACGGGGTAAGGGCGCGTCCGCATTGGAGCAGAGGGGCGACGCTCCCCCTATCGCAGCGGCGGGCGCACGGGCCACTGCGTGCGGTTTATTAACCACTTTGGAGGATGTTCCGGCAGGCTCGCGGCGGTCCAAAAAGTTGGCACGGCAAGAAAAATGCGCCCCTGTGGGCGCACCCTCTTGCTACTCTGCCTGCTTAACGCGCGGCTTGCGACCGCGCGGCTTATCGACCAGCGCCGCCTCGCCGCCCTCGCGATACTGACGACACCAAGCCTTGACCGAAGACTCGCTGGGAATCTTGTGCTTGATCATGGCCTCGCGAACCGTAAGGCCGTTTTCCAGGCGATCCTTTACCACGGCGAGCTTGACGTCGTACGAATAGGTGTGATGACGAGCGCCCGCGTTGAGAACGGCGTCGGCACCGCCCACGGCATACGCGCGGGCCCACTGACGAGCCGTGGCCTGGGGAATGCCAAGCTCCGCAGCGAGGGCGCGATGACCGACCCCCTCTTGGAGGACCTCGACGGCGCGCTGCCTAACCTCGGGCGCATGCGTGCGAGTCCTTGTTGCTTCTGACATACCTGCCACTTCTTAGCCTTAACCGTTAATCTGCTTTCTTACGTGCATGTTAAATAGTAGCATTTTGCTGTTTGCGCGTAACAGTTAATTGAAAATCGCAACATCGGCATCTGGGCATTTGCCATTAATTTGTAACAGTTCTTTAGGTTTTATTTACGCAGCTAGTTGGCTCGCGGCTCATTGACGGTGTTTTACCAACCAGATTGGTATCTTTTTGTCTGGCTGGTATGCTTTGTGTAATTATTAACCCCTCTTCAGCCCGCATCTAACATGTCAACTTTCCACTTGCTTTCCAGCTTTCCACCTTAGGTGTTAAGTTAAGTGGAAAGTTGGAAAGTTAAGTCGAGATCAATAAAGAGGGCGGCAACTGGATGGTTGCCGCCCCGCTTCCTCGAGGTCAGTTGGTCCCGGAGCCGTGCTGAATACCCTCCGTGTTGATGCGTGCCAGCGTGTACGTCACATAGTCAGAGCGCGCATAGTCGGCGAGGTTGCTGACGTTAACCGGCGTATCGTTTACACCGCCACCGGACATATGGGCCGTTAGCACCAGACGATAGTTGGCATAGGTCTGACCAGCCGTCTCAACATTGGTGTTCACCTTAACGCGGAAGGCATGCTTAAAGACAAGGCTGTTGCCGTCGCGCGTGGCGAACCCGCTGCCAGTCTTGTTGTCAGTAAATACGTAGCTGCGGCGATCGTCGTTTAAAGTGCCCTTGGCCAGTTTGTCGTCACCGAGCACCGCAATGTACTCCGTAATGTACTTCGAGATATCATCGTTGACCGGATCATAACTGCCATTAGCCTGGCGCTGCTGCAAGCTCAACGTATAAGCCACGCTGGTGGCGCTGGAAATCATTTCCTCGGCACCCGACAGCTTGGAAAGATCATACGTTCCCACCAGGGCGATTGTGCCATCAGCTGACTTGAGGTCATCGATGTTAATGCCCAGCTGCGACTTCTTGGAAGCCTCGAGCGCAATAGTCGACGCGCCTACATCCATGCGGTAGTAGCCAGCTTTACCATCGGTGTATGCCGAGTTGCTACTGGTGCTGAGCGTATCGTCATGCGTGGAAAGGTACGCGCGGTAGTTGGGCTTAGTGTAGCGGTCGGCGCCGTTGTTCTGCGAGGCCACGATGCCCGCCTGGCACGCAGGCTCCGTCATGGTGAGATCCGCCTTCATAGTGATGGTGAAGGCGTTACCGTGATTCTTGGCGATCTCGCGCAGGCCCGACATATCGATGGACTTGCCGTTAGCGTCGGCCAACACGAGCGACATGTCGCCGCCACTCGTGCTCTTCCAGGCAAGCCCCGACACCACCGGAGTCTTTGTCGCGCCGGCCGGAGTCCAGCCCGACCCATTCCAGGTGTAGTAGTTCTCGCCCACCTTAACGTAAAACGCGTAGCTGCCCTGCGTACCCGTGGGGTATCCCACCGAGCCCGCGATGGCGCCATCGTGATAGGTGACAAGCGATGAATCGATCTGGTAGTACAGCGCGTCGGAGCTCGTGTATTGCTGGTTCGAGTCGAACGTTACGATGTCGCTCACGTCCATGGAAAGCGGATAGGTGGCATCTTTGAGCTCCATCTTGCTGATGTTGTCCTTGTTGTCAATAAGGTTGTGCGCGTAGTTGGATGCCACACTGTAGGTCGAGGCCGTATTCTGGTGCCCGTCCTCGGCAGCCTTGCCGTCGGTTGCGATCTTATTGCGCAGCAGATAGTTAATGTGCTCATTCAAGCTCGTGTCCACCGTAGTGGCGGTGTACCCGTTGACGCCCGCGGAGCCCGACGGCGTGCGCACCACCAAGTAGAAGTTCTCGCTCTTGGGCTCTTCCTTGGCAACGGAGAGGCTATAGAACGTGCCCGTCGTGTCGGAAGATGTGCGCGCACGGTAGTACGCACCTTTGACCTTGGCGCCGGCCATCTTCGTGAGCACAGCCTGACTCTTGTCCTTGACCTCGGCATCGGTGAGCTTGACCCAGGCGCCGTCCTTGGCCTCCTCGGCCTCCTCGGCCTTCACGCCCACGGTTTCGCTCAGCCACGGCTCGACGTAGGCATTATTGCTAGCGTCCACAAAGTCGGTGAGCTTGACCGACACCGCTCCGCCCGCGCCCACTGTGTAGTGATATTCGCGGCTGTTGTTGGCCGTGTCCACGAGCGTAAGTTGCGTGCCCTCGGGCAGCGTGGCACCGAAGGTGATGCTCTTGTTGAGCGGACCCATGGAGCCGCCGGCTTCGAGCAGCGTGTTCCAGCCGTAATCGACCGCCTCGCCCCGAGCGCTGCCATAGGTCCAGGTAAGGTAGCCGGTCATGGTGTCGCCGCTGCTCACAAGTACGTGCTTGTCGTATTTTGTCGCATAGTCGGAAGCTTTGAAGTTCGCACCTTCGGAGTAGGTGGCGGTAAAGTCGATCTCGAGCATGCGCTTGACGATGATGGGCACCTGCACGCGGTAGCTCTGGCCGGCCTCGCTAAAGGTGACCGTGAGCAGCGTAAAGCGCCCCCGCTCGTTGTCCCAGTCGGTGCTCGCGCGGAATGTCATGGAGCTCGTGCCGTTGTTGAGCACCTTAAGCGCGGGCGTTAGCGAGGCGGTTGCGTCCTTGACGAAGGTGCCGTTATCGGCGAGCGAGAAGACCTCAGCAGTAGCGGTCACGTGCTTGACGCTACCGTTGAGGCGGCGGGCATCGGAGAAGCCGCCGTTGGTCACGATATTCAGGTAGTTCTCGACCGTCGTGGTGTCGTTGCCGGGAATCACGAGCACGGGGAAGTCGGTCGTGACCTTCTTGTTCGATGTAACGTTGTTGGCGTTGAAAGTGCTCTTTGAGCTATCCGCACTATAGGTGCTCGTGTTTTGGTATACGCCGGCATCATTGATGCCGGCGATGTTGGTGTAGGTATAGCGGTCGGCGACTTTGTCCCCCGCCTGGCTCTGGATGGTCGCTGCGGTTTCAATGGCGGCCCCGTCACCGAACAGATAACGGTCAGTGGTGTCGGTACCGGAGGCACGCACCGCCAGCGTGCTCACGGGGCTCGTGGTCACGTACGGGCTTGCCGCCGTGGTAGCGGTATCGTCCGCACCGTAGAGCGTGATGCCCTTGCCGAGTACGTCGAGCTTGTCGTTGTAGTCTCCAAACGCGATGTAGGTTTTCCTGTTAACCGCAGCCGCATTGGTCGCGTAAACCATCGGCGGCAGGTCGCTCGTGGTTTTGCCGTTGCCAGGCTTTACGTCCACGCCCGCTGCGGAAAGGCTGTACTGTTTTTCTCTTGTGTCGACCTCGCCCAAGAGCACACCCTGGGTTTTGCCCGCATTGTAGCTATTGCTGTCCATGAGCACGTTTACCAGATGGAACTGGCCGCGCCCATCACCCGCAATGCCGCCGTTGGACCTTCCGCTAAACGTGGCGTTGGACACCTTTGTGTTGGTGACGTTGATGACATCGGAACCACTGTTAATCGCGCCAAGCAGACCGCCACTCCAGCTGCCCGCAATCGTAGCGCCCTCGATCGTAATGTTGTTGCAGGTAATACTCTCGTTGCTGAAGTAGTAGCCGATAAGCCCGCCCGAGCATTGGCTGGTGCCCGCGACGTTGACATTCTTGACGCTACAGCCCTCAAACCAGTACTTGTTGGGGGTGGGGTAGCCGCCGCTCGTAACCTCGCCAATCAGGCCGCCCGCATTGCGGATATTCTGATTCGTACCGGTCTCATCGCCGATGGCAGCGTTCACGGTGCCACCTTTGCCATCAATGCACACATTGCTCATAGAAATAACGCCGCTATAAGCGCTTCCGACCACGCCGCCGGCACCCATAAGTTTTTCGCTGTTCGACCCGGTAGCGAGCACATTTACCCCAGAGATGACTGCCGTGCTTGACGGGCCCGCCTTGGTGGTGCCGGGGTTGGTGTTGACTGAGATATGGCATTTTTGGGCAAAGCCGAGCACGCCTCCCACGTAGGGCGCTGTCCCCGTGGCGGTTATGGTCGAATTTTTGCCAACGGTCCTTTCGCTCACCCCAGCGCCCGCGGTTGTCCACACGCCGCACGCCGAGGCGGCCGTACCCACATAGCCACCGACGTACTTCTCGCCCGTGACGTTAAGGCCGGTGTACGAACAGTCGTAAAAATACGCGGGAGCCTTCGTGCCGGAGCCGAAATTGACCATATAGGTCATGTCGTTATCCGTCCTTCGGCTGGCACGACCCGAGCTGCCAAGAAGTCCTCCTACGCTCTTAGCGCCCGACACGGTGCAATTCTTCATCTGCACGTTGCGGTAGATGCCGCACGCGTTGCCATCGTAGTTGGCCGTTGCGCCCGCCAAAAGGCCGATTCCGATAAAGTCGTTCGATGCTGCCCCCGTTGTGGCGTTGCCGCTTGCGTCGATATAAGTAAGTTTAACGTTGCAGTTGCTAAAGGTGAGGTCTTTGACTTGTGCGCCGCCGTTCGCGGTGACGCTGGGGGCGACATTGGTTGAGGTGAACATCACAGCACTGAATAGGCCTCCCACACCCGAGACCTTATAGTCGTCATCGGCATATTCGACGGTGTCGTAGGCGGCGTTTTTGGTGCCCACCGTAATAGTGGCGCCGTTGCCGTCGATCGTGGCTACGTGCGGTGTAATGCGGTCGCGGTCGGTGGCCTTCTCGCCAGAGTCGCAGGCACCGGAGTAATAGCGGCCGTTAAGGCCCACGTATCCCGTACCGTATTTGGTCATGTCGTAGGGGGTATTTGCCTTGAACTCCAGGCTCATGCCGATCGATTTTGACGCGCACACATAGCCCGTTTGGTAGTTGGCAGCGTAAGACGCAACCAGATAGGGCGAGTTTACATTGGAGTCCGGGTCGAGTGGGCCATGCCAACCTTGCTTGCCTGGAGCCTTCTGGTCATCGTTTTTGGCGACCTCGAAATCGGCTTCAGCGTTCGCAGGCTTCCCCACGCTGCCATAGCTGGCATTTCGCACCTTTCCGTATTCCTTGTTGCCAAACAGGTAGCCGTTTATCGCCAAAGTTTGCGTATTGCTACCCCAGTACGCTTTGGAGCCGCGGAACACGCCATAATTGGCGTACTCGGTTTGCGCCGCTCCCGCGCCAGCGCCAGAGCTGATGATGGCCGAGAGTACCAAGAGGCCCTGAGCGTTTTCCACCGTGGTTACGGGCGCCTCGGCGTTAGTACCGATGTACTTGTTGTCGGTGCCTGTGGTGGTGACGCAGGGGGTCCCCTTGTTTATGAGCTTGTTGATTTTGTAGTTAGCGTCACCGTTATCAACGTCGCAGCCTTCACTAAAGGCATAGCCGTCGATCACGCGACCAACGTAGGGGTTGTCGTACTGGTCATACTTTGCGGCATCTTCCTTAGAGGGCTTGTACTTTTTGTTCTTTGTGCCGCCACGCCACGATTCGCCCGTGTTGCGGAAAATCACACCGCCACCTGCAATGGCGCCAACATAACCGCCGATGGGAACAAGGTGCGAGTCGCCAGTAACGGTAAAGCCGTACGTCGTCGAGCCGCTATTTGGATCGTTTACGACCACACCGTCGATAATGTTATCGCCGCCAAGGATGCAGCCGATAACGCCGCCGAAAAACGCCGTTGGGACACCGTCGGAATCCTTGTCAGAATAAGTAATAGTCGCTTGCGCATTCACATAGCGAATATCCAGATTGCGCACTACGCTGCCATAGCTATAGGAAACCAGGCCGCGAAGCTCGCCGTTGTTGTTTTCAATCTCAATTGTTGCAGATGAGGTTGAGGTGCCCAAATCGCCAACGATAACGCCGCGGAACGGATTGGCCTTGTTGCCAAACCCGCCAAACGACGCCGCATCGACAGTAATCTTATTATCTTTGGCAGGCTCGATACTGTAATACGCACTCTGTATATAGCGGTGCATGGTTTCGTCGCTCAGCGTCTGCGTGGAATCGGTCGTTGTGCCTCCGGTCTTCTTCTCCCATTTATTATTAGTACCGTTCGCCTGCTTGTAGACGTACGTAACCTCATTGTCGGTCGAGCGATCGCTGCTGCGGCGAGTGCAGAGCCTACCCTGGTCGGCGACAATGGTAACCTCCCAGCCATCCAACGCCACGCTATTGTTGATATAGTTGGCGATGGCGTTCATCTCCGTCGCGTCCTTAACGGTATACGGATCACCATATGTGCCGCATCCCGTTACCAGCTTTGGAATACGCTGGTTGACTTTAATTTCGTGGTATTGGACGTTGTTCTCGGTGGCCTTCCCCTTATAAACATAGGGAAGGTAGTCACCGAACCGAGGAGTACCGGCATTTGCCGGCTTGTTATCAACCGTCACTAAGCCTTTTTCGGTGCCATACGTCGCTTCGTCGTAATACCAAAGCTGCTTGCCGGAACACTCCGTACCTTTCCTATCAATCTCGGATCCATAGGTCACCTTGTTATTTTTAGCGTCATCTGCTGTAAAGGTATAGTCCGCCGAGCCCGTGCCGGCGGTCGCGTAGCCAAAACTCTCCAGCAGGCTTGCATGGGTAAATATCGTATTGTCCGTTTGGCTGGGCAAGCTTATTTTTTCGAACTTTGCTATGACCTGATCGGAATTCTTGTCGTAGCCCAATCGACCGAACAGGCTGGAAGCTGCTTTTTTATTGGTACCAGAGTTGTCGGCATAATTGGACGTCGTTACATTTTTCACGTCCAGGTTTACATACCTTGTAATGGCGTTAATCAAAAGCGGAGCATATTCCTTATCTTCCGCCCTGTCCACCTGCAAGCCGTCAAGAGTTAGCGTATCAATATTGATAGTCGACATTTTGGTGCCAGACGATCCATAGGCGCAACGAAGCACCAGCGCACCCGATACGCTTTCTGGGTCGGCCCCCTTCGCTCTATCGTTTTTTACCCTGCCGACTGTTCCCGACAGCGTTACGCCTGTAACAGTAAGGTCCTTACCCCCAATCGTGCGAATAAGGCCACAGTGCATATTCTCATGTTGAGTTGCCATAGCATTGCTTTTATTGTTCTCCTGCTCAGCCCTTATCTGTGAGTAGCAAAAAACGATCTTTACGTTTTGGACGGTTACCGCATTAGAGCCGTTTGGGTTTGAAGGGTAGTAGCTATAACCCGTCAAATCGATAGTAATCTGATTGCCTTGATCAAGCCCTATCTTATTATTCGTGAAAATTATTTTTTTAGTGCCCGTTAGATCGTCGTATGTCGCGCTTGGAGCATACTGCCTCGCTGCCCATAAAACGAGATGCTCAGGCGTGATCATTGCAGCAGCTTTATCGTTTTTTGAGTTGGTCACCACAGTCAACGCTCTGTCCAGATTGTAGTAGTAGCGGACAGAACCGTTTATTTTGGGGAGCTTATCAGGAGAAATGCGATTTTGATAACTATTATCCTTAGCGGGATCTCCGCTCATGTCCAGCTTTTCATCGTTGGTATGAAGCGAGACAACCGCATTGCAGCCGTTATCGATCAGCTTACTATTGGGCTTCACACCATTTGCAAGCCATTCGTCGTATATCTTTACTTTCGGGGCGGTGATAGACAGGCCGCCTACGGCATAGGCCGTGCCCCACCAGGCCTTGTCCTCCAAATATAGACCGCTATAGGAGGTCTCGGCACCAAAGCTATTAGTTGAATCGGATGTACTGCCTCGAGCAATAAGAACACCAAGCGTGGTGGCATTATTAGCGGTAAAGGAAGCTCCACCCAAATTGATAGCGTAGTTGTTGATAATCCAATGGCCGCTCGCGGCGTATACCAGGCCGCCAACCTCGGTAGAGTCGTTTGCAGTCACGATCGTGTCGTTGGAAGTTTTGAGGGCATAGGTGCTGTCGCTGGTGTTCACGCCAGCATCGCCAATGGTAACGGTAGTGTTGCCCCAGCTGTAGCCCAAGAGGCCGCCGGCGCCTTTGTACTTGTCGCCATTCTCACCCAAGGTCATAGTGAATCCGCTAAAGTTAAGACCAGTAACGGTAACGTTCTTCTTGTTCGATCCCTGAACAATGCAGCCGATAAGACCGCCGACTTGGGCAATCTTGCCGCTGGCGCAATTGCCGGTTTCGATTTTGCCGCCAACTTCGAGGCCTGAAACATTGAATATCGATCCATAATCGCCCGCATAACCAATGGCGCCGCCAATACGACTATTGCCGTTAAGCGTTTTAGTTGCAGCGATGGTCGCTTGAGCCCTGCTGTTATCCTTAAACGTAACCGTGGAAGCCACCGACACGCTGCCTGCAATACCGCCAATGTTCACATCGTTGGCGACCGCATCATCGCACGCGATATTCGTTTTGCACGTTGCGCCAGACAGCGTCAGACCACCCGCAATGGTGCCTGCAAGCGATCCGGCATCAATGGCCGCGCCGTTATCGAACTTCATAGAGCCGGCGATTGTGACGTTGGAGACGGTTGCGTTGTTGACGGCCGCGAACAAGCCCAAGCGGCCGTGTCGGTAGATTTTGCCGTTGCCGGCACTGGTGTCGTCGGCACCAATCTTGCTATTGCCGCGCATGCCATAGGGCTCGCCCGCTGCCAGGCTTATGGTGTGACCGTTGCCGTTGAGCATGCCGGTAAAGCTGTGGCTGTTCTCATCAATGCCGTCAATAATACGGGGAACCCGGTCTTTGGTAAGGCCGGTAAGACCTGTGCCGGAAAGGTTGATGTCTGCAGAGAGTGTGATGTTCGTCGAAGGAACCTGGGAGGCGAAATTGCTATTCGTAACGCCCTCCACGGCGGAGAAGTACCCGCTCGTTTGCCAGGTGATCGCCAGCTTTGCGAAATCGTCAACGCCTGCCAGCACAAAGGCGCCATCAGTTTTTACGAGGTTCGATTTAAAGATACACTGGTGCGAATCGTTGATGGTGATGAGATCATTGCTCAGCCCACTGCCCAGGCGAATGACCTGACCATAGCTGTAGATGTCATCAATCTTGACCTGAGTGGTGGGGCGCTTGTATTGCCATTTTGTGATATCGCCTGCGGTGGCACCGCCGTCGCTTCCGCTACCCGCGGCAAAAATGAGTGAGTTGAAGTTCTCATAGACTAGCTGCGCGGTGTGGTCGTTTTCCGCGAATCTGGCGTCCGACAGGTCGGTGACACCGCTGAACTTAACGATGCCGCGCCACGACGATCCGACGACTCCGGCAAAGCCGCCGTTCGAGCCGCCGATGGTGGCGTTGCCGGCGGTTTCGACCTTTAGGCCGCGCACTTCTAGAACGTTTTTTGTGTCCACGACGCCCACGGCACCGCCATACTTGCCATTATTGCTGGCGTAGCCCGATGTTGTGCATGTCACCGTTGCGTCATCGATAACCACGGCAGACACGTTGGGGCTCCCATTGCCTTGGCCAAGGTAGCCTACCAGACCGCCCGCATAGGTGAGCTTGCCGTTGGATCCCACGCCAAACGACACCTCAGCGCCATTCTGCACCGTGAACGCGTGCAGTGCGTCGTTGCCGTATTTCTGGCCCCACAGCTTGCCCACCAAGCCGCCGTAGTTGCCGCGCGCGCTGCTGTTGTTGTCCGTTCCGTTTTGCAACGTGCTTGTATACGAGCCGCCGTTGACGGTCACATCGCCGTTCGAGATGTCGAGCACGCCGAACAGTCCACCGACAGAAGGGGGAACGCTCGTGTTGGACACGCTAAGCGCCACGCCCTTACCAAAGTCGAAGATGCCGCTGTTGATGGTAAACTCACCGGCAAACGAGGCTTCGCCGATAAGTCCGCCTGCATACGTGCCGGCCGATGACGACCCAACCGTACTTGCAGGCTTGATGGTGATGGCATTGCCCGAGGCGTCTTTGCCGCTGTCATCCGTGCCCACGGTGAGCGTGAGGCTGGTTGCCTTGCCAATAATGCCGCCCGACGCGTTTTTGCCTGCGACGTTCAACGCCGAGATGTCGACACCAGTGGGCAGGGCGACGGTGGCGCCCGCGCGCGCCTCGCCGATAAGACCTCCCGCGTTAGCGCCAGAGGCCGTCGCGCTGATAGCGGGGGTGCCATTGAGTTTATCCGGCAGGGTAAGGCCCGCAAGTGTAAGCGATGCCCCTTCGGCAAGGGTGTTCACAAGCAAGCCCAGGTTGCCTGCGCTCGATTGCATATCAATCGCCAGGGGGCTGTTCGCGCTTGTCGCGTAGGTGGCGTTGAGTGTGAGCATGCCCGCGACCTCACCCACGAGCGGCGAGGTGAGCTTGACAATACTCGTTCCGTTATTGCCGTCAGGCTTGTCCACGGTAATGGTAGCGTTGAGCGTCTTGTCCTCGCCCGCGACCTTGGCGGCCACGATGGGCTGAACATCGGTGCCCTTCCAGGTGAGCTTTACGGTGCCGTTGTTGTCGTTGAGCTCGATGTTGTTGAAGAGCGTCTTGTTGGCGGTAAGGGACCTGCCGCCCAGGTCGAGCGTACCCTTGAAGGGGTGGGCATCGCTGCCGAACCCCTGGAACGCGAGGCGGCCCAGGTCGCCCACGGCCTGCGCGCTGCACACGTCGAAGTCGACGCCGCTCAAGCCGGTCTTGGAGATGCTCGCATTCTGGTAGATGGCGGGGTCGGTGTTGGAGATGGCGATAAGGTCGGCGTTGGATCCGAAGGTGATGGCCGTAACATCGCCAGCGTCGTTCACGGTGACCTCGCCGTCGACCAGCACGGACTTAAGCTTATCGGCGGTCTTGATGGTGGGGCCGGTATTTGCTTGCTCAACGGCATCTGCGTCCGCGTCATTCGCTTGCTCTTCGTCGGTGGCACCGTCATCGGCAGCTGCATCGTCTTGGGATGCATCGCCCTCCGTTGGGGCATCGTCGCTGTTAGCTCCATCGGTAGTGGAATCCTGCGAATCGCCGGCGTTGGTTGAGCCGTTGCCGCCCTCGGTAGTGCCCGCATCGGCGCCCGGAGTCGTTGCAGCCCCATCAGTTGTAGCCTGGTCGGCGTCTTCCACAGCAGTGGCCACGGCATCCTGTACGGAGCGGGCAGTATTGCCCGCGGCGCGCGCGGCAGAGACGGACGCCTCCATAACGGCGTCGAGCTCTTGCGCGAACACCTCTGTGGAAGGCGCGAGCGCCTGGAAAATCATGATCGCAGTCAGGCATGCGGTTGTTATGCGCTTTGCCGTTCTCATCTGGTCCTACCTCGTTCTATCTCATGCCCCGTGCGGGGTCTCAAAATCTATGCTTGCGGATCGCTTCGACTAGTTCTTCGCGGCCGAACACGAAACGCCAATGCCATCAAAGCTGGCCGGCGTCGAGGTGCCCTTCCGATAAAAGGTGATGATTTCCGAGCCGGGGGACGCATCGTATGTGACCGAGTTGTTGCTGACGGCTGCCTGCTCACCACCGTTCTTGTGGTTCTTTTCAAAGTACGGATCGATCTCGACCCCGTCCTTCCACGTGAGCATCACTTTGGTCGTAGCGCCCGTAACCGTCACGCGATAGTTGTAGGCGTCGAAGTCGCTGACATTCGTATCATCCTTGTTCTTATCGACCCACTCGCCCGAAACGCCCGAGGCCGCTACCTCCGCACGCTCGGCAGGCGCAATCTTGGCCGCGAGCCATTTGAGGTTGGTTCCGGGACTGTTGGAGCCGACCCGAGCCTTAACCGTGAAGGACGCTTTGTTGAGGTCCGCCTTGGCAAACGTAACCGTATAGGTATACATAGTTGCCTTGTTGGCGGGGAAGGAAAGGTTGACCGTGCCGTCCGCTGTCAGCGCGGGCGTGCCATTAACACTCCAAGCACCCGTCGTGCCCGTCGCCCTCACGCTCAGTGTCGCATTGACGTCCTTGTCGTTAACCTTGTTCTTGTCGCCCAACAGATGGTTGTAAATGCGGAAGGTGAAGGAGCAGGTTCCCCCACTCGTGTCGGCGATGACGCTTCGGACGGCAATCTTCTCGTCATTCAGGCTCTCATCCGTGTAACCCGTGAGCATGTCCGAGGCAAACAGCGCCTGCGACGTGCCCGAAACGACAACCGACTTTAGAAAGTCACCGCCCAAAAACGCCGTGTAGGTAAGGTAGGTGCCCGTCGCCATCACAACAACGCACAGCAGCACCGCGACTGCCCACAGGCGTTTGCGTGCTTTGGAGCCCAGGCAAAACGGGCGCTTACGGCGGGAGGGCTCGACAGGAGACGCTTGCTCAGGCGCAGCCGTCCGATCCGGCTGGTCGCAAACCAAGTCCTCGGCAGTATCGAATTGTTTGTTCTTGTCCTCTGTCATGTGACGTCCTCCCTTCCTGCGTTAATTGCTGCTTGCGCTGCGAGCGATTAGGTAAACCATGTCGGTCTCTTTGATGTTTGAAACTTTGGTGTTGCCCTCGGTTACGATGCCCGGATTCCACGTGCATTCGATGATGAAGTTCGTGGCGTCGTTGGCCTTTTTGGTCTCTTCGTTGTAACCGTCGAGCTCGTTCTTTGCGAACTTGTGGTACCGATACAACGGACGAGCGTTCTGCTGAACTTTCTTGTATTCCTGATAGGTTGGGTCAACTTGTTCAAGATCTTTGGCTAGCGATTTATCTTTCTGATCCGCGTTGATCGGGTAAAAAGGCGTCACCTCCGCAGCCCTGGTCCACGCATACTTTTTACCAGCGCTATCCAAACCGGCCACATCGCCCTTGCCCGACGTCGTCGTATCTTCAACCTTGTACACCTTAATATCGAGACCCTTGATATTGGTGGTATTTGCCACCTGCAGCTCAAATGCCTGGCCACCGTCATTGTTCTCGTCGCTGTTGCTCTTTACGCAAAACGCGCGACGAACAGACACAGTGCCATCTGTCTTTTTAACATCGCCCCGTGACTCGTCATACGATATTTCGATAGGCTCGATGCTCGTCTGGTTGGGGCCCATGATCTTGAGCCGCGCGGGCGTTTGAATCTTGCCCACCGTAGACAGACTTTTGCTGCTTACGAACCATGTCATGGTAAGGCCGATGATAAAAATGATGGCCGCGAGCAACACCAAGACCGCAAGTGTCTGTGCACGGTGGTTCTCGACCCACTCGTGGGCGGCAGTCATATGTGCGCGGATGCTATCCATTGGTGGCACCCTCCTGTGCGGTTATTCTGAGTTGGATGGAAATGACCTCGTTGCCAATCTTCTCGTCCGCGTTGTTGTAGAGCGAGGAGTAGGCGTCCACGTTGGCGTAGGAGTCAGAGGCGTCGGTGCTGTTCGACGGGTCGTAGAAGTAGGTTGCCTTGTTTTTGTTCACGTCTGCTTTCAGGGCGCTGTAGCCTTCGTTTACCGCCGCAAACAGATTTTTGTAGTAATTCGTGTTGCCGGTAAGGACGAAGTTTTGGAAGTACTCCGGCCATACCCAATACAGCGTGATGGTGTGGGACTGGTTCGTTGGATTGGCCACATTCCCGTCTTTGCAAAATTCGCTCTTGTGAATCTCGATCTTGCTATCAACCACGCGGCCCGAGTAATAGCCGTTCTCGCAGCTCGTAAAGAACAGCAAGTGGCCTTTTACCAGGCTGAGCAGCGTACTCGCATCATCCGACAGATTGCCATCGGCTTCCTTATAGATATTTCCCTTGGCCTTAAGCACGCGCGATAGGTTGATCGTGATATCGCCGAGGTTATCCGTGTGCGGCGTCACCGTGAACATGATCTTGCCGCGAGCACCCGGGTACAGAGAGCCTGCGGTCTCGTTGTTGAGGTTGGAGCCGAGCGTCACCGTCATGGCGTCGGCCGTATCTAGGTCGGCGATAGTTTGCTTTTCCTCGGCCGTGCGCTCGTAATAGCCCACGTGGGCGTCGGACTCGCCCTCGCCCTCGGCGGTCAGCGTGTACCGATCCGCCTTCGCCCCGATCGTGCTCCCCGTGGCACTCACTCGATTGTTCGCGGCAAACCAGGCCAGGCACGCAAAGATGGCAACAATGGCGGCCAGCACAAACAGACCGCTCACCAGGAAATCCTTCCAAAAATCCTTGAGGGTCCGCACATGCTCGTCGGCAGCTTGGCGGTACTCGGCCGCCGTCTTGTGCTGCTGGAGCTCGCTATGTCGGTCCATGCCACTCATCGCTTGCGTTTGCCCTGCTTGCGGGCGTGCCATCCTTTCCGCTCGATCGCGCTTAATCCGTTGCTCGCAGGTAGAGAATTCAGGCAGAATACAACACCATACGATAAGGTAAAAGAATAGCATTGACCTGCGGCTTGCTCCACAGCGCAAGCCTTAATGATGTCTTAAAGTCAAACCCTTGGTGCAAGGGGGGCAGGTTACTTCGCACCAACATGGTGCAAACAAACCTGACCCCCTTGCACCAATCCTCTTGCACCAAAATTCGGATTTTCTGGTGTCAGCGATTCGGATTTTCATGTTCTGAGGATTCGGATTTTCGGGTGCTCAAGATTCGGATTTTCTGAACCCGCTGGTCAGTGGGCGCCCTCATTGGAAAAAAGGCGGGGAGCACCGATACGGCACTCCCCGCCCGCTCAATACGCGATGGCTTTCTCGGCTACAGCTCGTTGGCCGCGTGATACGCTGTGCGAATGGCGCTCGCAATGTCGGCGGTGCGCTCGCCCGAGCAGTCGCCCACGCAGGTCACGGGCACCGTTACGCCGTCCAGGTCAAACGCGTTGGCCTTGGAGCCCACGGCCATCACCACGTAATCGCAGGCGATCTTCACCGGCTCCTCGGCGCCGTCCTCGGTGGTGCGAATGGCCTCCACGCCCTCGTCGGTAATGGCGGTCAGGCGGGTCTTCACGTGCTGCTCCACGTTATGCTCTGCAAAGTCGCTCATAATCAGCGGCAGAATGGTCTCGGACTCGCCCGCGGCAATCTTGTCGAGCATCTCCACGATCGCCACCTCGCAGCCGTGCTGCAGCAGGTACTCGGCAGTCTCGGTGCCCACCAGGCCACCGCCGATAACGACGACGCGGCCGCTGAGCTCCACCTTGCCGGCCAGCACGTCCCAGCTCGAGACGACCTTCTCCGAGTCGGCACCCGGAACGGGGATGACCACGTCGTGCGCGCCCACGGCCACAATCGCGGCGTCGGCGGCGTTGAGGTCCTCAGCGGTAGCGGCATGGTTGAGCTCAACCTTCACGCCCAGACCAGGCAGAATCTTCTCGTAGTACTCGACCGAGCGCATGATCTCGTCCTTGCGCGGAGGCGCGGCTGCCAGCACAATCTGGCCGCCCAGATGATCGCTCGCCTCGTAGACGGTCACGTCGTAGCCGCGCTTGCCCGCCACGCGCGCGGCCTCCAGGCCGGCAATACCGCCGCCCACCACGGCAATCTTCTTGTCGCCCTCGCCCGGCTTAATGGCGATGGTCGCCTCGTCGCCGTTCTCGGCATTGAGCACGCACGAGATGTACTTGCGGTTTTGAATCGCGTCGACGCAGCCCTTGTTGCAGTTGAGGCACTCGCGGATGGGCTCACCCGTGGCGGCCTTCAGCGCAATGTCGGGGTCGCACATGAGCGAGCGGCCGTAGGCGATGATATCGGCCGCGCCGTCTTCCAGAATCTTCTCGCCGGCCTCGACCGAGACGACGCGGCCCACGGTTGCCACCGGCACGGAGACCAGGGCCTTGACGCGCTCGGCCACGGGCAGCGTCCAGTTGTAGGGCATGGCACCCATGGGCGGAATGGTGTCTCCCATGTTGCCGGTGTGGTTTGCCTGCGCGACCTGGATCATACCGATGCCCGCGCCCTCGAGCAGCTTGGCAAACTCGCAGGCCTCGTCGGGCAGCAGGCCGCCCTTGCCGCGCGGCGTACCGTCGGGGTTCTCCATAATCACGGGGAGCTTGTACTCCACCATCAACTGCGGTGCGGCTTTCTTAATGGCGGCGACGACCTCCAGCGCATAACGGACGCGGTTCTCGAACGAACCACCGTACTCGTCCGTGCGCTTGTTGAGGATCGCGGAGCACAGCGAACCCACCAGACGGTCGCCGTGGACCTCGATGGCGTCGATGCCAGCCTGCTGTGCGCGGGCGGCCGAGGCGGCGATAGCCTCCTTGATCTGGGTGAGCTGCTCTACGCTCGCCTCGTTCACAAAGTGCTGCATGTCGTGGTGCAGCTTGGCGTATGCCTGCTTGCGAATCTCGTTGGACTCGGCCATCTTGGCGGCAAAGGCCTCCTCGTCGCCTGCGGCCTTGGCCTCCTGCGCAGCCTTGGCGGCGGCCATGGAGCCCATGACCATGCTGCCGACGCCGGGCACGTCGTACTCGGGGTGGAACAGCTGCAGCGCAACCTTGGCACCGTGCTTGTGGACGGCGTCGGCCAGTGCCTTAAACGTGGGGATCCGAGCGTCGGTCGCCAGCTTGGGCGTGGGGCTCGCGGTCATGACGGGAGCGACGTCGCCGATGACGATGTAGCTCACACCGCCACGAGCCAGGCGCTCGTAAAAGGCCAGGCTGCGCTCGCCGATGGAACCGTCGCGCTCCTCGTAGCCGGTGGTCAGCGGTGGGAACATAATGCGGTTCTTGAGCTCAAGGGGGCCAACCGTAATGGGCTGAAGCAGCTTAGTGGCAGGTGCAGTCATGGATATTCCTCTCTTGTAGGCGCGGCGGCGATGATGCCGCGTAGTTGTCTAGAGGATATGGCATGGGAGCACAGCAGCACAACGGAAATCGGCGGATAGCAGGTAGCGGCAGGTAGATGGGGTGGGGTGGCCCGTCGGTTTGTCTCAATCTGTAACAGTTACTCAGCAAAACCGGGGTCTACCTGTTACAGATCGAGACAAACCAAACTTACCCGTCAGAAAATCTCAATCTGTAACAGTAACTCGGCAAAATCTGTAACAGTTAGCGCCCAAAACGTGCCAAAAACGGGCACGGTACCCACGTACCGCGCCCGTTCGCTAGCACAAGTCCCTTCCAGAACTTATTGTTGACGCTTAACGCTCGCTTCTGCGCTTAAGCAGACGAGAAGCCGCGATGACCGCCGCACCAAGGCAAAGGGCAAGACCCGCGAAGAACATGGAGCTGTCACCCGTACCGGGAAGATCGGCCTTGGTGCCCTTCTTGTCACCCTTGTTCTGGGAACCCGTGCTGTCCTTGTCTGTAGAAGCGCCACCGGAGCCAGAGCCGCCCTCGCTACCGGAGCCGGAGCCGCCGGACTGCTGCTTATTCCACTTGGCGTAGAGCGTAATGTCGGCATTCACTGCAGAGTCGAAGTCAAACGTATGCTCGCCGTCCTTGTCAGTGCACCACCCAGCGAAGTCATAACCTTCTCGCGTGGGGTCAGCAGGCTTGGCCAACTTGCCGCCCTCGTTAAGCTCGACCGTAGACTTGTTCCCGCAGCCGTCATCAAACGTCACGGTAACCTTCTTTGCAGGGGCCTTGACAACCAGAGCGTCAAGCGCTGCCTTGAGAGCCTCGGCGGCATCCTTGACCTCGCCGTACGTCACATCCTGCCCGGCATTGATACGGTCGATGACGTCATGTGCGCGCTTCAAGGGATCGGTAAGACCCTCCACCGACTCATACGAATCGGCATTCTTCTGAGCGGTCTCTGCGCGAGCGATCAGAGAGAGCAGTCCGTTCTCACCGTTCAGGCCATACGGATCGTTTTGCTTGGTGACTCCGAAAACCTGAAGCTCGACCACATGGTTTTCCTTCGAGACGCCCGTGCCCTTGACACCGGAGGCATACAGACGCACATAGCGTGCTGTCGTCGCTGCCGTAGAACCGGAGGCGTCGAAGAGCTGCTTGCCCTCAGCTGTCTCGGCATACAGGCTGTCCTTCGGATCCTCGCCCAGGCCAAACACATCGCTATCGCCCGAATAGTAGAGCACCTGAGCGTCCGAGAAATCAGACTTGCTTGCAACCACGAGCGCAGTCGCCTTATAGGTGCGCGAGTCCGCCCAATAGCGCCACAGGTTCACGCCGGTAATCTCGTAATCGGAGCCGAGGTCGACCTGCATGTACGAGCCCGCTTCCTTACCATCGTTGCCAAAGATACAATAGCCGTTAGTGTCCGCATTGTTGCCATCAGTCGCAACGGTCAGGGCACGAGAAGCGTCGGAATTCGTCACCGGAGTCGTGGTGTCACCGTCGACCCAAGCAGCCGTCGGCACCTTGCCCAGGGCAAGGTTCACGGTTTTGTTTGCAGGAACAAGCTTGAGGTAACCCGCGTAAAGGTGGTCGTATGCGGTCTTTTTGGCAGCAGCGTCACCCTTCAGCGCCGCCTTCGCCTGATCGATCAGGTTATCCATATCGGCGTTTGCCCAGGATGCATCGCTTACCTGGTCCTTCTTCGCCTCAACGGTCTCGATCAACTCCGCCAGTGCAGAAGTGGGAACCTCGTCGTAACCAAGAGCATGATCATAGACGGCAAGCGAAGACTGCTTCGCGCCGCCGCCTGCCGTGATCGCACCGGTGCTCACAGCGTGGTCGGCGTTATTTTCACCCAGGTAGGCGCTGCCGGCAAGCTCACCATCAACGTAGATCTTAAGCATGCCGTTATTCTCACGGACGCCCGCGACTGTAACACTGCCGCCCGCGACCGTCACATCGGAGGTAGCGGTCGTACCGTTAACGGTAAAGTATGCCTTGCCGTCGTTGTCGATACCGAGCTTCCATTCATCGCCCTGAGAAAGGAGCACCGTCGAAGCTGCAGCATCAGAAACGTTTGTGGCAACGGTGAAACCGTTCTTGCCTTCAACGCTATTCTCGGCATCCGAGAGCTCGCCACCAGCTGAGGTGGCAGCAGAGGCAATGACCCCATCCTTGTGATAAATACCCGAGACACTTCCCTCAAAGCTGTTGCCACAAGCATCCTGGCCCTGAGCAGCCGCGACCTCGATCTTGCTGCCGTTCTTCACACCGTTTTTCAGCTTGATGTCGAACGTGCGCATGTCGGCGGATGCCTCGACGTTCTCGCACTCAACCTGTTTGCCGTCGACCGTTACGGTGAACTGTGCATTGGTCACGTGCTTGCTTGCCTGAACGCGAAGGCTCTTTACGCCCTTAACATACATGGTGTCAAGCTTTGGAGCCTCGGTATCGCCCTTCTGGCTCAGATTCCAAATCTGGGTCTCGCCGGGCTTAAGCGTCACGGTAGCCGTATCACCCTGAGCATAGCTGTCCTTCGAAGCACCGAGCGCGCTTCCGTCCGAGGTGTAGGATTCAACGATCGAGCGCTTAAAGGTGCCAGCATGCGAGGCGCCCACACCGGCATCGAGCTTGAAGGTAATGGTCTTCTCGCTAGCCGACGGGTTGCGCATCGAAATGATGCCCTCGTCGCCCTTGCTGTTGAAGCAGGCAAAACCGTAGGCATCCTGCGTTCCCGCGCCGCTGATACCGCCGAGCTTAACGCCCGAAGCAGGGACGCCGCCAATCATCTTAGCGTTCTGAAGCTTGTCGAAGTTCGTTTCGGCCCACTCGAGGAAGTCGGCGTTCACCAGATATTTCTCGTCATCTAACAGGCTGTCGGAGTAATAGAGCTCCCAGAACGACGTACCGCGCGTTGCCATCATGTACAGATAGTTGCGGAACTGGGCGCCGTTCATGGAGTTGGCACTGATGCCCGTACCCTCTTTGCCGTAAATCGGGTCGTGGTTGTAGAGGTTGGACAGCGGGAACTGGAAATCGTGGTTCTTGACGAAGTCATAGTAGGCTCCGTCTCGATAGCTCAGCATGTTGTCCATCTTGTTGTTAAGCGTGGAGTTGGAAACCTCGCCGCGGTCATGCGTGCACTGGATCCACACCGAGTTGGACCATTGCAAGAACCAAGGGCTCGGGTTCACATAGCAGGTAAGAGAGACCCACAGGTTATCAATACCAAGATCGTCTGCCTTGTCCCACACGTTCTCAAACAGGACAATCCACTTTTCCCACAAGTCGGTAGCGTGATAGAAACCGTTCGGCCCACCGTACATGTGATGGTGATTCTCGTCGTAGCCTACAACGCCCTCGCCCTGAGAGAATGCGTTGTACTGCGCGTTGTCAGCATAGCCATCCCATTTCCAGTAGTTGACGCCGTAATCAGCCATCCACTGCAAGGCAAGATTCTGGAAATTGTCAACGTAGCGCTGGTCAGCAACATCAATCGAGCCACCAGCGGCCGAACCGTTACCCGCCTTGGAAATAATATCTGCAAGTTGACCGTAGAAGTTGTAACCGCCGCGCGGGCCAACCCAGACGCCGAAGTTCGATCCGAGTTTCTCCACAAGCGATGAAGACGTCGTGAGCTTATTGGGGAACTTAGAGTTAAACGTCCAAAACCCGTCGGTGTTTTTACCCGTGCCAGAACGGCCCGGGTCAACCGACGCCTCGGTGTTGTTGTAGTTGTTCCAGCCGTCGTCAACGACATAGGAGTCGAGCGGACGAACGCCCGTGGAGGAAAGGTTCTTGTCCACCGCCTTGAACGAATCGAGAATGTTATTCTCGTCGATGAGCATCATATTGTCGAACCAAGAGTTGTACTGAATGCGGAACTCGCTCGGCTTTGAGATGCCCTTGATATAGCTGTAGAAGTCGGTACGAACCACGTCGTTGTTCGAGCCGTCGGAGTGGGTGGCACCCACAACAGTCTGCCACGAAACGTACTTGCCGTCCGAGGTGAGCTGCCCATCGCGCTCAAAATCGGTGAAATTCTTGCCAGTCCAATAGCGCATACGGCCCAAGTCATCGACAATCTGAGTGTCGGTTTCAGGGAACTCCGAACCCAAGAATAAGCCGTTGACATAAATGGGCTGGCCCAGGTTGGCGCGCGCCTCGGTCATCTCGACAACCCCACCTTTACCCGTGGGGATAGTCCAGGTGTAGCTCGCATCCTTGACGTTGAGGTGTTCGCCATCGATGTAGTTGAAACGGATGTCCTTATCCCCGGAATTGACCTCAAGGAACTTACGCATAAAGTGATCGTCATCGTACATGACGACCTTCTCAGTCACCGTCGCAAGACCGTTACCAAACTGCACCGGCTTGAAGGTGAACGTCAACATCTTGCCAGATTTCTCGACGTCGTTAATCGTCGCGGTGGTATCGCTAACCTGCACCGGTCCGTCCAACTCAAGATTGCTCGTCTTGAGTTGCGGTTTGCCCGAAGCGTTCTCGAACGTGTCGAACTTCTCTTGATACAAATCGAGCTCGGCACCAGAAGCAAAACTGCCTCCCTGAGCCTCGAGCACCCGGATGCCTACATAACGGCCGGTCTGAACCTTATCGAGCCCAAAGTAGGTCATCTTGCAGGTTCCGTCGTCGTTATAGGAAGAGCTCAAGTCGACCGAGAACGCCCCTTTCTTGTTCGAATCATCGAACAAGCCGTCCTTGCTATCCGAGACATACACCGCGAATTTCTTAAAGGTGCCGTTGGCACCCTTGACATTGCGGCCCGCGTAGCCAACCGTCTGGAAGGAACTCTTCGCTCCCTCACCGCGGTCAATCGTCAAATCGACAGGCAGCTTCTTCGTATCGCCCTCACCCGCGCCGTAGCGAGAGTGATAGTAGGTGGTGAAGTCGCCATCGACCAGCGCTTCGTAACCGCCGCCCTCGTTGGTGGCAACGGACGTGCCCGTCACGGTCCAGCCCTTAGATCCGTGCACGACGGAGTTGTCCGAGGCGTCAAGCACATCGAGCTCCGCCACGTTCATGTACTTGTTCTCGTTGGAGGGCTGCCAATGATAGGTCGTGAGACCGGTCAGGCGGACCGCCTTACCCTGCACGGCAGCGAACTTAATGACCGTGGTGCCCGTGTCGTTCATGGTGCCGTTCTCCACGAGCGTCGCCCATGTGCCATCGGCCATCTGGTACTCGAGCTTGTAAGTCTTAACGCGACCCGTGCAGTTATAGCCCACCGATTCATGATGGCGCGGCGTATAGCTAACGCTTGCAATGGCCTTAGTACCGCCAAAATCCACAATGAGGTTTGCTGTTCCTGCGGCCTCTGCAGAAGACGCCCAATAAGTGCCAGCATCCTCATCGATGGCCTTCGACGCCAAAGCGGCCTCGCTCGTGTCAACGGAGGAGCCCGCAACTGTCACGGCCGTGGGCCTGACGCTCGTGAGAGCACCGGCCGGCTCAAGTCGCGTGGCCTCGGCAAGCGACTGAATAACAAATTCCTCGGACCCCGACCCGGGAACGAGAGTGGTAGAGGCGAGCTTGTTGTTGATTTCGACAGTCTTGAGCTTACCGGCGGCGGTGCTGAACGTTCTCGAAATCGCATTGTTGCCAATGGTCACGTTGCCGTTCGATTCATTCACCACCACGTTGCCATAGCCGGCCGCAAGAGCGGCGGGCGGGGCCGACAACCCCAGAAAGCCCGCCACTGCAAACACGGCAGCCACAAGATAGCGTTTTTTGAGCATGTGCTCCCCTTTCATTTAATCCGTGCGACGCCCCATAGTTCTCGGGCGCAACCTACCGACGCAGTATGAGTAATCTCATTCATGATAAAGAAGCTGTTTAACACGGTTTGTAGCGGGCCAGCTAAATCGGCGAATGGTTGGTCCCCCCCCCCCCCAAATGGCATTCGTTATTCGTCTCATCTTTTTTTACATACCAATTGGTATTAATTATCAGAACCGCTGGTAGTCTCTATTTAATACCACTAGCCATTCTTTAGTTTTCTACAATTCAATGAAGTTGAACGGGAGATTCAGTTGATTTATTAGCCCCCCTATTAGCGCACGCAATGGACATCAGCGCCGATCAACCTTGCTGTCCCCGCTTTACCAAAACCGCCATCACTGGGTCTCGCGCCGCTTGCTGTCGCGTCGGATTTCGCCCCTGCCGCGGCAAACCCAAGCCGAACATGAAGCCATGCCCGTCGGCGTGCCTTAATCTGTAACAGTTAGCCACCCAAATCGGGCCCAGGTGCTGCAGATTGAGATTTTGATTGGCGCTGAGGACTGGGCCGAGGGGTACCGGAGGGGGAGCCGCGGACGAAGCGGCGGCCTCGCCCCGATCCCGCACCGACAGCTGCGCCACGTCATCTCGAGTGCAGGGGCAACCCCTCAATTCCGGACATTCCAGCCTCTTTCCGGACATTTTTGACCCGTTTCCGGAATGAAACTCGGTCAGCAGTAGCCCCTGGTTCCCTAGTACAAGTTCCCCGGTTCACACCTTGCTGGTGTGTGTCAGATTGGATACGCGGTCCACTCCCTCGGTATAACGGGAGGCGTCCCGGCGAAATGTCTCGATCTGCAACATTTGCAGACCAAAATCAGCCCTAACTGTTACAGATCGAGACAAACCAAACCCGCCTGCCAGAAAATCTCAATCTATAACAACAACTCGGCAAAATGGACCCCAGATGTTACAGATCAAGACAAACGGAAGCGTTCCGTCGGAAAATCTCGATCTGTAACAACTACAGACCAAAAACGACCCTAGATGTTACAGATTGAGACAAACGGAAACCGGCGCGCTGGCCCGTCTCGATCTGTAACATCTAGCCACCCAAATCGGGCCCACCTGTTACAGATCGAGATTTTGTTTGAGAGGCTAGAGACCAGAAGCCCGAGTGGAAAAGCGGACAGGCCGACGGCATCGCCCCGCCGTCATACCGAGGACCGCGCCACGGCAGCCCGGGCGTGGGCCAACCCCGCAATTCCGGACATTTCATCCCTTTTCCGGACATTTTTAGCCCGTTTCCGGACATTGTCCGCGAATGTCCGGAAACGGGACCGTCATGTCCGGGATGGGATTTGGCCAACGGCAGCCCCCCAGTAAAGGTTCCCAACCCCACAGCAGAGTTCCCTAATTCACGCCGCGCCGGTGCACGCCGGCATTAGTTAGCCATGGGGAGCGACAAAGGGGTAACCCCTTGGGTCATCGATGCCACCGCGGCCAAGGTGCGACATTACTGCGACAGAGGTGCGACATTACTGCGACAAAGGTGCGAAA
>CAUDCB010000002.1 GCA_958447915.1 uncultured Collinsella sp. | reverse complement strand
TGGGTAAGAAATCTCGGGCTCGGGTTGCTGCGGCGGGAACTCGCAAGGATCCTGGTCGTCGTGTTCCTGAGGGCAAAAAGGCCGATCGTGCCGAGAAGGACAAGAAGGTCGGCGCGCACGCTCATCCTGAGTGGGCGCCTCATTTGAATACGGCGAGCGAAGACCTGACTGCCAAGCTGTTTACGATGGTCGAGGTCATCTTGGGCGTGGTGCCTGTGGTGGTCATCGGTCTGTTCTTGGCCTCTAAGGATGCCACGAGCGTGGATAAGCTCACCGATGTCTTTTCTCAGGACCCCTCGATGGTGGTTACGTTTATCTCTGCGTGCCTGCAGCCGTTTGTGGCGTACATGCTGTACATGATTTATCGCAAATACTGCGAGGGCGATGCGGGCTTTGCCGCCGGCAACCTGATCGGCCTCTTGTGCTCCGAGATTTTGCTGCTCAATATTCCCGGCGTCATCGGCATAGGCATCTTGTTGTGGCGTGTCTGGCGCAACGTTGCCCCGCACTTCGGGAGCTGGCTGTTTGAGCGCCGCGCAATGGGCGTGCTGGTCGATATCGCGGGCTCGCTCGTGATCCTGGCACTGGCGTTTATGTGTGCCACCGCCGCCCGAGGCCTTGCGGGCATGTAGCCTGCTTTCACCGACTGCGAAGCGCGGGCCGGGAGGGCCGGATTACCTTCCCTCCCCGCTCACGGCTCCGCAGGGTCGCGTTGAGGGAAGGTAATCCGGCCCTCCCGGCCCGCCTTGGGTCGTCGCTTGCCCGCTGTAGAAAAGCTGATAATTAAGTTTGCGTGCCGCCCCTTTTGGGGCGGCACGTTTGTTTATGTGGGGTCCCTGTCTCCACACTTTTCGTCAAGCTTTTGGTCAGCTTTTGGTTAGTTGGCGGGCTAGCGGAAGGGCAAAAGATCATCCGATAAAAAAGCTCAAAGAAAGTGCTGGTAGGGGAGTTGTTGAGGTTTTCGACAGCTTTTGTCAGCAAGAAACTTTGCGGCTATTGCTACGGATTGCGTTGCCGTGGCCTTGACGGTGCGGGATGCTGGGCGCAAGCGTCGAATACTCCGATTGAGGAGGCCAGCATGGACCTGTTTCTTGAGACCCCGCAGCAGCAAGCCGAGCGCATGTTGCGCCAACAGCAGCGGCTCATTGAGATGCAAATGCAAGGGGTAGTCGTCCAGCCCCCTGCGCAAAATGCCACGCCCGCGGTTTCGCTTGCGGGCGGATCGGCGCCAGAGAACTATTCCGTACAACAAGATTCGTATGCGCAGGAGCTTGCGTTCGACAAGCGCCGCACGCGTCACCGTCGCGTGGGCCAGCGTCTGCACACGTTGGCGATGATTGTACTCATTCCGTTAGGACTTGCGGCGATTTTTCTGGTCTCGTATGCGCTTACCTGCATCCTCAACGGTGCCTCGCCCAGTGAAGTGCTCCAGCATCTGTCAGCCCTCGGCCAGCGCCTAGGCGATGTCATAACAACCATCCGCGCCGGCTGGGAGAGTTAACGTTTTGACGCCTGTGGCCCAAAATCCATTTGTCCGACTGCCGTGGAGCGCTCGGTGCGTGTGGCGGGGTAAGATTGATCGCGATTTTGATTGATAATCGATTGGGTTTGTTGGGCGGAGTCTATGTCTGCTATTGATATCGTGCTTGTTGTGATTGCCTTGGTGGCGGTGGGAGTTGCTGTGGTTTGCGTCCTGCAGCTTAAAGGTCTTCGTACTGAGTTGCGAGAGCATGGCGGCAACGGCGCGGAGACGCTCGCGGCGCTCGAGCAGGCCAACAACGCGCTCGACACCCTGAACGTCGCGTTGGCCGAAACCCGCCGCACGGCAAATGCCATCGCGCAGCAGCAGACAACCGATGCGGCCGTGGAGCAGCAACGCTACCTGACCATCGCGCGTGAGTTCTCGCAGGCCGGCGACCGCATGGATGACCTGCGCCGTGAGACGGCTCAGCAGCTTGGCGCCAACCGCGAGGGCATCGAGCATCGCCTGGACAAGGTGCGCGAGACGGTCGATGCCCAGCTGGGCGCCATCCGCAAGGACAACAACGTTCAGCTCGATCAGATGCGCGCGACGGTGGACGAGAAACTCTCCCGTACGCTCAACGATCGCCTGTCCGCATCGTTTAAGCAGGTGAACGACCAGCTCGAGGCCGTGTACAAGGGCCTGGGCGACATGCAGTCTATCGCTACCGGCGTGGGCGACCTTAAGCGCGTGCTGGGCAACGTCAAGGCGCGTGGCATTTTGGGCGAGGTGCAGCTGGGCGCAATCCTGGCGGACATCCTTACGCCCGACCAGTATCTGAAAAACGTTGCCACCAAGCCTGGCGCCTCGGAGCGTGTTGAGTTTGCCGTCAAGCTGCCGGTAGACGAGGGCGACCCCGTGCTGCTGCCGATTGACTCCAAATTCCCGGGTGATGCGTACGAGCATCTGCTCGACGCCCAGGAGTCGGGCGACGCGGAGGCCGTCGCCGCTGCGCGCAAGACGCTCGATGCGATGGTCAAGCGCGAGGCCAAGGACATTTGCGAGAAGTATCTGAGCGTGCCGGCGACCACCAACTTTGGCATTATGTTCGTGCCGTTTGAGGGCCTGTACGCCGAGGTCGTCAGCCGCCCCGGGCTTATCGAGACCCTGGGCCGCGACTATCACGTCAACGTTGCCGGCCCCAGCACCATGGCTGCCATCCTCAACAGCCTGCAGATGAGCTACCAGACGTTTAAGCTGCAAAAGCGCACCGACGACGTGCTGCGCGTGCTCTCCGCCGTCAAGGCCGAGCTGCCGCGCTACCAGGCGGCGCTGCGTCGTGCCCAGCAGCAGATTGAGACCGCGGGCAAAACAGTCGAGGGCATCATCACCACGCGCACCAACGTTATGGAGCGCAAGCTCAAGGATATCGACGCGCTGGAGGATACCGACCAGGCCGACGCGATCTTGGGGCTCACGTCCGCAGGCCTGCCCACAGACCAAGAGGACGAGGACTAGCCGAAAAGCGGCAGGGCGCCAGCGTGGACGCGGGGCGTGGGCGCTTTTCGCGTCGCGCTTGACTGAAGCGCGCTTCAATGTGCAACAATGGCCTCTCGCCCTATCAGATGCGAAAGGAAGCCCATGTCTCAGAGAAGCACCAGTCCGCTCAAGCGCTCCACCGTGCGCCGCACGCTGCGGCGTTTTTGGGATGTCACGCGCACACAGCCGCTGATCGTCTTTCTCTCGGTGCTCTCGTCGGCGGGCTATATCTTTTTGCTCACGTTTGCCAACACCTACGTGATGGCCCTCATCGTCGACCGCGTCCAAGCGGGCCCCGTGGCGGGCAATCAAGTATTCGAGGTCTTTGGTCCTTACATTCTGGCGCTTGTGCTCGTTAATCTGGTAGGCCAGATCCTCTCCAAGCTGCAGGACTACACCGTCTACAAGCTCGAGATCGCGGGTAACTACTACCTGGCGCGCTTGTGCTTTGACACGCTCTCCAATCAATCCATGACATTCCATACCAGCCGTTTTGGCGGATCGCTTGTGAGCCAGACGAGCCGTTTTATGAGCGGCTACACGGGCTTGGTCGACGTGACGGTGTATTCGCTTATCCCCACTATCACTTCGGTGGTCTGCACGGTGGCGGCGCTCGCCCCGGTGGTGCCTGCATTTACCGTAATCCTGGTGGGCATTATGGTCATCTACATCGCGTTTGTCTGGCTTATGTACAAGCGCATCATGCCGCTTTCGGCCGCGACGTCCGCCGCGCAGAACAAGCTGTCGGGCGTGCTTTCCGACGCGGTCACGAACATTCTGGCCGTCAAGACCTGTGGGCGCGAGGACTTTGAGCGCGACCTGTTCGATACCGCCGACCGCGCCGCACGCGATGCCGAAACGGTTTCGATGCACGCCATGATGCAACGCAACTTTACGACTTCGGGCCTTATCGTCATCACCATGGCTGTGGTGAGCGTGTTCGTGGCGGGCGGCAACGCGTGGTTTGGCATCTCGGCCGGCGCGCTCGTCATGATCTTTACCTATACGTACAACCTCACCATGCGTCTGAACTACGTAAGCTCCATGATGCAGCGCATCAACCGCGCGCTGGGCGATGCCGCCGAGATGACGCGCGTGCTCGACGAGCCGCGCCTGGTGGCGGACGACGAGAACGCTCCCGAGCTTAAAGTGGGCGAGGGCGCGATTGATTTTGAGCAGTTGAGCTTTGCGTACCGTGACGCCGCGGCGGGCGAGCGCGTGTTCGACGACCTGACGCTCCATGTGGCGGCGGGCCAGCGCGTGGGCCTGGTGGGCAAATCGGGCTCGGGCAAGACGACGCTCACCAAGCTGTTGCTGCGCCTGGACGACGTGCAGGGCGGTCGTGTGCTCGTGGACGGCCAGGACGTCTCGCGCTGCACGCAGCAGAGCCTGCGCCGCCAGGTTGCCTACGTGCCGCAGGAGGCGCTGCTGTTCCACCGCTCCATTCGCGAGAATATCGCCTACGGCCGCCCCGATGCCACCGACGAGCAGATTCGCGAGGCCGCGCGCCTGGCAAATGCCCTGGAGTTTATCGATCGCCTGCCCAACGGCTTTGACACCATGGTGGGCGAGCGCGGCGTTAAGCTTTCGGGCGGCCAACGCCAGCGCGTGGCCATCGCCCGTGCCATCCTCACCGACGCGCCGATTCTGGTGCTCGACGAGGCGACGTCTGCCCTGGACAGCGAGTCCGAGGCGCTGGTGCAGGAGGCGCTCGAGAACCTGATGCGCGGGCGCACCTCCATTGTGGTGGCGCATCGCCTGTCCACCGTGGCGGCGCTCGACCGCATCGTGGTGCTGGCGGATGGCGAGATCGTCGAGGACGGCACGCATGTGCAGCTCGTCGAGGCGGGCGGCGAGTACGCGAGCCTGTGGAGCCGTCAGACCGGCGCATTCTTGGAGGCGTAAACGTCTCGGACGTGGGACAATTGTGCCCATAAGTTTATTGTGCCGTTGAGCCGAGGAGTCGTTATGCCACGCGAGACCAATGCCGCCAAGCGCGAGCGCGCCATCGAGGTGTGTGAGCGCCTCAACCGTCGCTATGGCCCGGTCGAGTGCTTTTTGGACCACGAGAATCCCTTCCGCCTGCTGATCGCGGTGCTGCTTTCGGCGCAAACGACCGATGCGCAGGTCAACAAGGTGACGCCGCGGCTGTTTGCCCAGTGGCCCACGCCCGAGGCCATGGCCGGGGCGAGCGTAGCTGACGTGGCCGACACCATTAAGTCACTCGGCTTTTATAAGAGCAAAGCCAAGCACGTCGTGGAGGCCGCGCAGATGATCGTCGCCGATTACGGCGGCGAGGTACCTGCCGACATGAAGGAGCTCGTCAAGCTGCCGGGTGTGGGGCGCAAAACGGCGAACATCGTGCTCAACGTAGGGTTTGGCATTGTCGAGGGCATCGCGGTCGATACGCACGTCAACCGCATCGCGCACCGCCTGATGCTGAGTCCCAAGACGCACGCCAAAGAGCCGCTCAAGACCGAGCAGGATCTGCTCAAGATTTTGCCGCACGAGTATTGGGAGTCGGTCAATCACCAGTGGATCACCTTTGGCCGCGAGATTTGCGATGCCCGTAAGCCCAAGTGCGACGAGTGTCCGCTGGCGGATTTGTGCCCCAGCGTGCGCGTGACGGGGTAGGGCCCGGCACCTTTTGCCAGCGTTCGAAGGCTTTGGCCAATGTTGCGCAACACATTTGGGTCGCGAGGGCTCAATATGATGGCGACAGATGCCGTTTGTTGTGAGGGGATACCCGAATATGTTTTGCACCAAGTGTGGCTCCGAGATGCCCGACGGAACCGATTTTTGCACGAACTGCGGGGCACGCATGGGCGCCGTTTCTCCGGCGGCCGCGCCCGCCGAGCCCGCGCCGATGCCGGCGGCAGGAATGCCTCCCGTGCAGAAGAAATCGCATAAGCGAGCGGTGATTATCGGCATATGTGTAGCGGGCGTGCTGGTGGCCGGTGGCGCTGCGCTGGCGCTGACCGGCGTGTTGGGACCGCTTGGGCAGGGCAATTCATCGCAGATTACGGTACTTGGGTCCGACGAGGGTTCGGGCGAACACAAGGACAAGGGAAGCGCCAAAGAGAAGCCTGCCGAAGAGCAAGAAGAGCCGGAAGAACCCGAGCAGACGGGCAGCAGCGTCAAAGTTGACCTCAATGACCAGGCAACCTATGCCGCCGCGAACCTGTTCCTGTCGAACTTTACGGAGGAACACTTCGATCGGGACTGGTATCAGGCGGGCGGCTTCGATTCGACTGACGGACTTTCTGATGACGAGAAATACAAGCTGGTCAAGTTTATCTGGTGCCATTTTATTGACAACGCGCCGTATCGAATCGAGAAAGGCGACTATGACAACGGTCACTATCAGCGCATGGCGACCGATGTGATCAATAGGGAACTCAATCGCCTGACGGGTCTGACGCTCTCGGATGCTGACATGACCTTTGATAAGGGGTCGGGTGGGCAGATGCTTGCCGATTCGGCCGAAGCGCATGACGGGTACTTGTATCTGAAGCAGGAATTCGGCCAGGGAAATTACAACCCATCGTGTGCCATCGTTACGGGCGCGACTGACCTTGGCGACAACATCTACGAGCTCACCTATGAGGTCTACAGTGCTGGCGGTACGTTACTTCCTTCCGACATCCCCGAGAGCACTTACGGCCTGCCAAAGGACCAGTTCATTGCCGCAATTCAAGCGGACGCATCCATGGGCCGTACTGAGACTTGCACGGTCCGCGTCGCGCAGGGTGACGGCGCTCCGACCTTCACACTGCTTAAAATGGGCGTCTACGACTAGACTCGGCGTATGGCTCACTCTGATGGCGCCAGACGGCTTGTCCGTCTGGCGTTTTTGTTGCGGGGCTGGGCGTACGCTTGAGCTGGAGTCCTCTCCATGCGCTACCATGACAGGCAATGAAATCTGCCGCATACCCGCCGAGCTTGCCCCGGCGGGCTTTTGGCGTTGCAATGCCGGAGGAACAGCATGCTCATTCACCGTATAGCCGCGCAGCTCTACACTGCCGAGGCGCTGCAGACCGTCGAGGCCGGGCTCGATTCTGGCGAGGACGTGACGCTGGCCGTGTCTCAGTCGGGTCGCACGCTTATGGCGGCCGCCCAGTTTGCGCGTCGTCCGCGCCCCACGGTCTACATCGTGAGTGGCGAGGATGCGGCCGATCGCGCCGCACGCAGTCTAGCCGCCTACGTGGGCCTGGCGCATGTGTGCCGTTTTCCCGAGCGCAAGGACTACCCCTGGCGCGAGCAGGCGCCCGACGACGCCGTGGTGGCGCAGCGCTGCGAGGCCCTGGGACGCATCGTGCGCGGGGACAACTGCATCATGGTCGCCTCGGCCCGCGCACTGCTGCGCTGCGTGCCGCCGGTCGAGAGCCGCTACTGGGAGTCCACTACTTTTGCGGTGGGCGAGGAGATTCCCTTTGACGAGGTGCCGCAGCGTCTGGTAGGCATGGGCTATACCAATGCCGGCGCCGTCGACGCGCCCGGCCTGTTCCGTGTGCACGGCGACACCGTCGAGGTGTTTCCCGCGCAGGAGAAGGCGCCCGTGCGCATTGAGTTTTTCGGCGACGAGATTGACCGCATCCGCCGCATGGTGAGCTCCACGGGCCAGACCATCGGCAACGAGGACAGCATCGAGATCTTCCCCTGTCGCGAGCTGGCGCTCACCGACGAGGCCGTTCACAACATGCATGTGGCGCTCTACCGCGCCAGCCAGGACGACAGTAAGCTGGCGGCGCTGCTCGAGATGGTGGATGCACGCATCGTCACGCCCGAGCTCGACCGCTTTTTGCCGGTGATGTACGGCCAGACCGTGAGCCCGCTGTCGCACGTGAGCGGCAAGGCGCTCGTGGTGCTGTCCGAGCCGCGCTCGCTGTTCGACGATTGCCTGCGCGCCTACGAGGATATCGAGGCACGTGCCGGCGAGGCGGGGGTCGACCGTCTGGACGGCCTGTACGTGCGTGCCCAGCAACTCGACTTTGGCTCCCAGCAACGCCTGAACTACGTGAGCCTCATCCGTGCCGGCGGTGCGGTGACGGCCGAGCTCAAGATTGAGCAGCCTGCCATCGCAGGCTCGGACAACCGTTTTATGACGCGCATCCAGGAGGTCGTGGGCAAGCGCTATGCCTGCGTGTTTGCCATCCCCGACCGCGGTGCGCGCGAGTCGATGGAGCTCACCTTTGGCGACGAGGGCATTACCTTTGAGGAATCGCTGACCGCGGCGCCCGAAAATGCCGGCGCTATCGGCGACCGCGTGCGCGTGGCAGCGGCGGATTCCGCCGACCGTGCCGCACGCCAGGAGGCCCATGCTTCCATTCGCGAGCGTAAGGCCGATGCGCTCAACGCCCGCTCGCTCGAGGCGGGCGCCGCGCAGGCTGCCGCCGGCGCCGCCGTGCCCACCATCTCGCGCGGGCGCGTGACCTTTGTGGACGCTGCCCTGCCGCAGGGCGTGGTGGTGCCCGACGCCAATTTGGCTGTGTTCTCGATCTCCGACCTCAACGCCCGCATGGACGCCAACCGCGCGCGCAGCCGTCGCAAGGTGGACATTACGCAGATCACCTTCCCCTTTAAGCCGGGCGACTACGTGGTGCACGCCACGCACGGCATCGCGCTCTTTAGCGAAATCGCGCGCCAGGAAGTGGGCGGCAAGGAGCGCGACTACTTTTTGCTGGAATATGCCGATGGCGACAAGCTCTATGTGCCACTCGAGCAGGTCGACCGCATCACGCGCTATGTTGGCCCCGACGGCGACAAGCCGCGCCTGACCAGGCTCAACACCGCCGACTGGACGCGTGCCACCAACAAGGCGCGCAAAAACGCCAAAAAGCTGGCGTTTGACCTGGTCGACCTGTATACGCGTCGCTCTTCGATTGCCGGCATCGCCTGCCCGCCCGACACGCCCGAGCAGATCGAGATGGAGGAGAGCTTCCCTTACGACGAGACGCGCGACCAGCTGGAGGCCATCGCCGACATCAAGGCCGACATGGAGGCGCCCAAGCCTATGGATCGCCTGCTGTGCGGCGACGTGGGCTTTGGCAAGACCGAGGTCGCCCTGCGCGCAGCGTTTAAGTGCGTGGACTCCGGCCGCCAGGTCATGGTGCTCTGCCCCACGACCATTCTGGCCCAGCAGCACTACGAGACATTTTTTGAGCGCTTTGCCCCGTTTGGCCTTGAGGTCGAGGTGCTCAGCCGCTTCCGCACGCCGGCGCAGCAAAAGCGCGCGCTCAAGGCGTTTGCCGAGGGCACGATCGACGTGCTCATCGGTACGCACCGTCTGCTTTCGGCCGATGTGAACCCCAAGAACCTGGGCCTGGTGATCATCGACGAGGAGCAGCGCTTTGGCGTGCAGCACAAGGAGCAGCTCAAAAACTTGCGCGAACAGATCGACGTGCTCACGCTCTCGGCAACGCCTATTCCGCGAACCATGCAGATGGCCACGAGCGGCGTGCGCGACATGAGCCTGATCACCACACCGCCGACCGGGCGTCGTCCCGTAATCGTGCACGTGGGGGAGTACGACCCCGACGTGGTGAGCGCGGCGATTCGCCTGGAGGTTGGTCGCGGCGGCCAGGTGTACTACGTGTCCAACCGCGTCAAGACTATCGACGATGCCGTAGCGCGCGTGCACGAGGCCGCGCCCGAGGCGCGCGTGGGCGTGGCGCACGGCAAGATGAGCCCGCGCGAGGTCGAGGACGTAATGATCGAGTTCGCGACCAAAAAGATTGACGTACTCATTGCCACGACCATCGTGGAGAGCGGTATCGACAACGCGACCGCCAACACGCTCATCATCGAGGACTCGCAGCGCCTGGGCCTGGCGCAGCTCTACCAGCTCAAGGGTCGTGTGGGCCGCTCGGCCACGCAGGCCTATGCGTACTTTATGTTCCCGGGCGAGTTGCCGCTCACCGAGGAGGCCACGGCGCGCCTGACCGCACTTTCCGAGTTCCAGGACCTGGGCAGCGGCATGCGCATCGCCATGCGCGACCTGGAGATCCGCGGTGCCGGCTCGCTGATGGGCGCCGAGCAGCACGGCAACCTGTCGAGCGTGGGCTTTGACCTGTTTACGCAGATGCTGGGCCAGGCCGTGGCCGAGGCGCGCGGCGATGACGATGCCGGCGTGGAGGCGGCGAGCGTGGGCATTAACCTGCCGGCCGATTACTTCTTGTCCGAGGAGTACCTGCCGGCGGTGGACCAGCGCGTGCTCGTGTACCGTAAGCTCGCGGCGGCCGAGGACCTGGAGAGCATCGACGAGGTGCAGGAAGAGACCGAGGCCGCGCATGGCGAGCTGCCGTTGGCGGGACTCAACCTGTTCAATCGCGCGCGCATTCGCATTCGCGGCGAGCGCCTGGGGCTCGAGAGCGTCACGCTCAGCGGCGGACGCATCACGTTTTTGGGTGTCGACGTGCCCAAGAAGGTGGCCTATGAACTTAAGACCCGCTATGGCGCGGTGAACTTCCCCAAGAGCCGCAAGCTGTCGGTGCCCTACAAGGCGGGCGCCGGTGCGGGCAGCGGCCTGGGCCGCGGCCTCGACGCCAACGACGGCACCGGCCCCGTGGCTGCGGCGCTCATGCTGCTACAGCAGTTGGGTGCGAGCGATGATGATTAACGAGTAAGAGGCGTGGCGGGACAAGGTTGTTGGCAATCGCTTGTTCCGCCATGCTGCGGGTTAATCCTCGTTTCAATCGAAAGGAAAGCATGTTCGGATACATCTATAAGAAAGATGTCGCCATTATCGCGGTTGTCCTGTGCCTTTGTCTGGGCGTGGGCAGCTTCTTCGATTATCAGATCTCGAGTGCGCTGTTCAACATCGGCAGCATGTACGGCCGCTTTATCGAGGCCGCCGGCGAGCTGCCGTTTGAGCTGACGGCGAGCGTCGCGGGCGTTATGCTCGTGCGCGTGGCGCGTCCCGATTCCAAGGGGAGCAAATGGCTCGCCGTGCTCGGCATCCTTGTCAATGTCGGTCTGGCCGGCTACGAGATCATCTCGTCCCTGCGGGTCGGCGGCAAACTCGTCGCGGTTCAGTTGGTGATGACGTTTGTGCTGGTCATCGCTGCCAACCTTGTCGTCTATCGCCTCACGCGCGACACCGACTCCGACGAGCTCACGCGCTGGGCGCTGATGGTGCTTGCCGTGTGGGTTGCCCAGGCCATCATCCTCAACGTGATCGTCAAACCGCTGTGGTCGCGACCGCGCATGCGCGTGATCGAGGTCACGCCGGGGCTCAATTTTCAGCCGTGGTGGGTGATCGGCAACCCCGACAAGTGGGCCTATATCGCCGCCGGCGTGATCAAGGACGGCTTTAAGTCGTTTGCGAGCGGACACACGGCGCACGCGGCGATCGGCCTTATGCTCGCCGGGCTTCCCGCGGCGGCCTTTAAGGAAAAGCCGTCGCGCCGTCGTGTGGTCTTTTGGACGGCGGCTGTGGTCGCGGCGCTCGTCGCGTTTGGCCGCATCGTGATCGGAGCGCACTTTTTGAGCGACGTGAGCTGCGGCTTTGCCCTGGTGCTGGCGCTTGAGTGCCTTGCCGCGCGCATTGCCTATCCCAACGGCGTACAATAGCCCCGTTTGAATCATCTGGCCGATACCCGGTAAGAGAGGATTGCCATGCTCGCGTTCAACAACGATTATTCCCACGGCGCACACCCGGCGGTGCTGCAGGCGCTCGTCGATACCAATATGGAGCCGCAGCCCGGCTACGGTACCGATGCGCATACCGAGCGCGCCAAGCAACTTATTCGCGAGGCCTGTCAGGCCCCCGATGCCGACGTGTTTTTGCTGGTGGGCGGCACGCAGGCTAACGCCACGGTGATCGACATGCTGCTCGCGCCGTACGAGGGCGTCGTTGCCGCCGAGACCGGCCACGTTGCCTGCCACGAGGCGGGCGCCATCGAGTTTGGCGGCCACAAGGTGATCACCATCCCTGGCTACGAGGGCAAGATGCACGCCGAGGATCTCGAAAACTATATCCAGGTGTTCTACGAAAACGAGAGCTGCGAGCACATGGTGTTCCCGGGCGCCGTGTATGTGAGCCTGTCGACCGAGTACGGCACGCTGTACTCAAAGGCCGAGCTCGCGGCGATTCACGCGGTGTGCCAGAAGCGCGAGATTCCGCTGTTTGTGGACGGTGCTCGCCTGGCCTATGCGCTGGCGGCCGATGAGTGCGACATTACCCTGCCCGAGCTGGCGCAGCTGTGCGACGTGTTCTACATCGGTGGCACCAAGTGCGGCGCGCTCTGCGGCGAGGCTGTGGTGTTCTGCGGCATGCACGCCCCGGCGCATCCCATTCCGCGCATTAAGCAGCATGGCGCACTGCTTGCCAAGGGCCGCCTGACGGGTGTGCAGTTCGAGGCTCTTTTTACCGATGGCCTGTATTTTGAGATTGGTCGCCAGGCGGTCGAGACCGCTCAGGCGCTGCGTCGCGTGCTGCACGAGCGCGGCTACCAGTTCTTCTTGGAGACGCCGACCAACCAGCAGTTCGTGATTCTGCCCAACGAGGACATGGCCCGCATTCGCGAGCATGCGGCGATTGAGTACTGGGAAAAGTACGACGATACCCACACGGTGGTGCGTTTTTGTACCAGCTGGGCCACGACGCAGGAGGATATCGACGCGTTGGCGGCTGTCCTGTAGCCTGATGTAATGACGAGAGGCCGCCTTGCGCTGGGTTTGGCGCAAGGCGGCCTTTGTTTTTGAGGGGGAGGGGCTGTATGCCCGAGATGTCCGAGCCGGCGATTCGCCTGGCGACGCCCGATGATGCGCCGGCGTTGCTTGCCATCTATGAGCCGTATGTGCGCCAGACGGCAATTACCTGCGAATACGAGGTGCCGAGTGTTGAGGAGTTCGCCGGGCGCATCGAGCGTACGCTCAAGCGCTACCCGTATTTGGTGATGGAACTGGACGGGCGTCCGGTAGGCTATGCCTATGTGAGTCCGCTCAACAGCCGCGAAGCATACGACTGGTCGGTTGAGACATCGATCTACCTGGCGCGCGATGTGCGCCACGGCGGGCTGGGCCGCAAACTGCATGACGCGCTCAAGCAATGCCTAATCGCGATGGGCATCACCAACATGTGCGCGCTCATTGCCGTGCCGCACGACAAGGATGACGAGTACCTGACGCATAACAGCCAGGACTTTCATGCCCACATGGGATATCGCCTGGTGGGCGCCTTCGACCGCTGCGCCCAAAAGTTCGGCCGCTGGTACGACATGTGCTGGATGGAGCTGGTCCTAGCCGAGCGCACCCCCAACCAACCCAAACCAACCTGGTTTCCCTACCTCCCCAAACCTACCATTTAGGGACAGGTTTATTTCGGCCGCTTTGTAGCGTCAATCCACCGCGAGAAGTACGGATTCACGTGTCTTTTGATGCGGATGGGCTTAATTTGGCTTCGATTTGGGTCCGTTTGGCTTCGATTCGAACTAAGTGAGTAGACTTTTTGGCGCGGGTCGAGCACAAGGCGTATCTGCCTTAGTAAAACCGCAGGTCACGGAGGTGGCTGTTTTGGGTGTGCTCGGCGGGTCGCGAAAAGTCTACTCACTTAGGTTTACGGTGCTGGATATTCTGAGCAGGAACAGTTGAGCTTGGACGGCGCGTATTGCCAGGCGATGCCGGCACTTGCGCCATTCTGGCTTGAGATTTTATAAAAACCGCAGGTAAAACGTATATTAGTTAGTTTTCGCCTCGTTTAGTGCGCTAACCGATGGGCTCGGTGTATTTGGCGCGGTCGGTGCGCTGGATGCGCTTGGAGATATGGAGCGGGCGGCCGTCGGTGTCGTAGACGTAGTCGGTGATTAGGATCAGCGCCTGCCCGCGCTCGACGTTGAGCAAAAACGCCTCGTTTTGCGAGGCATAGCACACCTCAAAGGTCTTATGCCCCTGCGCCGGCGTACGATGGAACTCCTGGCGCAGCGTGGCGTAGAGCGAACCGTTGATATCGCGATCGATGAGCGACCCAAAGCTTGGCGGCAGATAGGTGGTCTCCAGGCACAGCGGCGCGTCGTCCAGGTAGCGCAGGCGGACAAGTTTGACGAGCTTGCTGCCCGCGGCGGCGTCAAAGAACTTAGCTATGCTGCCGGCCGCCTTGGTAAAGCCCGAGTCCACCGTGCGCGTGGTGGGCTTCATGCCCTGGCCTTCGACCTGCTTGGTATAGCTCGAAAACACCAGGTTGTTCTCGTGGAGCGCGGGCGTGTCGGCCACAAAGGTGCCACGTCCGCGCTCGGTGCGCACCAGGCCCTCGTCAACTAACACCTTAAGCGCGTGGCGCACGGTGCTGCGCGACAGCCCCGATTCGTCCATGAGCTCCATCTCGGACGGCAGCTTGTCTCCGCGTGCGTAGGTGCCGGCGGCGATGCGGTCACGCAGCGTACTCGCCAGACGCTCGTATTGGGCCAAGTTCTTTTTTGACGAAGTGCTCATGCGAACAACCTGTATCTAACTTGTATGCTTACTGAACCAAGCATGTATCCAACATGACAACAAAACCGCTGGTAATGGATTGTCGAAAACTTTACCAGCAAAATTTCTAAGACAAATATAGCATACAACTAGTCGACATAACCAAAACGTGTATGTAACTTGTATGCCATCGAGAGCATCAAACGAGAAGAAAGGCTGATGCACGATGACTACTCAGGAACAGGTTAAGGACGTCGTCTCCCAGGTTTTGGCTGACAAGGCAGACAAGGGCGGCATCAAGCGCGTCGTGTGGATTGGCGCCGGCGGATCCAACGGCGGCAACTATCCTGCCCAGTACTTTATGGAGCACAAGGCCACGCAGGTCGTGAGCTCCAGTTACACCAGCAACGAGTTCGTGCATGCCACCCCGGCCTACGTCAACGAGAACACCCTGGCCGTCGTCGTGTCCATGCGCGGCACCAAGGAGACCATCGTCGCCGCCCAGGTCGCCAAGGACCACGGCGCCAGCACCATCGCCATCTATGTTGACGAGTCCGGCCTCACCGAGGTCTGCGACTACAAGATCCAGTATGACAGCCTGGCCGTTGACGAGTCCTGCATGGGCCGTACCAACTCCGCCGTCGTGACCATGATCGCCATGGAGCTCACGCAGCAGACCGAGGGCTATGCCGAGTACGAGACCGCTATGGCCGCTTTCGACCTGGTCGACCCCATCTATCGCAAGGCCGTCGAGTACACCCGTCCGCTCGCTGCCAAGTGGGCCGAGCAGAACGCCGACAAGCCCTGCATCAACGTCATGGCTCAGGGCCCGCTCTTTGGTGCCGCCTACGTCTTTAGCATCTGCAATGTGCAGGAGATGCTGCAGATCGACTCCTGCACCATCAACACCTGCGACTTCTTCCACGGCCCCTTCGAGATCCTGGACAAGCGCACCTCGCTGTTCCAGCTCATCAGCGTCGGCCGCAGCCGCTGCAACGACGAGCGCGGCATCCGTTTCGTCAACCAGTACGGTGGCGATCGCGTCTATCAGCTCGACGCCAAGGAGCTTGGCCTCAACGACATCAAGGACAGCGTGAGCGAATACTTCAACCACCTGATCTTTGCCCCGATCCTCAACAACGTCTACATGCGTGCGCTCTCCGCCGTCACCCACAAGGATTACATGACGCGCCGTTACATGTGGAAGCTGGATTACTAAGGGATAGAGCGGCCTAACAGCCCAATACCCTTCATGAGTTGCGGTGGAATAGTTCCTGTTTGGGAGCGTGAAGCCTCTGTTTGAGAACTATTTCACCGCAACTGCTAGAGCGGCACTTGGGGACGTTCCCTTTCTGCCGGCACCTGCGACACTCCCTGTGTCAAAAGTTTCCCGTTCGCCGATTTCAGTCTTGATAAATGTATATAACGACTATAACGTAGTGTGAAACATATTGGAAACAATACCGAGGAGGCCACGTTGAAGAGAAGCAATCTGGGCTATGTGCTGGTGCTGATCGCCGCGCTTATGTGGGGCAGCATCGGAATCTTTGTAAACGGCATCTCGGCCATGGGCGTTACGTCCCAGAGTATGGCTGCCTTTCGCTTGTTGGTCGGAGCGCTTATCTTGGCGCCGGTCCTGATGTTTATGGGCTGCCGTTCGGGTGAGGGGTCTACCGTGGCTCAGGGTCCGCTGGCCCTGTTCAAGGCAAGCCCTAAAGAGCTTGTTCCCTGCGCGCTTGTCGGTATCGTCGGTTTGGCCGCCGCCAACACTTGCTATTACGAGTGTATGGGCGAGGTGGGCATGTCCACGGCCTCGGTGCTGCTCTATACCTCGCCGGTGTTTGGCGTCGTGCTCGGCCGCGTGCTTTATCGCGAGGACGTGACCCCCAACAAGCTCGTTGCCATCGCTTTTAACATAGGGGGCTGTGTACTTGCAGTAACTAATGGCGACCTTTCCGGTTTCCATTTTTCGGTTTGGGGCGTCACGTCGGGCGTGATTGCAGGCTTTTGTGGGGCGTCGCTCGCGGTGTTTAGCCGGATAGCAACCAAGACGGTCCACCCGCTGGCTGTCACGTTTTGGGGCCTTGTTTTTGGCGGTGCGGTTATGGCGGCTATCGCGGCTCCGTGGCCGGATGTCGCCGCGGCAATGTCGCCACAGCTGCTGCTGCTGTTCCTTGGCTTTGGACTCATCCCCACAGCCGTGGCTTACATCTTATATATGCAGGGTCTGTCCATGGGGCTCGAGACATCGAAAGTTCCCGTCGTAATGTCTTTCGAGACGGTCGTCACCGTACTGGTGGGCATTGGTGTCTATGCCGAGTCCGCCGGCGCGATCAAGGTCCTGGGTATTGTGCTGGTGCTCATGTCCATCCTGATTATGAACACCGACTTCTCCAAGCTGCGCAACAGCGTATTTGTCGGTCATGTCGCTGAGAGCATGACCTTTAAGCCCAACGCGTGGTGGACGGAGAAAACGCAGGACATGGATCTGTTCCGCGAGCGCACGGGCATTACGCTGGAGCCCACTGTGCAGGAAAGCCCCTGGTACTTCGTGCGATAGGGGATTGGCGGAGTGTTTGAGCAGGTAGCGCCCGGCGTTTGGCCGGGCGGTGCCTAGCCAGCGCCGACCTACCCAAGACCATCGTTTCGATTGCGTTAAACCCGCCAACGGTCGTTTTTCACCCGCGAACGGTTTATATACTAATTATCAATATCCGCAACGTATAAGACGTTATAATGACCATAACGAAAAGGAGGAGGCAAGATGAATCAGATCATTCTCGCATCTCATGGCGGCCTGGCCGCAGGCGCCAAAGACACGCTCGAGATGGTTCTCGGCGACGTGTCGAACGTCCACGTCGTGTCGCTTGCTCGTGACGACAAGGAGCCCATCACCAATAAGGTGGACGCCATGATCGCCACGTTCAACGCGGACGACACCGTCTATGTGCTGACCGATATGCTCGGCAGCTCGGTCAACAACAGCATGGTCGAGCTTTCCCGCAACGGTACGGCATTCACGGTGATCAGCGGTTTCAACATTCCGCTGGCACTGACGCTCGCTATGAGCCCCGTCCCCGTCAAGGGCGCCGAGCTCGCGGCCCTCATCAACGAGGCCCGCACCGGTCTGACCAACCCCAACGCACCGGTCGAGGCCGCCGCGGCCCCCACCAAGAAGGCCAAGGCGCCCCGTCACAGCTCCGGTCCCGCCAAGATCGTCCTCGCACGTCTTGACTACCGTCTGCTGCACGGCCAGGTCGTCTTTACCTGGACCACCAAGGTTCAGGCCGAGCGCATCATCGTCGTCGACAACGCTGCCGCCAACGATGACATCAAGAAGGGCGCTCTTAAGCTGGCCAAGCCCCAGGGCGTGCGCCTGAACGTCTTCACCGTCGAGCGTGCCCTCGCCAAGATGGACAAGCTCAACACCCTCGGCGAGCGCGTCATGTTCGTCTTTGGCAACACGGCCGAGATGCTGCAGTTCTGCCAGGGCTACAAGCTCGATGCCATCAATCTGGGCGCCACCGCCAACCACGACGGTGCCGATCAGATTGGCGGCAAGGACAGCTCCGTCTTCCTCGACGCCACCCAGAAGGCCGACGTCAACCAGCTGCTCGACATGGGCATCAAGCTCTACGTCCAGCAGACCCCCACGTATCAGAGCGTCGACATCGACGCCAAGCTGTAATCAACCAGGCTTTTGCCTGACTGAAAGGAGAAGGGTATGAATACGTTCATCAGTGCGGTGCTCGTCGGCCTCGTCGGCGTGTTCTGCATGTGGGACTCCCGCCTGCTCGGTCGTCTTAACTTCGAGCAGCCCCTCGTTGGCGCTACGCTCGTCGGTCTGCTGCTGGGCGATGTGCCCACCGGCCTTGCCGTCGGTGCCGCCGTCGAGCTCGTGTCCATGGGCCTGGTGCAGGTCGGCGCCGCCGTTCCGCCCGATATGGTCCTGGGCGGCATCGTGGCCGCTGCCTTTGCGTGCCTGACCGATGCTTCCGCCGAGACCGCCATGACGATCGCCATCCCGGTCGCCGTCCTGGGTCAGCTCCTCGGCATCGTGTTCCGTTCCATCATCGCCGCCCTCACCCATGTGGCCGATAGCGCGATTGATAACGGTAACTTCAAGACCGCCTACCGTATGCACATCTGCGCCGGCTCCGGTCTGTACGCCATCATGTACTTCCTGCCGATCTTCCTGGCCGTCTTTGTCGGTACCGACCTGGTCCAGGCCATCGTCAACATGGTTCCCGAGTGGCTGTCCACTGGCCTGAACGTCTCGACCAAGATCATGACCGCCTACGGTCTGGCTCTGCTGCTCACCATGATGATCAAGAAGGGTATGACCCCGTTCCTGTTCATCGGTTTCCTGCTCGCCGCCTACCTCAACCTGTCCGTCATCGCGGTCGCTCTGATCGGTGTGTGCCTGGCTATCGTCTTCATGGGCTTCAAGTTCAACGGTTCCCATGCAGCTGCCGGTGTCGATTCCGACTACGATCCGCTCGAAGACGACGAAGACTAAGGAGGAACACACTATGGCAACCGCAACCAAGGACGTGTCCCTGAACAAGAAGGTCAGCCAGTTCTTCTGGCGCTCCTGGGCCATCCAGGCCTCTTGGAACTACGAGCGTCAGATGAACATGGGCTTCCTCTACGGCATGGTTCCCACGCTCGACCGCCTCTACCCCGACGAGTCTGACCCCAAGCAGCTCGAGGCCAAGAAAGAGGCCTACCATCGTCACATGGCGTTCTACAACTGCACCCCGCAGACGAGCGCTTTTGTCCTAGGCCTCGCCGCCTCCATGGAGGAGGAGTACGCCAAGGATCCCGAGCACTTCGACCCCGATTCGATCAACGCGGTCAAGACCTCCCTCATGGGCCCGCTTTCCGGTATCGGTGACTCCTTCTTCCAGGGCACCATCCGCGTTATCGCCTTTGGCCTGGGCGTCCAGCTGGCTCAGCAGGGTTCCATCATGGGCCCGATCCTGGCCATGCTCATCTCCATCGTGCCCTCTGTGCTGATCACTTGGTTCGCTGCCAAGATGGGTTATCAGGGCGGCCACGAGTACCTGAGCAAGCTCCAGGGCGGCGACCTCATGGAGAAGCTCATGTATGTCTGCGGCATCGTGGGTCTTATGTCCGTGGGCGGCATGATCGCTACGCTGATCGGTGCCACCACCCCGCTGCAGTTCGCTGAGGGCACCGTCGTTATCCAGGACATCCTGGACGGCATGATGCCCCAGATGATCTCCCTTGGCCTCACCGGCCTTATGTACTGGCTCATCAAGAAGAACGTCAACACCGGTTGGCTTCTCGTGATCGCCATCGTGGGCGGCATCGCCCTCTCCGCGGCCGGCATCCTGGCCTAGTCGCGACCCAGCGCTTCCCCCGGGGGCCTGCCTGGCATCCCATACCCCAGGCAGGCTTCCATCCCTAAATGTGTCAAAGGGACAGCTCCTTTGTCACATCCTCAACGGGCCGGCGACTCGGTCCAAATCACGGTAACCCTGCGTGCGTCCGGCAAAGTGGCGCCGCAATAATCGAAAGGAATGTGTCAGATGTACGAGATCGACCTTAACCTCCCTAAGCAGATCGTCGCTGACGTCCTGTCCAACCACGAGATCCACAGCGTCGCCTTCGTCGGCTGCGGCGCTTCCATGTCCGACCTTTACCCCGCCAAGTACTTCTTGGCCAACAACACGGACAAGCTGAACGTTCAGATCTTCACCGCTAACGAGTTCAACTACGACACGCCTTCCTGGGTCAACGAGCACACCTTCGTGATCACCTGCTCCCTCGGTGGCTCCACGCCCGAGACCGTCGAGGCCAACAAGACCGCCAAGAAGCACAACTGCCCGGTCGTCTCCCTCACCAACAAGGCTGGCTCCGCTCTGACCGTCGACGCCGACCACGTCATCGTTCACGGCTTCCACGCCAACTACGCTGCCAAGTGCGAGAAGCCCGGCTATGCCATCGCTCTTGCTCTCGAGATCCTTCAGCAGACCGAGGGCTATGACCACTACGAGGACATGATCACCGGCCTCACCAACGTCTTCGATCTCTGCGAGAACGCCGCTCAGCACTGCAAGAAGCTCGCCAAGAAGTTCGCCGAGGACTTCAAGGACGACAAGATGATCTACTTCATGGCTTCCGGTGCCTCCGAGAAGATGGCTTATTCTCACGCAGCCTTCCTGTTCACCGAGATGCAGTGGATCGACGCCGCCGCCTACAACACCGGCGAGTACTTCCACGGCCCGTTCGAGGTTTCCACCGAGGGTAAGCCCTACGTCTTCTTCATGTCCGATGGCGCTACCCGTCCGATGGACGCCCGCGCCCTCACCTTCCTTGAGCGCATGGGCGCCAAGGTCGCTCTGATCGACTCCAAGGACTACGGCCTGGCTGACGCTGTGCCCGCGAGCGTCGTCACCTACTTCAACCCGCTGCTGCACCTCGCCGTTATGCGCGAGTACGGCAACCAGATCGCCGAGGCCCGTCAGCACCCGCTGACCATGCGTCGCTACATGTGGAAGCTTTCCTACTAATCACAAGTAAGTAGACCTTGCGGGTTGATTGAGAGGGGATGGGGTTTTCGCCCCATCCCCTTTTTTGCTCTGGGGAGGACGTGTTTGTCGCTCCGCAAAACCCCAGGTAAAACCTACCAAAATAAACCTGTCCCTTTTTGGCAGGTGGGAGGAGATGCGTATGATCAAGGCAGTGCTGTTTGATATGGACGGCGTGCTGGTCGATACCGAGTGGTTCTATAACCGTCGCCGCGTGGCGTTTATGGAGGAGAAGGGGTTCCACTTTGACGAGATCCCCGATCTTTCGGGGTCTAACGAGCCCGCCATTTGGGAGACGCTGGTGCCCGACGATATTGAGCTGCGCGAGCGCCTGCGCGTGGAGTACAAGCAGGTCTACAGCCCGGACCACCCCGTTCCGTATGCCGAGCTGCTCAACGAGCAGACGGAGCCGGTGATGCGCGAGCTGCACGAGCGCGGCGTGAAGTGCGCCATTGCGAGCTCGTCCTACCGCGAGTTGATCGACGAACTGGTGGAGATTGCCGGCATCGCCGACGTGCTGGACTACACCATCAGCGGCCACGAGTGCAGCGCGTTTAAGCCCGACCCTGAGATCTACCTGCGCGCCATGGAGGCGCTGGGGGTGGAGCCTGCCGAGTGCCTGGTAATCGAGGACTCGCCTTTGGGTATCGAAGCTGGCAAGCGTTCCGGCGCCCGAGTCCTGGCGCTGCGTCCGCACGAGGGCGTCAACCTGGATCAGTCCGCCGCCGACGTTGTCATCGACAGCCTGACTGACATCCTACCTGCCATTTAGGGACAGGTTTATTTTTGTCAGGTTTTACCTGGGCAAATGCCGAATTCGCCGTGAAGGGATCGCTCTCTTCACGGCGTTTTTCTTTTGAGCGGTTTTACGCGGTCCTTCTGATGGTTGTCGAGAGAGGGTGAATTGAGGCGCCCTCTGTCGCTCCATGCTACAATCGCCGGCATGCCCCACAACCACATCTGCCTTCGAAAGGAGCCTGCGTGGCGAACGCCATCGATCAGCTCACGGACCGAGTGCTCGTGCTCGGCCGCCTCACCATCGTCCGCCGCACCATTACTGCCGTGGCGGTCACGATTTCCGCCGTTCTCCAGACATTTCTGATTCAGGCGTTCATTCGGCCCGCCGACCTGCTTCCGAGCGGTCTTACCGGCGTCGCGGTCCTGCTCGATCGTGTTACCTCGCTCGGCGGCGTTCATATCGACATCTCGCTTGGCATGCTCGCGCTCAACATCCCCGTGGCGCTTCTGTGTTGGAGCGGCATCAGCAAGCGCTTTGTCATCTTCTCGATGATGCAGGTCGTGCTCTCGTCGCTGTTCCTCAATATCTTTCACTTCGCCCCGTTTTTGGGCGACAAGATCATGCTCATCATCTTTGGTGGCGTGGTCTCGGGCCTGGGCGCCGCCATCGCGCTTAAGTCCGGCGCATCCACCGGCGGTACCGACTTTATCGCGCTGTGGGTCTCCAACCACACGGGTAAGACTATCTGGGGCGTCATCTTTGGTTTCAACTGCTTTATCCTGGCGATTTTTGGTTTTATGTTTGGCTGGGACAACGCAGCGTACTCCATCGTGTTCCAGTTTATTTCGACCAAGACCATCGACAGCTTCTATCGTCGCTACGATCGCGTGACGCTGCAGATCACGACGCGCAAGGCAGACGAGGTCATGACCGCCTATGTTGACCATTTTCAGCATGGTATTAGCTGCGCCGAGGTCATCGGCGGATATAGCCGCGAGAAAATGTACCTGCTGCACGCCGTTGTCTCGACCTACGAGAGCCAGGACATTATCAAGCTGGTGTGCGACATTGATCCCGGCGCCGTGATCAATGTGTTCCACACGCTCAACTTTGTGGGCGGCTGGTGGGGCGGCCATGTCGACGAGCCCATGCCCACAGCCGTTCCCGATCCCGACAAGCCCGCGCGCATGGCGAGCAGGCAGGCCCGTCTGCACGATCAGGAAAGCTTGCAGCAGGACGACGGCAAGTAAAGATTTGCTGTATGCGGTGTATCGTTTTATCAAACTAAGGTAACATATAAAAAGACGTTATATACGTATTAGTTATTTCGATATTTTGATAAGAGTGATCAGATATGCCAGCGCCCAAAAATGCACCGCTTTACCAGCAGATTTACGACGAGATCAAGGAAGCGATCGAGAAAGGTGTTTATGCGCCTAAGGAGCGCATCCCGTCCGAGCTTGAGCTTGCCGAGCAGTACGAGGTGAGCCGCATTACGGTGCGTCGCGCCGTCGAGGAGCTGTGCTCCGATGGCTACCTGGTTAAGCAGCAGGGCCGCGGCACCTTTGTCTCCACGCCGCACATCAATCGCCAGTTCCATGCTTCGACGCTGCAGACGTTTACTGCGTTGTGTGCCGACAATGGCATGAAGGCCGGCGCGCACGTGGTCGATCGCCAGATTGTGCCGGCGCGCCAAAACGAGATGGAATTCTTTGGTCTGCAGAAGGATGCGCTGCTGCTGCATATTAAGCGCGTGCGCACGGCCGACGGCGAGCCCATCTTTGAGGAAAACATCTTTGTGCCGTTTGATGCATACCGTGAGCTGTTGACGGCCGATCTTGAGGACAAGTCGATTTTTGCCGAGGTCGAGCGTGTTGGCGGAACACCGATCGTCTCGGTTGGCTACCGTACGGTCGAGGCCGTTCGTGCCAACGCCGAGCAGGCCACCGAGCTGGGCATTGCCCCGCACGATCCGCTGCTCAACCTGCGTGCCGGCTTTATCGGCCCCAATGGCGAGCCGGTCCTGATGGGTAAGCAGTACTACGTGGGATCGCGCTACGTTATGGTCATGTAGCTCTAGTTGCGCGGTTTTCCAAACCGCGCAACGGCTCGACGCTGCAAACGCCCCTAAGCGGCAATCTGACGTTCAATCGTCGGTCGCGTACCGAAGTACGCTTCCCTCCTCTTTCACGTCACCTTGCTCGCTTAGGGGCGTTTTCGCTGACTTATGCTCAACCGGCGACGTTTCCGCGCTTATCAAGAACGTCCCCAACGACTACTCGCAGAATGAGCGTGGATAATCTCCCGTTTTTGGCTCCATATCGGGTCCAAAGTGGGAGATTATCCACGCTCGTTTGGCAAGTGTCCGAAAATCTACGCTCGTTCCCTTCGGATTGCGTTGCCCGTGGTCGGCAGCCGTACGGCAGCGGTCCGCGTGGCGGCGTATAATCGGCGGCAGATGACTTGGACGTTAGGAAACCATGACCGATAGCATGCAGCAGATGGCGCTCGACACGCTCGGCGCCTATTTTGGCTACACCTCGTTTCGCCCGGGGCAGGACCGCATGGTCGATGCGATCCTTGCCGGCCGCGATGCACTCGGCGTTATGCCCACAGGTGCCGGCAAGTCCATTTGCTACCAGGTGCCTGCGCTCATGCTGCCCGGCATCACCTTTGTGGTGAGTCCGCTGCTGTCGCTTATGGAGGACCAGACCCGCGCACTGCTCGCGGCGGGCGCGCGCCCCAGCTATCTCAACTCCAGCCTTACGCCGGCTCAGCAAAATACCGTGCTCAAGCGGGCGCGCGAAGGCCGCTACCAACTTATGTATGTGGCGCCTGAGCGCCTGCTCGAGCCGCGCTTTCTGGCCTTTGCGCAGGAAGCTGCGGCCGAAGGCGGCATTGGCGTTCCGCTTGTGGCCATTGACGAAGCCCACTGCGTGAGCCAATGGGGTCAGGATTTCCGCCCCGCCTACCTGCAGATTCGCGAGTTTATCGATTCCCTGCCGCAGCGCCCCATCGTGGCGGCCTTTACCGCTACAGCGACTGAGCGCGTGCGTGCGGACATTCAGCAGATGCTCGGCCTCCAAAACCCGGCGACGGTGGTGACGGGCTTCGATCGCAAGAACCTCTACTTTGGCTGCGAGGAGATGGGCGACAAGGCTAAGACCGCGTGGGTGCGCGACTATGTGATTGCGCATTCGAGCGAGAGCGGCATCGTGTATTGCTCGACCCGCAAGACCGTCGATGCGCTGGCAGGAGAGCTTACCGAGGCTCTGGGCCCCAGCGGCATTCGCGTTGGCCGCTACCATGCCGGCATGGGCAACGACGCCCGTCGTCAGAGCCAGCGTGCCTTTATCGACGACGACATTCAGGTGATGGTCGCCACCAACGCCTTTGGCATGGGTATCGACAAGCCCAACGTGCGCTACGTCATCCATAACAACGTGCCCGAGAGCATCGAGGCCTACTATCAGGAGGCGGGCCGCGCCGGCCGCGATGGCGATCCGGCCAGCTGCCACCTGCTGTGGAACGGCAACGATTTTCGCATGCGCCGCTTTTTGATCGACCGCGGCGATGCGGCCGACGAGACGCTCGACGACGAGCAGCGCGCGTGGGCGCTCCAGAACCGATATCGCCTGCTCAGTCAGATGGAAGGCTACTGCAATACCACCGGCTGCCTGCGCGAATACATGCTGCGCTACTTTGGCGACGAGGCCGCGGCCGAGCATGCGGCCGTGGGCGGCGCCGCCGCGGATGAGGCCGAGGGCTGTGGCAACTGCAGCAACTGCCTCACGCAGTTCGAGGTCGAGGACGTCACCGATATGGCCCGCGCCACCGTGCGCTATGTGGCCACGCGTCCCATGCGCTTTGGCAAGTCGCTCATCGCCGATGTGCTTCACGGCGGCAACACCGAGCGCATTCGCCAGATGCATCTGGACGAGGATCGCGGCTATGGTGAGCTGTCGAGCGAATCGGTCGGCCGCATCAAGGACATCATCGGCCAGCTGTGCGGCCGCGGTTATTTGGCTACCTCGCAGGGGCAGTACCCGGTCGTGGGCCTGGGTCCGCGTGCCGGCGAGGTCGAGGACGAGGCGTTTGCCTTTACCGTTAAGCGTCGCGCGTCCAAGCGCAAGGCCTCGGCCCGTGCTCGCCGTGCGGTGGATCTGCTGCGCGAGGAGGCCGAGCTGGATCAGCGCCCGCGCGTGGGCGACGATGCCGAGCTGTTCGAGCGCCTGCGTACCCTGCGCAAGGAGATCTCGACCGAGCTCGAGATGGCGCCGTACATGGTCTTTTCCGACAAGGCCCTGCGCGGCCTGTGCCGCCTGCGCCCGCAAACGCGCGACGAGCTTATCCAGGTCAACGGCATCGGCGAGAAAAAGGCCGATGCCTTTGGCGAGCAGTTTATGGCGGCGATTGAAGAGTTTGAATCCGAGCATGCGCGGGATGGAGCGTAACGATGGCAACCGACGATAAAACCGACCGCGCTGGCGTATCCGTCGTACCGCTGTACCAGCAGGTCATGGACGACCTGAAGGGCGAGATCGCGCGCGGCGTGTATGCGGCCGGCTCGCGCATTCCTTCCGAGATGGAGCTCGCGAAGTCTTACGGCGTGGGACGCATCACCGTGCGCCGCGCCATCGAGGAGCTGTCGCGCGCGGGATATCTCAACCGACAGCAGGGGAGGGGCACCTTTGTGTGCGCTCCCAAGCTCAAGCGCAAGATTGTCCAGAAAGGCGACGTCCAGAGCTTTACTGAGGGTTGTGCTGCCAACGACATGGTGGCCGGAGCGCGTCTGGTGTCGCGTACGGTGGTCGCGGCGACGCGCGAGGATGCGGCGTTCTTTGGCGTGGAGCCCGGCTGCGAGCTTATCGTGGTCGAGCGCGTGCGCACGGCCGACGGCATCCCCGTCATGCTTGAGAACAACGCCTTTGTGCTCGCCGACCATCCCTACTTGCAGACGCTGGCCGATAAGGACCTCACCGATAACTCAATCTTTGCGCTCGTTGCCGAGCACTCGGGCCGCGCGCCGCTCAAGTCCGACCCCTGCACCGTGGAGATTGCGCTTGCCGATGCTCAGGTGGCCCCGCTGTTGGAGGTGCCGGTCGGCGAGCCGCTCTTTTATATGGAGGCGTACTTTACCGATGCGGACGAGCGGCCCTTGCTGCTCGGGCGCCAGAAGATAGTGGGCTCGCGCTACGTGTTCGACATCTAGCGTCCATAGATAGAACAACATAGAACAAATTTACTGAAATGACTTCAACCGTGACAGCCGGCGTGCTATAAATAGAACAACATAGAACGACCGCAGGTACGGGCTGTCGTCGTTCAAAGCCGCCCCACAAGGAGGAACATCAGGATGAACGCACACGATCTGATTCAGGAAATCATCGAGCGCAAAGGCAAGATCGAGAACGTCTTTTGGATCGCCTGCGGCGGTTCGATGATCGACCTGATGCCGGCCAACGAGCTGCTCAAGCGCGAGGCCACCACGTTTACCTCGACGGTCTACACGGCACGCGAGTTTTGTCTGATGGCCCCCAAGAGCCTAGGGCCGAAGTCGCTCGTTATTGCCTGCAGCCACAGTGGCAACACGCAGGAGGTCGTCGACGGCTGCGAGATGGCACTGGCCGCCGGCGCCGAGGTCGTCGCCCTCACCGACTGCGAGGGCTCCAAGATCGACAACGGCAAGTGGACCACCTGGGTCTACCCCTGGGGCGAGGGTGTGTCGCAGGCCGAGGTGCCTCAGGGCATCGGCGCTCTGATCGCCGCCGAACTGCTCCACCAGCAGGAGGGTTATGAGGCGCTTGCCGACATGTACGCCGGCCTTAAGCAGATGGATGCGCTGTTGCCCGCTGCCCGCGAGAAGGTCAACGCCGAGCTGGGCGCCCGCTTTGCCGAGCTCTGTCAGCAGCACAAGTTCTTCTATATCCTGGGCTCCGGACCCAACTTTAGCCAGACCTACGCCATGGCGATCTGCTCGCTCATGGAGATGCAGTGGCAGCACTGCTGCTATATTCACTCCGGCGAGTACTTCCACGGCCCCTTCGAGGCTACCGAGCCCGGCGTGTTCTACTTTGTGCAGCTCGGATCGGGCGAGTGCCGCCCCATGGAGGAGCGTGCACTCGCGTTCCTCAACACGCACACCGATACGATTATGGTGCTCGACGCGCTTGAGTACGGCGTGGGCGAAGTGCCCGCCAGCGTGCGTTCGTTCTTGGAGCCGATCTTCTTTTACGCGATGAGCTGCGAGCTGCGCGCCGCCCGCGGCAAGGTGTTCGACCACAGCCCCGAGATCCGTCGCTACATGGGCATCGAGCAGTACTAGGTACCGGGAATTATCTTTTACGACGGGGCCTGCGCCATGCGCGAGCCCCTTTTTGCGTTGCGGCGGCCGGATTCGTGTCTGCGCGAAAACGAAGGTGAATACTTTTCCGCGAAGTGAACGACCTATTTTGGACCCCCGAAGCATCCACACTTTTTGGTACCAAAACTGCAGGAAAAACTCGGCGAAACCGCAGGAAACGGCGCCTTAAAAGTGTCGATGCTTCGAGGGCTCGTTTTTGCTCGTTCACTTCGCGGAAAAGTATTCACCTTCGATTCGCAAGGGCACTGCGTGAGCCAAAAAAGCGGACCGCGCCGGGGATTTCCGGCGCGGCCCGCTTGGCGTCGCGCTTAGATTCGCAAGGTTGCGGCAGCCAGCGGCCTACTTTGCGTCGTAGGCCTCGGCGTCCCACCAGTCGAGCTGGGAGATGTTGTCGCGGATGTGCTGACAACTCTTGTGGAAGCCCTCGAGCTCGTGCTCGGAAAGGTCGAGCGTGTAGACCTCCTCGACGCCCTCGGCGCCGATCACGCACGGCAGGGAGGTGAAGATGCCCTCCTCACCATACTGGCCGGTCATGAGCGTGGAGGCGGAAAGCACGGCGTGCTCGTTGTGCAGCACGGCGGCGCAGACGCGCGCGGCGGAGTTGGCGACGGCGTACTCGGTGCACTGCTTGCCCTGGTAGGTCACATAGCCGCCCTTGCGCGCGAGCTCCTCGACCTCCATGTGGTCAAAGGCGTACTTGTCGGGGTTCTCGGCCTGAAGCTCGTTGAGGCTCTTGCCGGCGATGGTCGCGGCCTTAAAGGCAGCCAGCTGGCTAAAGCCGTGCTCGCCGATCATGTAGGCGTCGATGGACTTGGGGCTCACGCCGACCTTCTTGGAGATCTCGGTGCGCAGGCGGGCGGAATCCAGACCGCAGCCCGAGCCGATGATCTTCTTGGGATCGTAGCCGGTCAGGTGCCACAGCTCGGTGCACACGACGTCGCAGGGGTTGGAGATGCTCACAAAGATGCCGTCGAAGCCGGCGTCGACGATGCGCTTGGCAAAGGTGCGGGCGGCGTCGGTGGTAAAGAACAACTCACCGTCGCGGTTGCCAGCGACCAGCGCGACCTTGCCGGCGGCGTTGACGATGACGTCGCAGCAGGCCAGCTCCTCGTAGTGGTCGTAGCAGTTGACGATCTTGGTGTTGTACGGGACAAACGAAAGGGAGTAGCGCAGGTCCTGGACCTCGGATGTCACCTTGGCCTCATTGATATCGCACAGGTACAGCTCATCGGCAATGCCCTGCATGAGCAGGCTGTTGGCGACATGTGCTCCTACGTGGCCCTGGCCGACCACACCGATCTTACGCGTCTGGTACATATATGTATCCTTTCGGCCGAGTTTTTCGCGTCGAACCATTGTAGCGTCCTGCCGCCACTTTGCTAGGCTAAAGCGCCGTAGATTTTTGGGACATGCCTTAATCTCTACTTTTGGAGTGATTCGGGCCGCTGACGGCATCGCTGAGCGATGTGCTCGCGCGGATGGGGCCGCTCGTTGTACCATAGCTGCAACTGACTCGTAAGGAGCATCCATGCCCATTCGCATCCCCGACGCCCTCCCTGCCGCCGCGCAGCTCGAGAGCGAGAACATCTTTGTCATGACCGAGTACCGCGCGCTGCACCAGGACATCCGTCCGCTGCGCGTGCTCATCCTCAACCTCATGCCCACCAAGATCGCCACCGAGACGCAGATCATGCGCAAGCTCTCCAACACGCCGCTGCAGGTGGAGGTGGACCTGCTGCGCACCAAGACGCACGAGGCCACGCACGTGAGCGCCGGCCACCTGGAGACGTTCTACCGCACGTTCGACGACATCCGCGACATCCACTACGACGGCCTGATTATCACGGGCGCGCCCGTGGAGCAGATGCCGTTCGAGGAGGTCGACTACTGGCCCGAGCTCTGCCAGATCATGGATTGGTCCACCACGCATGTGCACTCCACGCTGCACATTTGTTGGGGCGCGCAGGCTGGCCTGTATCACCATTACGGCATTCAGAAGCACGATCTACCAGCCAAGGCAAGTGGCGTGTTCGAGCATTATTTGGTGAAGCCGCAAAGCCCGCTGGTCCGCGGTTTCGACGACCGTTTCTATGCCGTGCATTCGCGCAACACCGATGTGCGCCGCGAGGACGTGGAGGCCGAGCCGCAGCTTGAGGTTGTGGCCGTGTCCGACGAGGTGGGGCTGTACATCGTCAAGTCGACCGACAGCCGTCGCTTCTTTGTTTTTGGCCATCCCGAGTACGATACCGACACACTGCGCCTGGAGTACGAGCGCGACGTGAAGCGCGGGCTCAACCCTCAGGTGCCGGCGCATTACTTCCCGGGCGACGACCCCACCGCCGAGCCGCGCAACGTCTGGCGCAGCCAGGCTCAGCTGCTCTACACCAACTGGCTCAACTACTACGTCTACCAGACCACGCCCTACGACCTAGCCCGCGCCGGCGAGGAGCACTAGACTGCGCTCGTGTAATGAGACACGCCGGCGGTTAGGCGCTGATGATGTTGGGTAGCGGCAGGTCGTGGGCATCGGTGGGGACGTGGTCGACGCGCTGCTCTTCAAAGGCGATGCCGATGATGTGGCAGTCGGGACGAAGTGCGGGCAGGTAGCGGTCGTAACAGCCGCCACCGTAGCCCAGGCGCGCGCCGGTGCGGTCGAAGGCTACGAGCGGCACGACGATCATGTCGAGAGTCTCGGCAGGCACGATGGGGAAGCGGTCTCTGTCGATGTCCGTGGCCGCGAAGGCCCGCGTGGGGCGGGCGATAAACGGGGCCGCGGGCGCATCGCCGACGGCGACGGCCCTCATACACATGCGCTGGCCGCACGCAGCGGCTTCGGCTGATGAGAGCATGCAGGGGTACGCGACGCGGCAGCCGCGCCGCTCGGCATAGCTGGCAAATGCGGAAGGATCGGGCTCGGATCCCATTGCCGCATACGTTGCCAAGGTTGCCGGGTCGCCTTGATGGCTGTCGAGCAGCCGGTCGAGTTTTGCTGCGAGCTGGGAGGATATTGAGGCTGACTTTTGCTCACGGAGGGCCTGCGGGATGTCGTTGCGCCGGGCAAGCGCTTTGGCACGGACGGCTTGTTTGTGTTGCGCAACGTTAAGCATACATTCCTCCAAAGCAGCTGTTCGGATGCTACAAAGTCTATCCCTTCCGTCGCGAGGGCAAACGGGTCAACCGCCGGCCCTTAGGCCGGCCAGCAATCCGGTGGTTAGCCACCGCCAACTGTTGCATGTGCGCAACTATGATCGAGATGTGCATAACGCGAGTTACCATGGCCTACCTTCCCACTTGCGGGGTAGATTGAACCCCAGTTCAGCAGCACAACGCAAAAAGACGCGCCTTCGGGATTGCCGTACGGTGACTTTGCATCCTCGTCTACTCAAAGAATGTTAGTCTGAACTAATTACCGTTCTATCCGCACGTCCGAAAGGATCATCCATGGTCAGCATTTCCAAGACTCACTCCCTGCTCGTTGCCGCCGGCGCCGTCCTGGGCGTCGTTGTTCCCAAGGCCCTCGCGTCCGACACCGCCAAGCGTGCCGCTGTGGCTACCGTTGCCGCCGGCATGCGCGTCAAGGCTGGCTACCAGGACATCGTCGAGCAGGCCAAGGCCCAGGTCGACGACATCGTTGCCGAGGCCGAGTACCTCAACAACCCCGTTGACGTGGAGGTCGTCGAGGGCGGCAAGGCCGAGTAGACCTCGCGCCCAACGCTTGTCTCAACGACTCTAAGCAGCTGCGATCGCCCCCAAGCGACGCAGCTGCTGCTCTTTTGGGCGCACGTTTGACGCCCCATACCAAGAGAGGCCTTCACGCATGAACTACACCATCCAACACGAGGTCCCCGGCCGCGTGCGCGTTAAGCTCGTCGGTCGCGTGCCCGAGGCGGACATCGACGCCCTCACGCGCGCCCTCCGCCAGCATCCCGTCATCCAAAAGGCGACGGTCTATCCGCGCATGGGCTCACTCGCCGTCGAGTTTGATCCCGCCGCCCGCGCCCAGGCGCTCGCCGCCATCGCCGCTATCGACCGCACGGCCGTGGACGAGGCACGTCGCGACTGCACCGTCGCGCTTGCGCCGCGCACCAACAGTCTGCTCATGGATATCGCCACGCTCCTCGGCGGACATCTCGCCCGCCGCTGGTTCCTGCCGGCGCCGCTCTCCACGATCTATACCGTCTGGAGCTATCGCGGCTTTCTCAAGGCCGCGCTCGCGTCTCTTGCCGGCGCGCGCCTCGACGTGCCCGTGCTCGACGCCGCGGCCATCGGCATCTCCTTCCTCAAGCGCGACTGGCGCACCGCTGCCAGCACGATGCTGCTGCTCAACCTGGGTGAGCTCCTCGAGGACTACACCCGTGCGCAGTCGCAAAACCAGCTCATCTACTCGCTGCTCGATGTGCCCGACTACGCGCAGCTCATCCCCTGCGGCGATGCCACGGTGCGCGGGGCAGAGGAGCGCCGCGTCCAGGCATCGAGCCTTGTCGCCGGCGACCTCATTGTGGTGCGCACCGGCATGCCCATCCCCGTCGACGGTACCGTCGAGTGGGGCTGCGCCATGGTCAACCAGTCCACGCTCACCGGCGAGCCGCTGGCTATCGAGCGCAGCGTGGGCGACGACGTCTTTGCCGGCACGGCCGTGGAGGACGGCGAGGCCTACGTGCGCGTGCGCGCTGCCGCGACCGATACCAAGCTGCGCTCGATCGTGAGCCTGGTCGAGCAGTCCGAGGCCTTAAAGGCCGAGTCGCTCAGCCGCCGTGAGCATATGGCCGACGCCTTTGTGCCGTGGAACTTCCTGCTCGCCGCGGGCGTCTACTTCAAGACCCGCAGCCTGGTGCGCACGAGTGCCGCGCTCATGGTCGACTACTCCTGCGCGCTCAAGCTCACGGGCGCCATCAGCGTGCTCACGGCCATGAGCCAGAGCGCGCGCGAGGGCTTCACCGTCAAGGGATCCAAGCATTTTGAGGCCTTTGCCACGGCCGACACCATCGTCTTCGACAAGACGGGCACCCTGACTGCCGCTGCCCCACAGGTGGCGGACGTGCTTTCGTTCGATGGCTGGGACCGCACGCAGGTGCTGCGCTTCTCGGCCTGCCTTGAGGAGCACTTTCCGCACCCGGTGGCGCGCGCCGTGGTCAATGCGGCTGCCGAGGCCGGGCTCGAGCACCGCGAGCGTCATGCCGAGGTCGAGTACCTGGTGGCGCATGGTATCGCGAGCTCGCTCGACGACAAGCGCTGCGTGATCGGCTCCGAGCATTTTGTGGTCGAGGACGAGGGCGTCACGATCGCCGACGATGTGCGGGCGCTGATCGAGGAGAAGCTCGACGGCCTCTCGAAGCTCTACCTGGCGGTCGATGGCGTGCTCAAGGGTGCAATCGGCATCCAGGACCCGCTCAAGCCGGGCGCGCCCGAGGCGCTGGCGCAGCTCCGCGCGCTGGGCTTTGAGCATATCGTGATGCTCACGGGCGACAACGCCAACGCCGCCGCGCGTATCGCGGGGAAGGCGGGGATCGATGAGTTCCACGCTGACCTTTTGCCCGAGGACAAGCACACCGTGATCGAGCAGATGCGCGCGGCCGGGCGCCGCGTGGTCATGGTGGGCGACGGCGTCAACGACTCGCCGGCGCTTTCGGCCGCCAACGTGGGCGTGGCCATGGGCTCGGGTACCGCGATCGCCAAGGAGGTTGCCGACATCACGCTCACCGACGGCGACCTTTCCTCGCTCGTGGTGCTGCGCCGTCTGGCGCTTGGGCTCGAGGAGCGCATGGACGCATCGTTTAGAGAGGTCATCGGCCTCAACTCGCTGCTGTTGGCGGGAGGCGTCGCGGGCCTTATTGCCCCGCAGGTGAGCTCGCTCATCCACAACGGTTCCACGGTCTTCCTCTCGGCGCGAAACGCCCGCGCCTACCAGGTGCGCTAGCCGCGGGAAACCTGCCAAAAAGGGATAGGTTTATTTTGGCAGGTTTTATCTGGGCAAACGCGATAATGACGGCCCAAACCACCACAAAGGGGACACCTTTGTGGTGGTTTGGGCTGAGGCTAGCGTCCGTAGTGGTTTGTCTAAATCTGTAACAGTTACTCGGCAAAAATGGGCTCAGATGTTACAGATCGAGACAAAGGGCTGGTGTCATCCAGAACTGTCTCGATCTGTAACGTTTTGAGCCCATATTCCTGCCCAACTGTTACAGATTTAGACAAACCGGCGGGCGGTGCGGTGCATCCCGTGCCAAAGCCGGCTCGCTCCGCCCCGCCCGTTAAAGAAAAAGGTAGATTTTCGGGCATGTCCCAAAAATCTACCTTTGTGCGTTAGGCGAGCAGGTCGACTACGTTAAAGCTGGCGTTGCTCTTGGCGATGACGTCGCGGCCGCCAAAGACGCAGGTCGGTGACTCGGTCGCGATGCGCGTCACGTCGGCGCCGAGCGAGCGCAGCTCACCGGGCGTGGCGGCGAGCATCTGGGCGCGACGCTCCTCGCGCGCGTGCGGATCGAGCCCGGCCAGGTAGGTCGTGTTGCGGCGCTTGGTGAGCGCGTACGGCTTCACCGGCGCGTCCATGCCACTTACGCAGCTCACGATAAAGCCCTCGAAGGCGGCCTCGTCGGGCTCAAAGCTGCCGAGCCATTCGCCTGCGCGTTCCACACGCTCAATCGAGGGGTCGATTGCCGGGTCGCGGTAGGTATAGAACGCCGTCTGGCGCTCGCCGGCTGCGCGGAATCCGCAGCCGTACGCACCGCCCTTCACGCGGATCTCGTTCCACAGGTAGTCGTAGGAGAGCGCGTTGGCAGCCACGGCCCAGGCTCCCGTCACGTCAATGCCCAGACGACGCGGGTCGCACGCGCTTGCCGCAAAGCAAATGTCGCTGGGAATGACAAAGGCCTCGTGACGGTCGCGCGGCGTCGGCACCACGAGCGCGTCGCGGCCGGCATCGACGTCGTCGCCAGCGTCCAGCCCCAGGTTACCCGCGGCATCCCAGTACGCGTCAAAGTCCTCGTCGCTGCCGGTAAAGCTCGCCAGGCAGCCATCGGCTACAAAGATACGCTCCGCCAGCTCGGCAAGCTTGGCGCGCAGGTCGTCCAGGCGCTCGTCAAAGTGCTCGAGCAGATCGCGCAGGAACAGATAGAAATCCACGCCCGAAAGCTGCTCACGCACCACGGCCGAAGGCGAGCTGTAGCTCATCGCGCGACCGAGTGCCGCCGAGTGACCGTTGTTGATAAAGCCCTGCTCAAGCCCAATGCGAATCTGCGTGAGCACGTCGCGCACGCGGTCGGCATCGGCATCGAGCAAAAGCGTGCTCGACCACACCTCGCGCGGCAGGCTCGCCAGCGCATCGATCTTCTCGGACAGGGCTCCGGCGCTCACCAGCAGATAGGGGCGCACGCCGTCCACGTCGGGCTGCGTCATGACCTCGGTCGTAAAGCTCAAAAAGCCCAGCTTGCCGGCGAGCAGGTTGTCGAGCTCCTCAGCCGAGTGCTCGCGTGTGGGCAGCTGCTTGAGCAGGCGGCAGAGCAGCGTCACGTAGGGCAGGTCCTCAAATGCGACGCAGCTCAGGTCGAAGTACTGCATGACGTAGGCCAGGCGGTTGGTGGGAATGCCGTGGCGCAGACAGGGGATGGGCGCGGTCGTGTCCACAACGAGCGGCGGCTCGGGGCGCGCCTCGCCAATGTCGGACACGCGCAGGCGCGGCAGCGTGGCCTTGGCCTCGGGCGTGTCCTCGGCCTCCTGCGCGGCACGCAGCGTGGCTGTGCGCTCGACCACATCGGCAAGCTCGGCATCGGTCATGGCGTCACGCTTGGCTGCCAGCTCGGCGGCCTCGGCACCCTCTGCGCCCTCGGCGGCGTCCACCGGCACCAGCTCGACCAGTGCCATGTGGTCGTTCTCCAGCACGAGCTCGCGCAGCAGGTCCTCAAAATAGCTGCCGTCCAGCTCGCCGCGTAGCTCCTCGTACACCGGGCCATACTTGAGCGCCAGCGTCGCAGCGTCGTCATCGTAGAGCCATGTGCTCAGCGCGTCGCACGCAATGGCCACGCCGTCGGCGATACCGTAGTCGCGCTGGCGCAGGTCGTACTCGTTGCTGCTGATGATGGCTTCCAGGCGCTCGCGCGGAACGCCGTGCTCGCACAGGTCGCGGCAGGCGTCCTGGAACACGCGACGCAGCTCGCGCGCCACGCCGGGCTGCGCGTTTTGCAGCATGATGAGCTCGTAGGGCTGCAGGCTCTCGGCCGCGGTGTAGCTCACCACGTTGCCGCCCAGGCCGGCGGCTAGAATGGCCTTCTTAACCGGTGCTTCGTTGGAACCCAGCAGCGCCTCGAACAGGATATCCGCCGCGATCGTGCGCTTGCGGTCGAGTGCACTGCCCAGCACAAGGCCCAGGCCCACCAGGGCGTTCTCGGGCGTGGTGGCCATCTCGACGCGCTTATACTCGCAGGTCACAGGCGCCTGCACGTCCAGCGGATTGGGCGCCAGCGTGGACGGGTCCTCGCCGGCGGCAACGGCAGCGTCCATGCGGCGGCTCGCGGCACTCGGCTGCGACAGATAAAGCTCGTCCAAAAACGCCAGTGCGCGGTCCACATCTAGGTCGCCGTAGAGCGTAATGTAGGAGTTGGAGGGGTTGTAGTGGCGCGCGTGCGTGTCCAGGAACTGCTCGTAGGTGAGCGCGGGAATCGCGCGCGGGTCGCCGCCGCTCTCGCGCGCATAGGCGGTGTCGGGATAGAGCGCGGCGTTGACGGCGTCGTCCAGCACGCTCATGGGGTCGGACAGCGCGCCCTTCATCTCGTTGAACACCACGCCGTTATAGCGCAGCGTGCCCTCGCGTAGATTTTTGGGACATGCCTCAAAATCTACCTCGCCGGTGTCGTCATCGGCGCCAGCGCCCTCCGGCAGGTCCAGCTCGTAGTGCCAGCCCTCCTGCTCAAAAATGGTGGGCTTGGTATAGATGGCCGGGTTGAACACCGCGTCCAGGTACACGTCCATCAGGTTGTACAGGTCCTGCTCGTTGGTGGTGGCAACGGGGTAGATGGTCTTGTCGGGGTAGGTCATGGCGTTGAGGAACGTCTGCATGGAGCTCTTGATCAGGTCGACAAACGGCTCCTTGACGGGAAACTTGGCCGATCCGCACAGCACCGAGTGCTCAAGAATGTGGAACACGCCGGTGGAATCGGCCGGCGGCGTCTTAAAGCCAATGGCAAAGGCCTTGTTTTCGTCGTCGCACGCTAGGTACAGCAGGCGAGCGCCCGAGGCAGCGTGACGCAGCACGTAGGCGTCCGAGTCGAGCTCGGGCACGGTCTCGCAGCGCTCGACGGCAAAGCCGTGGCAGGTGGTGCCGGGCACCAGCAGCGCGGCGGCAGCGGCGCGCGGGTCGGTTGAGGTGGTGGGCATATGCAGTCTCCTTTGACGCCCCAGCGGGGGCGAATCGAGTCGAATCCACGAGAGTATACCCATATGGGGCCCTCGACCAATCTGCCGGATGAGCGTGGATTTTCTGGCACACGAGCGTGGAAATTCGGACGTCTGCCGCATGAGCGTGGATTTTCGGACGAAATCGGCCGCCAAAAGCCCAAAAACCGTCCAAATATCCACGCTCGCGCGTCAAGTACGTATCTCTCACCTCACATTCATCTCTACGACGTGGGATGAATGTGAGACAGGTAGAAGATAAAAATCAATCGGCTTATCGGATGCATATACCGCCATCAGATTGAAGCTGTATGCGGAAATGGATGGACTCTACACCGCTTACGCAAAATAACCCCTCGTTTGCTAAAACATTATAGGAAATGGCGTGGAGTGCTAAAAAGTTCTAATACAATATAAGTCATTTATCTATAGGCTGCTGATTCCTTGTAAAGGTATGGTTGATATGGTTGAGGCAAATAGCGTTATCCCCCTGTACAAACAGATTGTTCGTGCGCTTTCTGATTCAATCGCCAACGGCACGTACCGCCCGGGAGATAAGCTTCCGACCGAGGCGGAGCTTATCGAGCAATTTGGCGTGAGCCGAATAACGGTTCGCTCCGCAATTAAAGAAATGGAAGATGCTGGGCTTGTTGAGAGGGCCCGCGGCAAGGGCACGTTCGTTTCGTCGGACACGCAGATGTATGCCGCGGACGACCGTGAGAGCTTTACCCATTCGTGCCAGCTTGCGGGCAAACAGGCGTCTACCAGGGTTCTCGAAATGGGCTGGGACTTCCCAAGTCTGCGAGACGCGAAGTTCCTGGGCGTAGACGATACCCAAAAGGTATTGCGTAGCCGTCGTCTGCGCCTTGTGGATGGCAAGCCCACGATGCTGGAAACCAATAGCTATTCCGCTGCGCTTTCTTTTTTGGAGCATGAGTCCCTCGATGATTCGCTGATGGCGGTACTCGATCGCCAGGGGATCAAGATGGGTCCCAACACGCGTACGCTCGAGGTCTGCTATGCGAGCGAGCTCGAGGCGGCATACCTTAACGTGGAGCTGGACTCTTCGCTGCTTCTGTTTGTCGATAGACGTTATGCCCCAAGTGGCGAGCCGCTTTTCATCTCCCGTCAGGTGTACTGCACCGAGCGACTGAAGTTCTATTTGTAAATTAGCGATAGATTGGTCGATTTACCGACCAATTGTTACCGTTCGCGGATTTGGAAAATAGACACACCACGTAGGGTAGATTGCTAATATACTTTGTTATGACAATATAGTACGTCCTATTGGTATTGGAGAACTATGAATAAGATATTGCTAGCGAGTCATGGTTATCTCGCCCAAGGCATGAAAAGCTCTCTGGAGATTCTGATGGGCACCAACGACCGAATCGAGTGCCTGTGCGCCTATGTCGATGACGATTCAAGGGACGTCGCGGCGTTGATTGATGCATGGATGGAGACGAGGGACCCTGCCGACTCTTGGTTTGTCGTGACTGACATCTTTGGCGGCTCTGTAAACAACGAATTCATTCAGAGGCAGACCGACGGATCGTTTACGTTAATCGCTGGAATGAACTTGCCGCTGCTGGTGGAAATGGTTACACAGCTGGACTCCCTGGATGCGGACAAGGCCAAAGCCGCGGTCGAGGGATCGCGTTCGTTTATTCAGCTTTGCGAGGCGGCGGACATGCTTGCCGGCGCCGAGGAAGAAGAGTTCTAGTTAGTTCTGGTTCGAGCCCTAGCTAGGGGCCACACCTGTCATTCCCTTTATCACGTGCGGAGATGATAACGATGATTAAGCTTACGAGAGTTGATTACCGACTGATTCACGGCCAAGTTGCCATGTCCTGGACTCACGCTTTGGATGTAGATTGCATCTTGCTTGCCAGCGATGCTGTGGCAAAAGACGACATGAGGAAGGCGGCCTTGAGGCTCGCCCGCCCCAACGGCGTTAAACTCGTCATCAAGGATGTTGACGCTGCTATCGAGGCGCTCAACAGCGGCGTTACCGACAAGTATTCGCTGTTTATCATCACTGAGACGATTGAAGATGTCTATCGTCTCGCTAAGGGTTGCAAAGACATCAAAGAGATCAATCTGGGCGGAACCCGAAAGACCCCTGAGACCACGCTTCATCCGACCCCTGCGATCTTTGCGACCGAGAAAGATGCCGAGCATATCCAAGAGCTCCTGGGCGATGGCGTGGCCATCGAAATCCGTCAGGTCCCCAATGACGCTAAGGTGTTTGCCAAGGACGTTTTCTAGCCGGAAACACGTTGATGCTCGGCATTTATTGAACCAATGCTCTATGCCTATGCCCGTCGATCATTTGATCGGCGGGCTTTTTATTAAAGAAAAATCAAAAAAGTCTGAAATAGTTCTTGCATAGTTAGTTATATAAAGTATTATAACGTCATGGGATGAATGAAGGGTTCATCCAAGTGAGTTAGGAGTAAGGGATGTTCAATTTCGATGAGCCTCGTTACGAGAAGGTTGTGAGCGATGCCCTCGCTCTCCGTCCTCAGATTGAGGCTGCCGTGGACGAGGTCTGCGAGCAGGGTTATTCCAACATCTTCTTCATCGGCTGCGGCGGCACCTGGGCCCACACGCTCCCGATGAAGTATTGGGTCGAGACCACCACGGCCGACGTCGATGTCCACTGCGAGATCGCCGCAGAGTTCCTCGCCTGCCCGCCCAAGACCTTCAACAAGGATTCTGTCTGCGTCTTCTCCACCCGTACCGGCACCACCCCCGAGATCATTGAGGCTGCCAAGTTCTGCCAGGAGCAGGGCGCCCGCACGCTGATGTATGTCTCCAACGACAACACCCCGGCCACCGAGTACGCCGATTACAAGTTCTTCAGCTTCGCCGAGGACGACGTTCTGTGCGAGGCCATCTACACCTACCAGATCACGCTGGTCGCCCGCTTCCTCAAGAACGCCGGCGCCTTCCCCAAGTACGACACCTTCATGGAAGAGTTCGGCAACATCGCTCCGTACCTCATCAAGGCCAAGGACGCTCAGGACGAGCGCTGCGCCGCCATGGCCGAGGACTTCAAGGACACCGATTACCACATGGTGATTGGCTCCGGCATGCTCTGGGGTGAGGCCTACGACTACGCCATGTGCATCCTCGAGGAGATGCAGTGGATCAAGACCAAGTCCATCCACGCCGCCGAGTTCTTCCACGGCACCATCGAGCTGTGCGAGGAAGGCACGAGCCTCATCATGCTCTACGGCGAGGACGACACCCGTAAGCTCATGGACCGCGTGGACAACTTCACTCACATGCTCGCCGACGAGAAGGGCGTCAACGTCCGCGTGAACAAGTTTGACACCGCCGAGGTCGAGCTGCCGTTCAGCGACCCCGAGTTCCGCAAGATCGTCTCCCCGATGGTCACCTACACCATCACCGAGCGTCTGAGCTGCCATCTCGAGCACGTCCGTAACCACCCGCTCACCACGCGTCGTTACTATCACCAGATGAACTACTAATCCTCTCAAATTGCTGCGGTTGTCTGCAGGCGAGCTGCGCAGAATGCCTCGCCTGCAGACCTGTTTCTGGGGTTGATCGAAATGGTTGTCCAGTATCTTCTAGTTGCACTGGTCGCATTTATTGCGTCCATGGACGAGCAATTATTTGGCATTACGATGCTTGGTCGTCCGCTGTTTACGAGCCTGTTTGTCGGCTTGATCCTTGGCGATGTCCAGCAGGGCGTTATCGTCGGCGCTGCTTTGGAGTCCATGTTCATGGGCGCCATCATGGTCGGCGCGGCGGTTCCTCCCGAGGTCTATGCCTCCGGCGTGCTTGGCTGCGCGTTTGCCGTCATTACGGGTACGGGCACGGCAACTGCCGTCGCGCTCGCCCTTCCCGTCTCCGTCTTCCTTCAGGTGTGGCGCAACTTCTGCTACGCCGTTCCGGGTGCCTTTGCCTGCAAGAAGATTGAGACCGCTCTGGCAAATCGCGATCTTGCCAAGGCGAATCTGTACCATCTGACCATCGTGCCGCTGTCGATTGGCATTCCGTCTGCACTGCTGGTGTTTGGCTCGCTGTTCTTTGGTGCCGACCTTATCAACAATGCGCTCAACGCGATTCCGCAGTTTGTGATGGACGGCCTCAACGTTGCGTCCGGCGTCATGGTCTGCATCGGCTTCGCTCTTCTTATCAGGACCATGGGCGATAACAAGCTCCTTCCCTGGCTGTTCCTGGGCTTCATTATGGTCATCTACCTCAAGATGGACGTGGTCGGCGTCGCCGCAGCTGCCATTTGCGTCGCGCTGCTCCTGGCCTTCCGCGAGGGCTCGTCCGGTCCGCAGACGGTTGCTGCAGATGAAGAGGAGGACTTCTAATGGCTATCCAGAACACCGACCTCAAAGAGGCCAAGAAGGACGCGATTATGACTCCCGATATGTATCGGAGCATGTTCCTTCGCCAGTTTACGAGCCAGTGCTCGCAGTCGTACGACAAGATGATGGCAATGGGCTTCATGTACACCATTCAGAAGCCCCTGCGAAAGATCTATCCCAACGACGACGATTACTATGCGGCGCTCGATCGCCATACCGAGTTCTTTAACATCACGCCTCATGTGCTTCCGTTTGTAGCCGGCCTAACGGTTTCGATGGAAGAGCAGGCGGCTGCCGATAAGAACTTCGACACGTCCTCGATTAACGCCATGAAGGTCGGCCTTATGGGACCGCTTTCCGGCATCGGCGATTCGTTCTACTGGGGTACGTTCCGCGTGGTTGCCGCCGGCATTGGTATTGGCATCGCTTCGACGGGCAACCCGCTCGGCCCCATCGTGTACGCGCTCATCTACTCCGTGATTAACTTTGCAACGCGTATCGTCGCCGCCCATCTGGGTTACGACTTGGGAACCAAGTTTTTGCAGCAGTCCGAAGAGAGCAACCTTATGTCTCGCATGACGCATGCTGCCGGTGTTCTCGGAATGACCGTTATCGGCGCCATGATTGCGGCACAGGTCTCGCTGTCCACGGCTTTGACCTTTGACGTGGGTGGTTCGGAGATTGTCCTGCAGGATCTGTTCGATTCGATCTTCCCCGGTCTGCTGCCCTTGCTGGCAACGTTCGCTTGCGTTGCCCTCTATAAAAAGGGCGTCAAGACCATTTGGATCATCTTGGGCATCTTCGCAATCTGCATCATCGGAACGGGCTTGGGAGTGTTCGCGGCGGCGTAATGTTGACTGCTATGCTCGCGCGTTGGATAACTAACTGACCGTTTGAAAACGGGGCTCGGCGTAAGGCCGGCCCCGTTTTTTGTTTGAGGGATTTTCCGACCGTCCAATAATCCACGCTCATGCATCACTCGCGCATCTCTCGTCTCTCATTCGTCACTAATATGAGAGATGGCAGAAAGACGAGAGATAATTACGAGAGATAGCTCAGCAGCAAAGAGACAAGCAACCATGGTATTGTCTCAATATCGATTGTTCCACCAGCAAAAACATGATTTAATGAAGCAGGTAGAGATATCTTATCTCTCATCTTTCACTCATATCTAATACGAGAGATAACAGAAAGACGAGAGATAATTACGAGAGATAACTGAGAGACGAGGGAAATCCGTCTGCGGCATTCTCCGCAGGACCGAGCGAAGGGACGTGCAGATGAACGAAAACGAGCTGGCCGGTTTGCTCGAGTCTTTAAAGCGCATGGGTTCGGATGACCTTAACGTCGAAGTAAAAGAGAGCGCCACGACGCTTTCCCGCGACGTATGGGAAACGGTCAGCGCTTTCGCAAACACCGCCGGCGGCATCATCGTACTCGGAGTGAGCGAGCGTGCGGGTTTTGTCCCAGTTGCAAACTTTGAGACCGAGAAAGTACTCAACCAATTCGTGGCGGGCATGGGCGATGCCGGCGGTCGTGGAAAGCTGGCCAATCCGCCCAAATACACCATTGAGCGCGTGGAGCTTCGGGGTACCGTTGTTCTCGCCATCACAATCGAGGAGCTTGACCCGTCGAGCAAGCCTTGCTATGTAATAGAACGGGGCGCCCAGGGCGGCAGCTACAAGCGCATCGATGACAAAGACGTGCCGCTTTCGTCGACCGAGGTTTTGGCGCTGTCGTCATACGAACGGACGAGTCCTAGCGATCGCGATACGGTGCCCGGCACGAGTGTGGGCGATCTCGACGAGTCGCTGGTCGACCGCACGATAGAGCGTGCCTATTCGTTGACGCCTCGAGCGATGCACGGTGCGACGGACAGGAAGACAAAGATGGAGCGTCTGAATTTCCTCGACCCCCAGGGCAATGTTACCAAGGCTGGCCTCCTTGCCGCGGGCGTTTACCCTCAGCAGTTCTATCCCAAGCTCTTTATTGATGTAGCTGTCCATGCGGGAACTCAAAAGGGCGCTGCGGGACCGCTAAGGTTTATGGACCGCACAGTCTGCGAGGGCACCTTGGGCGAGATGATTTCGGATGCTGTCGCGGCTGTCGCCAAAAACCTGCGTCGCACCTCGACCGTTCAAGGTGTCTCGCGTATCGACTCGCTGGAGATTCCCGAGGAAGTCTTGCGTGAGGCGATTGCCAACGCCGTAATCCACCGAGAATACAGAGATCGGTTCTGTGGACAGTCGATCGCTGTTGACGTCTTTGATGACCGTATCGAGGTGACGAACCCTGGCGGTCTTTATGGCGGAAAAACTCGCGAGAATCTGTTTGACGGTAGTTCTCGGTGCCGCAACGCGACGCTCGTGAAGCTCATGTCGCTTGTCCCATTGCCCGACGGTGCGGGCTCTCCTGCCGAGGGCAACGGATCGGGCATCCCGATGATGGTCGATGCCATGCGTGCGCACGGTCTGGCCGAGCCCCTGTTTTGCCCTGGTTTTGACCGGTTTAAGGTTGTCCTCTATCGCTCCAAGGTTGAGCAGGTCGATCATGGTGGGGACCTGATCATGGCGGCCCTCAAGCGCTATGACGAGTTGGGAACGCGCGAGCTGGCAGGGCACACGGGGCTTACCGTCTCTCAAGTTAGGACGCGCGTTAATGCGCTTATTGCTCAGGGCGAGATTGAGCCTACGGCAGCGGTGACGAGCCGCAATCGCAAGTATCGGCTAACGGGGCACGCAAGGTAGCTGCATTAGCGGACGCCCGCCGCTCGAGAGTGGATTTTAGGACGCACGAGAGTGGATTTCCGGATGCCCGCTGCTCGAGAGTGGAAAATCGGACGGAATCGGCCTCAAAACGGTCAAAAACCGTCCAATAATCCACTCTCGATTTCAAACAGTCCGATAATCCTCGCTCGTGTGGTGTCCGCCGCGCCCCCGCGCCGCGCCCGCCGTCCCTCATCCCAGCATTTCACGCGCCGCCCACCGAAACCTCCAGCAAAGCAGGTACAATAGCCCAATGCGCATCGCGCACGACGATGATATCGGCGCCCGCGACTAGGGGAGAATACATGGCAGAGCAACAGATAACGCCGGGGACTAAGCTTCAGGTGGCATTCGACGTGCCCATGGGCCAAAAAACCGACTTCAACATGCTCGCCACGTACAAAGAGGGCCTGGACGAGGCGTACTTCCTTATGAGCGCGCCCATGCTCGCCGGCAAGCCGCTGCTCATGGACGAAAACCAAAAGCTGTTGCTGCAATACAAAGTGGGCGAGGAGACGTTCGTGCTCGCCGGCTATCCCGAGGCAGTCGAGAAAAAGGGCATCCGCACCTACTGGAAAATGCGCAAAGTCGCCGAGCAGCGCACCTTTGTCAAGCGCCGCGACGAGCGTTTTAAGGTCGCCATGCGCCTGACCTACCAGCGCGACAACGCGCCGACCCCCGAGCCCGAGGACGCCATGACCATCGACGTCTCGGCCGGCGGCCTGGCTATCTACCTCAACGATTACCCCGACGTGGGCGAGGCCCTGGCCGTACAAATGCCCACAATCCGCCTGCAGGGCGAGCGGTACGAGCTGCCCGAGCAGCTGGGCATCGTGTGCTGGGTGCGCCGCGCGCCCAAGGGCAGCCTGTACCGCAACGTCTGCGGCCTGCAGTTCCGTTACGCCGACGACATGGAGCGCGAGCTCGTCAAAGAATACGTCGGCTACATCCGCGCCAAGTATAAGCTCTGATCGCCATGGCACTGTTCAAGCGTAACGACAACAAAGATCAAGCCGCCGAGGATTTGGCCGAGAATCATGCCGAGGGCATGACTGAGGATTTGACCGAGAGTCAGCCCGAGGACACCCCCAGCACCGACCCCACCTCCCGCAAGCGTTTCGGCAAACCCAAGCGCAAGCCCAAGCCCAAGCGCGACCTCCGCGGCGTGGTGCGCATCGAGGAGCTGGAGCAGGCGCTGGCCGACCAGGACCTCGACGACATCGACCCCGACGCGGTCGTATCGATGTATATGCCCAAGCGCCGCATGGAGCGCATCGGCGCGGCGCTGCTGCGCATGGACAAGCTGCAAAAGGCCCTCGTGGTGCTGGCGCTTGCCTTTGGTGTGCTGTTCGCCCTGTCGTTTATGCAGGAAAACATGGGCAACTTCACCATCAACCTCAACCGCCTGGAACTGTTCCGCCGCGGCGTGGCCATTGCCGACAACGGCGACTTTAACAACGCCACCGCGCGCCTGGCCGCCGATGCCTTGGACAACGGCACCAATATCGCTGCCGAGGACCTGCCCAACAACCTGGACGACATCGACGGCAGCCACAACGGCAAGAACTACGTGGCGTACACCTTCTATATCCGCAATGCCGGAAAGACCGATCTGGGCTACAGCGCCAAGCTCAAGGTGGTCAGCGCTAGCAAGGGCGTGGAGAAGGCGGCGCGCGTGAGGGTGTATCGCAACGGCGAACCCACCACCTACGCGGCGGCTGCGGCCAACGGCAGCCCCGAGCCCAACACCGAGCCGTTTGCGTCCAAAGACGTTGTGACGACCATCAGCCACGCGAACTTCCGCGTGGGCGATGTGGACAAATACACCGTGGTCATTTGGCTGGACGGCGACGATCCGGAGTGCGTGGACAAGATCATCGGCGGCTCGGTGGAGTTCGGTTTCGATTTTGATTCGTCCGAGACCGACGATTCGAGCCTGTTCGTTAAGTTCGTGCAGGATATTGCCGACACCCTGACTGGCAACGACCCCATTAGCGCGAGCGGCAACGAGGCGCCCGATTACTACAAGGAACACAACGTGACCTGGAGCAACCGCCGCAACCAAAAGAACTCGCCCGCAGGGGACGGGGACAAGTAGGACGAAAGAGCGCCGGGCTGGGATTGATTCTCGGCCCGGCGCTTTTGCTATGCAGAGGCGTTGTCTTTGGAGGTAGCGCCGCTGGCAGTGGCGGCATCCAGCAAGAACAGCCGTAGCGCGAGTTTGATCGCGTAGCCCGGTTTGACCTGCGCCGCGTCTCCCATGCGTTCGCCCAGGCCGCCACAGTAGGCGTAGAGGTCGCGGATGAGGTCCGCGCCCGAGAGCGTGAACATGTAGCCCGCGTCCGAAAGCGCGTTGGGCGCTGCGGGCAGCCCCGCAGCCTGACAAAAGCTCGCAAGGTCGGGGCCCATGATGACCTCGTGGTCAATCGCGTGTCCGTTGTCCTGAGCGGCCTGCTCCTGCTTGCGGGTGTACGAAAGCGCCGCTGCCAGCACAAAGCTGGGCGTGGGCGCGTTGACGTCGTCGGTGGTGGCGACGAGCTTGCCGGCCGCTTGCGTGACCAGCCAGGCGACTTCGCGCTGACAGCGGACGGCTTTGCGCGTCACCGGCTTAATCGATCCGGCAGAAACGCTTCCCTTGGGTTGATTGGCGGCAGGCATGGGCCCTCCCAACAAATAGCGAGCTAAGCAGGCAAAAATACACGTTCTGCACCAGTATAGCGAGTGGGGAAGGGCTAGGGGCAAAGCTCGGTGGAGGGTGAATGTGTGCGTTGGCATGGCGCTGCGGTCGCAAGGCTTAAGAGGGGCTTATGACTGCGCGGGAGAGAGATCAAATAAGGTAAACGATGTTCATATAGCACCGCATATAACCAGAGGTAGGCCTATGAATCTGCCGGAATGTAGGCTGCTGAAAACTCATAAGGAAATCGTAAGAATTATGGTATCCTCAGTTCCATGTCTAAAGGATGGGCAAGCAACATCCAACACGAAAGCGCGGGCTCCCCTTCCGGGCTTCTCGAGGGTCATCTGGGATGAATGGGGAAAGAAAGGGGTCCGCATGGATACCAAGGCATTAAAGAAGCAGATGGGCGCCGCCATCGCCATGGTCCTCGTGGCAGCCGTAGCCCTCGGCTCCGCCACCTTCGCATGGTTTGTGACGAACAACAAGGTCGACGCTACCACTACGAATATCGCCGCTCAATCTAATGCTGCGTTTATGACTATCACTAATGGGCCTACTGGTGCAAGTGCTGTTGATACGACCAATGCGGTAACTAAACTAAAGGGTCCTGTCAAGCTTTATCCTGCTACATTTGGTGAGCAGGATGGTGCCAGCAAGGGCACGTTTATGACTGGTTACGGTTCGGGTCTCGAAAACGCCACCCTTGAAGGCGCTTTGAAGCCTGTTGGAAATCCTGACGAGGCAGACACTAAGCAATTTGCCAAGAAGGAGCAATTCAACATCAGCTCTAAGGGACAGAACCTCAGTGACCTCAAGGTTGAGAGCGTCGAGGGCGTGACTGATGCAGCTGATGGTCAGCTTTTGAAGACTTCCTTCCGTGTGCTTGTTACCAATGCTGATTGCACTGCTTGGGTTGTTTATGGCCTTAAGGGCAATAAGTACGAAATTAAGCTTTCTTCTGGGGCCGATAATTCCGCGCCGGTTCTTGGCTCTGTGACTGCTGGTCAAGATACTCTCGTTAATGTGTATGTGTTCTACGAGGGCTCCGATGTCAACATTCATACGAAGAACCTTCAGGAGAATAAGCTTGATGCTTCGCAGAGTGTGAAGATTAATTTCACTGCAACTGCCAACAATAAGGAGTAGGCCCAATTCGCAGCTATTTGCTTTTGGGTAAAAGGGCAGGTTCCCAGCCCGGGAACCTGCCCTTTTTCTTAACGGAGGGAGGCGACGAATATGCACGATTCTGTAAAGAAAATCAAGATTCAGCTTATTGGCGCGGCATTAACCGTCGTCGTCTCGGCGGTGGCTCTTTCTGCAACTACCTACGCATGGTTTGTCACGAATAGCAGAGTTCATGCGACTACCAGCACCATTTCCGCTCAAGCGAATGGCATGGTACTCCAAATCGTTGAAGGCAACACGCCCGACCACGGCTCAGACACCTCCACGGTCGCTTCCGCAGTCGGTCACGAGATTAGCCCGTCGTCGACGAACGATGCCAAAAACTGGTACGTTCCCCAAGGCTGGCAAGGCGTTAATGTGAGCACCTATCAAAAGGTCGACACATCCATTTCGGGCGAGGCTCCCGGCAAGTACATCATTCAAGGCAATGATTACTATGCATTCACTGCCGCGAATTACACGTTGTATACCGTGGCGAACACGGGCGTTGCCGATGTGTATTTGGACGCGAGCAACGGCTCGCCCATTACGATCACGCAGCATGGCGGCACGCAGGAATGGTTCGATAAAATCAAAGGCAGCCTGCGCGTGGGCATTGTGATCAACGGTGTGTTGCGCGTTGTCTATGCGCCAACTGCTCCCTCGACAACCGATACGGGCAACGACGTGGCTACCGTTGCAGGTTGGTCGTGCGTCGACTCCGAATCTCTAAACAAGGTTGTTGCTCCTACGTATTTACACCTTTCTGGCACCGATTCGCTTGATCAAAACGGCGATAACTGGGGTGCCACGAAAGCGGGCGAAGCCTACATTAAGCCGAGCGGCAAGGCGCAAAAGGTCGCTTCGAGCGTCGATTACAACGGCACGAACATGAAGATCGTCATCTGGATGGAAGGTACCGACTCCGACTGCCAAAACTGGTCCGAGCAGGGCAAGAACACCACTGCTCCGACCTTTGACGTAACGGTCAGCTTGGTCGGTATCGTGCCTGACGGCAAGTAATTCGAAGTTTTCGATAGCTAAATAACGAGGGCCAGTTCTGGATTGAACTGGCCCTCGTTTTCTTTATGCTAAAAGCAGTTTAATTACAGCCCATACACCTCAACCATGGCCTCGCCGATGCGGTGGGGTACGCCAGTGACAAGTGCATTACCCATGCAGAAGGCTCGATGACCATCGGTCATGCCGGTGTCCGTCCAACCCTTTGGGAATCCCTGGAGCTGATCGAGCTCGTCGGGAACGAGGCGACGGAAACGACCGTCGGGGCATTCGATGACATGCTTAAAACGGCTGGCGCCTGTGCCGCCTTCGCCGGTGAGGATGGTGCGGCTCGGCTTGTCGGTGGCATCTGGGAAGCTCATGGCTCCCTCGGAATACGTGTACGTAAAGCCCGTCTTCTTGTTGGTGCGCTCCTCGCGCTTGCTGCCCTTAAGGTAGCGCCAGTCAGGAAGCTTTTCGTCAGAGATGTAGAACTGTTCTGGAACATTTGCCTCGGCGACAAGAACATCGCCAAGTACGCGGCGCTCGCCGTGATAGTCCTCGGTAAAGTCGCAGGTCAAAACGTGGCAGCCCTGCATGACACCGGCGTTCTTGAACTGCGATGTTTTTTGGCCAACGCCAAAGCGAGTCGAGTTTTCGTAAGGATCGGGCAGGACATCGAGTTCGGCCATTTCGTCGGGATAGATGGCGGGGAAGGCCTTCGCCATAACGCCGTTATGCATGCGGTCAGCAAGATCGACCATGCCGGCGTTCTTCTCACAGAAGATGTAAACGCGCTTGCGACGCTGGGGGAAACCATATTCCGCAGAGTTGACGACGCGCCATTCAACGGTGTAATCGAGGTCGGCGAGGCAGCTCAAGATGATGGCGAAATCGCGACCGCGCTGAGACGCGGGCGACTTGAGCAGGCGGTCAACGTTCTCAAAGAGACCGAAGCGCGGCTTCTTCATCTCGAGAAAGTGATAGATGTCCCACCAAAGAACACCCTTCTTGCCCTCGATGCCGTGCGCCTGATTGAGCGGGCGAGCGACGGAGTAATCCTGGCAAGGGAAGCCGCCAACGACCATTTGGACGTCAGGGATTTTAATTTCACCGGCCTCAGCCTGCTCCAGGACCTTATTGATATCTTCATTGACTACGGAATCTTCGCCAAAGCGGTCCATGTAGCAACGTGCCGCAAACTGGCGGGACTTGGTTCCGGGCGGCTCCCACTGGTTGGCCCAAATGGTGCGAAAGGGTCCGGCGGGCTTCATATAAAACTCGGGATGACACTGGTCGGCATAGCCTTCGAGGCCCAGCCTAAATCCACCGACGCCCGCAAAAAGCTCGGCAATGTTAATCTCAGACACGTTTCTCCAATCGCTGCTGTGTCCGTTTATGGTGCTCACAACAATAACCGATCGAGCGGACAAGATCAAGACCTCAATTTCATGGAGGAATATGCTGCCCTGAACTACCATGAGGTTAACTGCGACGTTCGGAGGTACCCCATGTCCAAGAAGCACCTCGATTTCAAGCGCATGCTTGATGATACTGATTTTTCTGACCCCTCAAGCATTGAGCGCTATGCTGCCAATCTCGACGGCATGACGTTTCGCGACATCCTCGAGCTTGGCATTGCGCCGGAGGGGGAGAGCGCGCCCAAGGACTTTGGATCCAAAAAGTACAAGGGCGGTATGGGAACCCTGATCGAGGAACGTTACTTTGGCTACAAGGCAAACAGCGATGATCGGCCGGACTTTCCCGAGGCCGGCGTCGAACTCAAAGCAACGTGTTTTGACGTACTTAAGGACGGTCGCAAATCCGCCGGCGAACGTCTCGTTTTGACAATGATTCCCTACGACCGTCCCGTTTCGCTCGACTATGAAAGCTCGCATCTCAAGACCAAGCTCAGCAATATTCTGCTGATCTACTACGGCCGCGATCGCTCTATCGACAAATACGACCAGCGCATTGAGCGCGCAGTCATGGTTCGTCTGCCCGAAGAGGACATGAAGATCATTCGCGCCGACTACGAGAAGATCATTTCGTATATTCAGGATGGTCGCGCGGATGAGCTGTCGGAGGGCATGACCACCTATCTGGGCGCCTGCACAAAGGGCGCAACCGAAGCGACGATGTGGGTTGACCAGTATTACGAGTATCTCAATACCGATACGGGCGAGATCGAACACCGTCGCGCGAAGCGCCGCGCCTTTTCACTCAAGCGCTCGTATATGGACTACGTGCTTCATGCCTACGTGCTCGGCGCCCCGCGCGTTGGCGAGAGCATCGTTCGAGCTGCGGACGAGTCCACGGATTTCGAAAGCTATGTAACTGGTCTTATCGAGCGTCACTATGGTGAAACTGATCGCCAGATTGCGGAGCAGTATGGGCTGCAGTATACGGGCAACAAGGCGCAATGGACGACGCTCGTTTATCGTATGCTCGGTATTAAAAGCAATGCCGTCGAGGAGTTCGTTAAGGCTGGGATTTCCGTTCGAGCTGTTCGCGTTAATAAAAAAGGCCACATCGAGCAGGCGATGTCCTTCCCTCCGTTTGAGTTTAAGCGGGTAATCAACGAGGATTGGGAAACGTCTTCCTTCCGTGCGCGCCTTGAGACCAACCGTTTCTTCTTTGTCGTGTTCCGTGAGGACCACGAGGGGGAGTGGCGCCTTGACCGCTGCCTATTCTGGGCAATGCCGGCAAACGAAATCGAAGGCCCCGCAAAGGCTTGCTGGGACGAGACACGAAAGGTGATTAGGGGGGGCGTTGAGCTCAATCCGTATCGGGATGCAAGCGGAAAGCTCAAGGTGACCAACAATCTGCCCGGTATGGCGGACAACCCGATCGTCCACGTTCGCCCGCATACCTCAAAAGCTGCGTACAAGTTCGCCGACGGAACCGAAATCGGCGATATTGCGAGGAACGCCTACGAGCTGCCCGACGGACGCTGGATGACCAGGCAATCGTTCTGGTTCAACAAGGGCTATCTGGAACATATTCTGGGGCTGTAGGTCCTCGAGACAGTTGCTCGGCAGCCAAGCCCCTCGGACTGAAAACTTCAAAGGTGCTGATAGGTGCGCCTTCGGTATTTTCGAATTGTCCGCCCTACGCCCGCAGCGCTCCAATGGGGAACACGTAGACATCGTGCTCGGCGTCGTAGCGGCAGAAGGGCGAGGTTGCGTTGATGACGGCGCAGAACTCCGGCTGGGGGCTGCGCGCTGCAGGGTTCAGAGCGACCTTGCGGCGCAGGCGCTCGATGTTGCGGATTCCATCACTTACCTTGGATTCGCCGAGCTTGATTTCTATCGCTGCCCAGCGACCATCGTTCAGCTCGATGATGGCATCAACCTCAAGCCCGTCGGAGTCGCCATAGTAGTGGAGCGAGCCCGGATGCGAGCCGGGCAGGCATGTGGTGTAGACGCTCAGATCGTGAATGCGCAGAGACTCAAAGATCAGGCCAAAAGTCTGGTGTTTGGTCCGCTCGATGTAGATGGAATAGAGCCCGTTCATGGGCCTTGAAACTTGATATAATGCAAGCGTGCGTTCGCACGAAAAGGGAATCCGCCTCCGACTGGATGTAGGTCTTCTTTGCCGTTAAGGGGACTATTGCAGAAGGTCGGGGGCTTCCTTGTTTCTATATCTTAAGAAATCGTAGATTCGAATACACTTTCTGAAATCGGTGTCTTTGAGTAACTGTTTCTTCTTGTCCGTGTTATCTTCAACGGTCTTTAGTTCATTGCGCAACAGCTGTTCCAGCTCATCAACACCGAGCTCGTCTTCATTTAGATACGGAATTAGCTTGATTGCTTCCGAAGACCCCAAATTGTCTACTAGACCTTGAACGGTTAAATAGCCCTTATGCTTTGCTCGGGTCCGGTTGAGCGACTTGCGGATCGTGTTGTTGCGGAATGCATCTATAGACGAGAGCGACGGCAAGTAATTGGCTACCGACTTGCCGACGTTTCGTCCGAGGCCCTGAACGTATTTGAATACAGGCATGTTGTTTGGGCGTTGCCTGGCGAAGCGATTGAGATAGTTTTCGATAATAAATAGATTGTCAAAATGAAGATCATCTAAAATGACGTCCTGAAAAAGATCTTCCGGCGTGATGGGCCTGCCGATCGAAGCGGGCGAAGGAGCAAAGCCAATGATTACACGTTGGTCTTCGGTCAATGAATTGAGCGCATTGTCTATTCCCGAAACTATGACGGGGGAGTCCGGATTTATTTTTTCGGCAAGTCTAAAAACGCTGCCTCTAAGCTCTTGCAGGATTTTTGTACTATACAGTCTCTCGGTCTGGCCGATGCTTTCGTAAATAGACGCAAAATCGTCGGTTTCAATCTTTGTCATTGAGATCAGTTTATTTCTAAAGGAAACAGTGTAATCGCCGATAGAGGTGGTGCTTCCCCACTGTACAAAAATCAGGCG
>CAUDCB010000001.1 GCA_958447915.1 uncultured Collinsella sp. | reverse complement strand
CGTCCATAAAAGTTGCGGTGATATAGTTCCGATTTAAGCGGTTTAACAGCACAATTAGGAACTATATCACCGCAACTGATGGGGCGGGATGACGGGCACTAGCTGCTGCGGGGTTTTGCTAGTAACTCACCTGGCAAGGAATGCCGAGGGCTTGGACGCGCGCGGCAATGGCGTCGAGCACCTCGGGCGCCGCTTTAGCAAGGCCGGCGACCGGTGTCTCGCGCGCCACCGTGTAGATGGTTGCTTCCTGCGGACGAATGCGCTTGAGCGCCGCGAGCCAAGGGGCAACGTACTCCTCGCCGGTGTTGTCGATGGGCCTGCCCTGATACTCGCCGGTCAAAAAGATCGTCTGGATAATAACGTGACCGTCAAAGCTTGCGAACGCCTCGATCTGGTGCTCGACGTCGTAGGGGCCGACAGGCTGGTCGAGCAGCTGGATAAACGCCGGGTCGACCGTATCGAGCTTAAGAATGTTGTCGTCGACCATCATGAGCGCGTCATGCACCTCGGGGCGGTCGGCGTGCGTGCCGTTGGAGAGCACGGCAATCTTGGTGTTGGGGGCAAGTTCGTCGCGCAGCGCGACGGCACCGGCGATGGCCTGAGGAAACTCCGGCGCGGCGGTGGGCTCGCCGTTGCCAGCAAACGTGATCACATCGGGGAGCTCTCCCTCGGTTGCCATCTCGCGCAGCTTTGCCTCGAGTGCATCGAGCACCACGGCAGCCGTGTTATACGACTCGTGGCAGGGGCGCTCGGCGTTGAGGCCGTTTTCGCAGTAAACGCAGTCGAACGTGCAGATTTTGCCGCTGGCCGGCATCATGTTGACGCCGAGCGAGAGACCAAGGCGACGGCTGCGAACGGGCCCAAAGATGGGGCTGGCATTCAAAAACGTAGACATAGGCATATGCTCCTCAAGACTATTGCGCCTAAGCATAGCATCGGCTCCAAAGCAAGGCGCGGGCTCTTGCTTTACAAGTTTCGTTTTTTCACGTCGCTCATGATGCCGTGCCATGAAAAGCCTCAGGTCGGGTACAGTTAAGCTGTTAACAAGGCGTAAGGCAATGCGGGTCTATCCAACCGTACTGACGTGCAACTGGATGGGCATTGACGATGGGAACACAGTATGGATTTTACGGTCGAGAATGCGGGCATCACGATCGCCTGTCGCGAATATGCCGGCCCGGATGTGTCGCCTGATGCTCCTGCCTTGGTGTGCGTGCACGGCGCCTGCGTCGACGGCGTCTTTTTTGACGCCATCGCCCGCGAGCTCGCCTGTGACTACCGCGTTATTGCCTACGACCGCCGCGGTTGCGGCGAGAGCGGCGACGCTGCAGACGGACGCTACGACCTCGTCGCCCAGGCCGCCGACCTGCAGGCCGTTATCGAGCATATTGGCGCTCCGGCAAACGTGCTCGCGCACAGTGCCGGTACGCTGGTGACCCTGGAGCTTCTCCGTACAAACCCGACCATTGTCTCGCGTGCGATTCTGCATGAACCCGCCGTGACAAACGAAGGCGCCGGCCTGGGTGCGGCCCCGGTTTTACTCGAGATGATTGCTGCGGGAAAGGTCTCGAGGGCATTAAGGGCCTTCCTGGGCGCCATCGGCGATTCGGACCCTCAAGCCCCCAAGTTAACCGAGGCAGAAGCCAAGCATGCCCTGCGCAACGGTCGCAGTTTCATGGCAAACGAATACGAGATCACTATGACCTGCGTTCCCAATTGGGATGGCGTCCGCGCGTCAAAAACGGTGGCCGCTGTGCTCCTGGGCGAGCTCTCGATTGGCACGCCCCGCGAGGCGGGCACGAGGATGGCGGCTGAGCTTTTGGACTGTCCGCTCGTAACGATTCCCGGGGCGCACAACGGCCTGCGCGATCGTCCGGCAGCGGCTGCCCGGGCTGTCCGTGGCATCCTGGGGTTCTAGCACCCGCAATAGTCAAAGCAGGCTCCATCCGCAAACGTTTCGGCCGTGTTAACAAATGTGCTCAAAACCTCACGTCTGCGGCTTCAATCGCGCCGTCTGCCAACTCATAAAAATGTAACAGCATTCACGTGCCCACCTGCATCGGCAAGGTGCTACTCTTGTAACATTTGGAACCCACCGCTACCATGCGAAACTATCGAAAGGGCCCCATATGCCCAATAATCACGAGGCCAATCTAACCGACGAGGAGGCTGCCGCCGAGGTCGCCCGTGTCGCGAAGACCTACCCCGTGGTACGTTTGCTGTCGGCCGATCAGATTAAGAGCGAGCCTAACTGCCTACTCGCCGGCGATCGGTGTCCCTGTCTGCGCCAGTCAGGTCTGGAGGTCTTGGCAGGTTCCGATGAGGTGTCGGAACGGCTGCTCAACGATGGCGTTGAGTACCGCGCTCGCCTGCGCCCTCTGAAGGTCGAGGGCGAGCCTCACGTCCTGCTGATGGTGCGTCCGATTGATGAACAGGAGACCGCAGAAGAGGACCTTGTCTACACCGACGTGCTGACGAGCGTGCGCAATCGCCGATATTACGAGGAAAAGCTTCGTAGCGCCCGCATGCAGGCCGGTGTGGGCATGATCGACCTTGATGATTTTAGGGTCTTCAACGATACCTGTGGCCGTCATGCCGGCGACCTTGCACTCGGTGCGGTGGCGACGGCCATACGCAGCAGTATTCGTTCGACTGACGAGCTTGTCCGCTATGGCTGCGATAAGTTTGTGGCCGTCATGCCCAATATCCCCTCCGATGATTTCGCCCGTCGTCTGCGTCACGTATCCGATGCCGTTCATTCCACGGTTATTCCGGGCCATGAGCGTGTTAGCTTGACGGCATGTGTTGGTGGCGTTCGCATTAATGGCGAGACGGTCGATGAGGGCGTTGGCCGCGCTGTCCAATTATTGAGCCGCGCTAAGGCAAAAGCTGGTACGGTCATGACCGATACCGATTCCATCGAGGCCTTCCAAAGCGAAAAGCCTTCGGTGCTTATCGTCGATGACTCCAAGATGAACCGAGCTATTCTCAGCGAGATGCTCAAGGACGAGTATTGCATCCTCGAGGCCGATAGCGGTCGTGCAGCGCTCGACATGGTCGACCGCTATGGTGATGAGCTGTCGCTCGTGCTGCTGGACATTGTCATGCCGGGCATGAACGGCTTTGAGGTGTTGGGCGATCTGTCGCGCCGGTCGATTATTGACAATCTGCCTGTCATCATGATCTCGAGCGAAGATTCCGACGATGTGGTGCTGCGCGCGTATGAGCTGGGTGCCTCTGACTATGTCAACCGCCCGTTTGACTCCCGTGTCGTGCGCCGCCGTGTAAGCAACACCATCCGCCTGTACGCCAAACAGCGCCGCCTGACGAGCCTGCTGTCCCAGCAGTACAACGAGCGCGTAAAGAACAGCCGCATGCTCATCGACATCATGGCCGGCGTCATGGAGCTCCGCAATGGCGAGAGCGGCAGGCACGTTACGAACATCGAGAAGCTGACCGAGCTGCTGCTTGGCTGCCTGGTCCACCGTAGCGACAGCATCTCCCTCGACAACGAGGAGCGCTCTACGATTGCCCTGGCTTCGGCACTGCACGATATCGGCAAGATGTCGATTGACGATGCGATTCTCAACAAGCCCGGGCGCCTCACGTCCGAGGAGTTCGAGATTATGAAGACGCATACCACGATCGGCGCCGACATGCTGCATGAGCTGGGCCGCCATCACGCCGGCAATGCGCTTATGGAATATGCGTACCAGATTGCGCGTTGGCACCACGAGCGCTGGGACGGCAAGGGTTATCCCGACGGCCTTAAGGGCGACGATATCCCCATCGCCGCGCAGGTAGTTTCGGTGGCCGACGTGTACGATGCGCTGACGAGCGTTCGCGTGTACAAGGATGCCATCCCGCACGAGGAGGCGATTCAGATGATCCTGGACGGTAAGTGCGGCACCTTTAACCCGCTACTGCTCGACTGTCTGCTCGAGGTGCAAGACCGTATTGCCGAGACGTTGGCACGCCCCGCTGACGTCGTCGCGTTTCCCACGATTTAGTTTGACAAAAGGAGTTTTAACCCATGATTTCCATGCGTGAGGCGTATGAGAAGATCGGCGCCAATTATGATGACGCTTGCACTCGGCTGATGGGCGAGGAGATGCTTGCCCGCTTTGCCCTCAAGTTTTTGGATGATGAGAGCATGGACAAGCTGGAGGCTGCCATGGCGGCAGGAGACGCCAAGGAAGCGTTTATGGCGGCGCACACGCTCAAGGGCGTGAGCCAGAACCTGGGATTCGATAATCTGTACGAGCCGGCGGTCGTGGTGACCGAAGCGCTGCGCAGTGCCGATGCCGTTGACGGCGCTCATGAGGGAATGCATGCGCTGCAGCAGCAATATGCGGCCACAATGTCGGCCCTGCGCGAGGCGGCTGAATAAGGGCTTGCGAGCCTTGGTGTGTGCCGGCCACGTACAGGCAAAAGGGCGCCCCGTCGGACCATGTGGCCGGCGGGGCGCCCTCATCTGTTGTGCCGTCCGTGAACTAACGGGCCTGCTTTACCTTGGCCGCTGCCTCGACAAACGACTTCCACAGGTTAAAGTCGGTCTCGAGCGTCTTCCACGTGTACTCAGGGTGCCATTGCACGCCCAAGCAGAATGGTTGGCCTTCGACCTCGATGCACTCGGGAACGCCGTCGGTTGCCTTGGCGACCAAACGCGTGCTCTTGCCCAGACGATCGACGCAGCAGTGATGTGCCGAGTTGGTCTGGATCAGCCTGTGCCCGCCAACCGCGCGCTCCAGCAGCGAGCCCGGCACGACCTCGACAGGATGCACAGGGTCGTTGAGCACGTGGGTATGGCGCCACTGCGTGCGGCCCTCGCGCGCGCCCAGGCTCGGCACGTCCATGCACAGGGTGCCGCCGGTGGCGACATTGAGCAGCTGCGTGCCGCGGCAGGTGGTAAAGAGTGGCTTTTTGGCGCGGAGCACCTCGTTAACCAGCTTAAACTCAAAACGGTCGCGAATCTCGCAGCACAGTGTGGGGTCGTAGGGGCGCTCGTCGCCCCAGCGCTTGGGGTTGACGTCCGGGCCGCCGGGAATAGCGATGCCGTCGGCGATGTCGACGTAATGACGGATAACCTCAATGTCCTCGGTGATGGACATCTGCAGCGGCAGGCCGCCGGCGGCAAGAATGGCATCGACAAAGACACTTGCGATTTCCTCGTTGGGGGAGAGCGTCTCGCTCAAAAACGGCTTTGCCTCTTCCCAACGCGGCGCGACGAGGATGAGTGGGCGGTCGGCGGGGTCGACGTTGACATGCGGGGTGTAGGACGATGAAGTGCGAGTTCCGATCATAGGTGCTGCTTTCGAGTTTGGATGGTCATGGCGAGCGAACATGGCAATTGGGTTAGTGGCCTTTGATGGAGTTGAGGAAGTCCTGGGCGCGCTTGGTCTGGGGATGGTCGAAGAACTCGTCGGGCGTGCCGGTCTCTACAATCTGTCCATCGGCCATAAACACGACACGGTCGGCCACGCGGCGGGCAAAGTTCATCTCGTGTGTAATCACGATCATCGTCATGCCCTGCTGGGCCAGACGGACCATGACCTCGAGCACCTCGTTGATCATCTCGGGGTCGAGGGCACTTGTGGGCTCGTCAAAGAGCATGGCCTTGGGCTGCATGGCGAGTGAACGGGCGATGGCCACGCGCTGCTGCTGGCCGCCCGAGAGCTGTGCGGGCACCTTATCGGCCTGTTCGGCAACGCCCACGCGGCTCAACAGATCCATGGCGCGCTCACGAGCTTCCTCCTTGGACACGCCCAGCACGTCGACCGGCCCCAGCATGACGTTCTGCAGTACCGTCATATGTGCAAACAGGTTGAACTGTTGGAACACCATGCCCAGCTCGGCACGCATGCGGGCAAGGTCTTTGCCTTCCTGCGGCAAGGGCTCGCCCTCGATGAGGATCTCGCCAGAGTCGATGGTTTCCAGGCGATTGATGGTGCGGCACATGGTCGACTTGCCCGAGCCCGAGGGGCCAATCACAACGACGACCTCGCCGCGGTCGACCGAGAGATTGATGTCGTTGAGGACGTGCAGATCGCCGTAGTGCTTATCGACGTGCCTGAGCTCGATCAGCGGCTGATTGCCGGTGGAAGAGGTGCTCTGTGCCATGGTGCTCGGCTCCTTATGACTCGAAATGGTAAAGCGTTAGCGGATGATGGTCGCGCCGGTCTTGTGCGAGACGTAGACAGCGGCCTTGTTGATCGCGACGTTGATGAGGATGTAGATGACCGCGATCACCAGATAGACCGATACGAGCGCGTCGTAGTTGGTAATGAGCACGCGGGCATTTTGCATGAGGTCGGGGTAACTCACCACGTAGGCGACGGTGGTGTCTTTGACTACGACCACGAGCTGCGAAATCAACGACGGAATGATAAATCGGATAGCCTGCGGCAACACGATTTTAAAGGTGATTTTAGCCTTGGAGAGACCGAGTGCCTGGGCGGCCTCGACCTGACCGCGCGGCACGGCGTTGACGCCGGCACGGAAGATCTCGGCCAGTACGCCGGCCGCAGCGAGCGCGACGGGAAGCGTGAGCATCCAAAACGACGGCAGTGCGATCTTGTACTGGGGCAGCACCAAAAAGAAGAAGTAGATGAACAGAAGGCTCGGCACGCCACGGAAGAAATCGGTGAGCACGCGGCAGACCAGCTGCAACGGCTTGATGCCGCTCGTGCGGCCGAGCATAAGGGCTAAGCCCAGTACCAGCGCAATGACGCCGGCGGTGAGTGCGACTTTAACGGTGCCCTCAAAACCGGCAAGCAGGAACTTCCAGGTGGTGAGGTGCGTAAAGAAGTACCAGTAATGGACCGAAAGCTGGCCGGTCACGTAAAAGCGCTGCAGTACCAGAGCGATGAGCGCGGCCACGGCAACAAGTGAGATGGCGGTGCCGACGCGAATCTTGGCACGCATCTTGGGGCCGGGAGCCTCGTAGAGCGCATCGCGCATGGTAAGTGCAGGGGAGGAATGTTTGCTCATCGGAGGATCCTCACCTTCTTATCGATATAGTTGCCAATGTGGCTCACCACAAAGGCCGTGCCCAGGTAGCCGAGTGCCGAGATAAAGAACGCGGCGACGCCGCCGAGCGAGCGCGTGTTGATGTAGCTCACCACGCCGGTGAGCTCCTGCGGCTTAAGCGGTACCTGACTGCCGAGCGCGGTGGTGAGCATGACGGCGATAAAGAGGTTGGTCATGGGCAGCACGCTCGAGCGCAGCGCCTGCGGAATCACGATCTTGGCGAGGATACGGCTGAAGCTCATGCCCAGCGAGCGGGCGGCTTCCACTTGGCCGACACCGACGGTGTTGATGCCGCTCATAAAGTTCTCGGAGCCAAAGGCAGAACCCAAGAGCACTGTGGCGACGATGACGCAGGTGCGGTAGGGCAGGACGACCTTGAGCGGCGGCAGCGCATAGACGACGATGATGAGTAGCGCGATGCCGGGGATGTTACGGAAGACCTGGACATACAGGTCGCCAAAGACGCGCAGCGGCTTGAGCGGCGACACGCGCATCACGGTGACAGCGACGGCCAGCACCATGCCGATGGCAAACGACTCAAGCGTCATGCCCCAGGTTGCTAGCAGGGCGTCGATATAGTTCTGGCCATAGAGCGACCAGAGCTCGGAGAGACTCATGCGGACCTCCCGCCGATAAGGAAAGGGGCTCCCGTGTGTACGGAAGCCCTGACAACTCAGTGAGGAAACAGTTTACCGCAATAAAGCGCATCATGCGTTTCCATATGGTTTCGTAGCGGCCGTTACTAGGCGTATTACCTAGGCGCCGACCTCGGGCAGCTCGGGAACGTTGGTGTCGCCCGTGCGGTCGCCGATGCAGATCTGCCACAGCTCGGTCCAGGTGCCGTCGTCCTCGATCTTCTTGAGGAAGTCGTTGACAAAGGCGACACCGTCGGAATCGAGCGGCAGGCCGATGCCATAGGGCTCCTTGCTGCCGAAGGGCTTGCCGGCGATCTTGTACTTGCCGGGCTCGCGGACCAGGGCGCTCTGCTGCATGTTGTTATCGATGACGTAGGCGTCAACGCGGCCCTGCTGGAGTGCCTGGCGGGCCTCCTCGTCGGTCTTGAACTCCTGCTGGCTGGCCTTGGGAGCGAACTCCTCCAGGATGGCGGGGCCGTTGGAGCCGGACTGGACGGCGACGTTCTTGTCGGCCAGGTCGTCGACGCTCTTGATGTCGTCGTTGTCGGCGAGCACCAGGATGGCCTGCTGGGTGTAGTAGTAGGGACCGGCAAAGGAGACGAGCTTCTTGCGCTCGTCAGTGATGGTGTAGGTGGCAAAGACGGCGTCGACCTGGCCGTTCTGCAGGACGGACTCGCGCGTGTCCGAGGTCACCTGGGTGATCTCGACCTTGTTCTCGCCCAGGATGTAGTTGGACAGAAGCTGCGCGACGCCGGCATCGAAGCCACGGGTCTGACCGTCTATCTCGTTGAGGAGGGAGAAAAGCGTGGAGGTCTGAACGCCACCGATCTTAAAAACGCCGGCGTCCTTGACGGCCGTGGCCCAGGTGCTGGCGGCGATGGCGTCGTTATCGGCCTTGGGGCCGTTGTCGACGAGCTTGTCGAACGCCTTGGCGTCGAGCGTGGTGGAAGCCTCGGTATCATTGGGGCTCTTGGAGGAGCCGGCGGCGGAACCCTTGTCGGCCTCGGCGCTAGTGTCGGAGCAGCCGGCAAGACCAAGGCCGGCGACGGTTGCGAAGGTGGCGGCGACAAAGCCGCGGCGGTCGAGAACGACCTGCTGGGAGAGGTTTTTGCTCATGGTAGAACACCTTTCTCAATAAAATCCCTAGCGGTTGAGTAGAGTTATACCCTATCGCGCTCAAATGGGTCAACACGAAATAACTCAGAAACATACTTACCTTATGGGTTATTCTACCTACCAAAAAAGGACAGGTTCACAGGCACCTTCGTGGTGGTTTTGACCGATGCAACGGCATGCCTTACTGTTTTGTCTCAATCTGTAACATCTGCAGCCATTTTTGCCGAGTAACTGTTACAGATTGAGATTATCTCCTTAGGGGAATTCGAATGTCTCGATCTGTAACAGTTAGACGGGAATTCGGGCCATAGATGTTACAGATTGAGATAATCGCGCCGCGAAAATTAAAACCTCCGCAGGGGTGCTTCCCTTGCGGAGGTTTTTTACTCGTTCAGTAGCCTTGCGGCTTCGGCGGCCATGTTCTCGACCGTCATGCCGTTCTGCGCGAGCAGTTCGTTGGGGTCGTAGCGGTCGGGGAAGCCCTTGGCGATGCCGAAGGTGCGCGTGCGCAACGGCGTGCATGCCAGATAGCACGCCACGCGCTCGCCCCAGCCGCCGTCCAAGATGCCGTCCTCGAGGGTGACGACAACGCGATGCTCGGCGGCAAGGCTGTCGAGGAACTCGCGGTCGAGCTCGGTTGCAAAGCGCGGGTTGACGAGTGTGGCCTCGATGCCGTACTCGGCGGCCAAGCGGTTTGCCACGCGCTCGCCCAGCTCAAAGAAATCGCCAAGCGCGAGCACGGCCACATCGCGGCCCCGGCGCACCATGTTGTAGCGAACGGCGCTGTAGTCGGCGTCCTCGGCAGGCGCCAGATCGGGGCGGCTAACCAGGCCAATGCCCGGTACGCGGATCGCCACGGGATGCTCGCGGTGGTCGAGCAACCAGCTCAGCATGGACAGATATTCCTCCATGCAGGCCGGCGCCAAGTAGTGCATGTTGGGAAGACCGCCCAGCATGGAAATATCAAAGAACGAGAGGTGCGTCTCGGACGTGGTGCCAAAGATCGACGCACCAAACACCAGGATGGTTGCGGGGGCGTCGTTGAGGCACAGGTCGTGCCACAGCTCGTCGTAGGCGCGCTGCAAAAACGTGCCGTACACACCAAAGACTGGCTTGGCGCCCGAGCGCGCAAGTGCGGTGGCAAAGGTTACGGCATGCTCCTCGGCAATGCCCACATCGACGAACTGTTTGCCGGCGGCAGCGCGAAGCTCGGGTGTAAAGCCCATGATGTAGGGCGTGGCGGCCGTGATGCCCACGACCTGCGGATCGCGCTCGATGGCGGCGCTGAGCGCCTCGCCCGTAATGTCGGCATAGGTGCGCGGCGCAGGCTCGCTCGGATGGCCCGGGCAGAGCTTGCGCCCAGTTGCCATGTCAAACGGACCCACGTGATGCCAGCGCTCGGGGTCACTTTGCGCCGGCTCAAAACCCTTGCCCTTGGCGGTGGAGACGTGCAGCACGATGGGATGATCGATATTGCGCAGTTCCTGCAGCGCGTCGACGAGGGCCAACACGTCGTTACCGGCGTCCAGATAGCGGTAGTCGAGCCCCATCGCGCGGAAAACATTGCGCTCACAGGTGCCGTTGCTGGCGCGCAGCTCGGCCAGATTGCGATACAAGCCACCGTGGTTCTCGGCAATGGACTGGTCGTTATCGTTGACGATGATGATCAGGTTGCTGTCGAGATCGGCGGCATTGTTAAAGCCCTCAAACGCCAGGCCGCCCGAAAGCGAGCCGTCGCCAATGATGGTGATGACGTTGTATGTATCCCCCGCCAGGTCACGAGCGTGCGCCAGGCCGCAGCCCAGGCTCACCGACGTGGAGGTGTGGCCCATGGCGAACAGGTCGTGCTCGGACTCGCCGGGATTGGCAAAGCCAGAAGCCTCACCATAACGCTCCGGATCGATATAAGTGTACGCGCGCCCAGTCAGCGCCTTGTGGGCGTAGGTCTGGTGCGAAACATCAAAGACAATCTTGTCGATGGGGGAGTTAAACACGCGATGAAGCGCAACCGTGAGCTCAACGACGCCCAGGTTGGGGGCAACGTGCCCGCCGACGGCGGCGGAGCTTTCGAGGATTGCCTGACGGATCTCGCCGCAGAGCAGCGGAAGCTCGGCGCGGTCGAGAGCCTTGACGTCCTCGGGCGTTGTCGTTTGCGTAAGCAGCATCGTTGTGGGTTACTCCATGCGAATCGTGCGCCGGCACTCCCTCGGCCGGCACAATTGCACAAGACAGTCTCGCACATTTTGGCGTTTGATATGTGACGGCGGCGCGGTAATTCGCCAACTGGTGGGGCAAAACGTTTTGTCCGATGCCATACTGATGTGTTCCATGATGTTTTTATCGATTGTGCACAGGCCGTGGCTTGTCGCCGTGAGTCGCTGGAAGGAGACAGCATGTCCGATGTCGTTCGCGCCGAGAAAATCGCGTGCGAAGTAGACCATGCTGCCCGTCAACTGGCACAGGCGGGCCGCCTGGACCTGACGCGCGAGTTTATCCAGCATGGCGATGTGACGGTGTATGCGCATGTGACCTCGGTGGCGCGGGCAAGTCTGTCCTTTGCCGAGCACCTGGGCCGCGTCGGTGTCTCGGTCGATCGCGTCTCGCTGCTGCGCGGAGCCCTGTTACACGACTACTTTCTCTACGATTGGCACGACCCCGACCCGAGCCATCGACTGCACGGATTTCGGCATCCATTTTTTGCCCTGGCGCGTGCCGAGGAAGATTTTGAGCTGACGCCGCGCGAGCGGAATATTATCGTGCGGCATATGTTTCCGCTGGTGCCGGTGCCGCCGACGTGTCGTGAGGCATGGATTGTATGCCTGGCCGATAAGTGGTGCGCGCTGCGCGAGACGGTCGCCGGCCGTCTGCCGCGCAAAGGCGGCGCGAACGATTTGAACGAGGGCTCGAGTGACGGCTCGAGCAAAGATTCGAGCGAAAAGAGGAGGGGGTAGACGGTGGGGACCGCGATTGATATGGCGTTTGGCGGCGCGACGCTTGCCGCCTGTCCGCTCTCGGCACTGGTGCTCTCGTTTGCCTTTTACGGGTTTTGCGGTTGGGCATGGGAGTCGACAGTATGCGCCATGCTCAATCACGGACGATTTGCCAACAGTGGCTTTTTGCTGGGGCCGTGCTGCCCCATCTATGGCGCGGGCGGCATTGCCTGCTGGCTGCTGCTGCGCGGGATTCCGGATGCCTCGAGCCAGTTTGTCGCTGCAGCGCTCGTATGCAGCGTGATCGAATACAGTGTTGGTGTGCTGTTGGAAAAAACAACAGGCGCGCGCTTTTGGGATTACTCGCACCTGCCGTTTAATTTGCACGGACGCATCTGTCTGTACTGGGCCTGCGCGTTTGGCTTGGGTGCGTTGTGTATTTGCCGCTTAGTGGAGCCGGCATTGCTGGGGCTGCTTGGCCATCTGCCGGTGCTGATTGTGCGGTTGTCCGCCTTTATCGTCGCGGTCGCGATGATGGTTGACGCGGTGTGCTCGTTGACGAGCTGGCGGCGTCTGTCCGATCAGCTGGAGCGCGTGCGCGCCGACCTTGCCGACCGCATCAACGAGTCGCTTGCCGATGCCTCGGATTCAATGCTCGAACGTATTCCCGATTCTACGATTGACTCGGTGGCACAGACGCACATCCGTAGCCGTGCCGTTAACGCGTGGCTGGCCGAGCTGGGTGACGCCGCGCTCGATGCCCTGCGCGAGAAGGCTTCGATGCCGACGTTTATCGCGGATGGTGCTCGCGGCCTGGCGCTTGCCGCCCGCCGTGTGGCCGATGCCGCGCCGAGCGTGCCTCATCCGTCGCTCGCCCGTCTCCGTGCCGGTAGGCGCATGAGCCGTCCGGTGCCGAGTGTGTCACTCAGCCGCCGCGACCTGCGTTTCTTCAATGCCTTCCCGCGCCTGCGCATCAACCGCTACGAAGGTGTCATTCGAGCAACTAATCTCCGCGACCGCGCCCACGAGCTGTTCCGGCGCTAGTCGGGACGGGTGCACTCACGGCCCCCTTGCTCGCTTATTTCCCGTTCGTTTCGCGCCCGTTGCCGCGCCGTTTCCAAGATTGCGGCACCGTTTCCATTCGACAACGTCGCGTTTAACAACGCCGTATCTGGTCTACACCAGTTGCCCCTCGGCCGCATTATGGGCGCCGACAACGTTCATGCGACCAAGGGAGAGCGAATGTACGATACGGGATCGACAACGTTTATGCTCATCTGCACCATGCTCGTGTTTTTAATGACACCGGGTCTGGCGTTTTTCTATGGTGGCCTGTCCAGGCGCAAAAATGTCATCAACACCATGCTTATGTGCTTTGGAGCCATTGGTCTGGTCGGTGTGCTGTGGATTGTCGCCGGCTGGTCGCTGGCCTACGGCGGCGATGGCTCGAGCCCGTTTATTGGAGGCCTTGACCAGCTGCTGTGCCTGCCGGTGCTCAACCAAGTACTGCAGGCGGCTGAGGGCAATGCTGCGGACGGTGCCGTCTACCCTCAGATCATCAACATCGCCTTCCAGATGGCGTTTGCCATGATCACGGCCGCTATCGTCACGGGCAGCCTGGCCGGCCGCGTTAAGTTTGGCGCCATGACGGCCTTCCTGGGCATTTGGCTGCTTGTGGTCTATGCGCCGCTTGCCCACATGGTCTGGGGCGGCGAGGGCTCCTTTATCGGCGACATCATCGGCGCGCTCGACTTTGCCGGCGGTGACGTGGTGCACATTTCGTCCGGTCTGACGGGCCTGATTCTCTGCTTAATGCTCGGCCGTCGTCGCGGCTTTGGCATGGTGAGCTACCGTCCGCATAACGTGCCGTTTGTGGCGCTGGGCGCCGGGCTGCTTTGGTTTGGCTGGTTTGGCTTTAACGGCGGCAGCGAGTTTAAGGCCGACGCCGTGGCGGCGCTTGCCATCCTCAACACCGTGACGGCCAGCGCGGCGGGCATGGTCTCGTGGCTCGCCGTTGAGCGCGTGCACACCGGTCGTCCCACGCTGGTGGGTGCCAGCACCGGTTTGGTTGCGGGCCTTGTGGTGGTCACGCCGGGCGCGGGCTTTGTCGAACCGTGGGCAGCGCTGGTCATGGGCCTGATCGTATCGCCCGTCTGCTACCTGGCTATCAGCCATCTTAAGACCAAGTTCGGCTACGACGATGCGCTCGACGCGTTTGGCTGCCACGGCATCGGCGGCATCTTGGGCGGCGTGCTCACGGGTCTGTTTTGCGTGCCGGAGCTCTCGTGGACCGGTAAGGGTGGCCTGTTCTACACGGGCGACGTGTCGCTGCTCGTCTCGCAGATTTTGGGCATTGTGGTGACGGTCGCCATTGTGCTGGTGCTCGACTTGGTGATCGCCGCGCTGGTCAAGGCGCTGTTCCACGGCAGCCTGCGCGTGGACGAGGCCGACGAGGCGCTGGGCCTGGATGCAAGTCAACACGGCGAGAGCGCCTACCCTTCGTTCTCCGGACTCGATTAGCAGCACGGCTTTCCCAGGCACCCGACCTTGCCCCTCAAACCGTCGCTTGCGTACCAAAGTACGCGGCGCTCCTCTTTCGGGGCAATCTCGGGCACCTGGAAAACCCGTGCCACATGAATGGGCGGTTCATTTCTTTATTAAAGAGAGGAATTCACTATGAAGAAGATTACGGCGGTCGTTCGCGCCGAGAAGCTTGAGGTTCTTAAAGACGCGCTGTTTGCTGCCGATGTTCGTGGCATGACTATCAACCAGGTGCAGGGCTGCGGCGCACAGCATGGCTGGAAGGAATACGTGCGCGGCAACGAGTTGCTTGTCAACATGATCCCTAAGGTGCAGTTCACCCTCATCTGCGCCGACGAGCACGTCGACGGCATTGTCGAGATTATCTGCAACGCCGCACGCACCGGAGCCGTCGGCGACGGCAAAATCTGGGTCGAGCCGGTTGAGGAAGTCATCCGCATCCGCACCGGCGAACACGGCCCCGCCGCGGTGTAGGACAATCTTTCGCCTGACGGGCGTGCCTCTCTTGGGGCGCGCCCGTTCTCGTCTACAATATCGTGCAGACGAAGGAGAGGCACGCCCATGATCAAGATGTTTGCGAGTGACTTAGACGGAACGCTGCTGAACGCCCTGCATGAGGCGGATGGGACCATCCGCCGCGCCATTCGCGAGCTAACCGAGGCTGGCCTGCATGTGGTTCCCGCGACCGGACGCTCGACGCTGCCGATCGGCGAGCATGGCTTTACGGGCCTGGCGCTTGACGCCTGCTGCTCCAACGGGTCCATCGTGCGCGACAGCCATGGCGAGGTGCTCAAGACCTGGACCATCGACCCGCAGATCACCGAGGAGCTGCTCAAGGAGTTTCCGGATATTTGCTTTGACTGTTCCACGCCCGACGGTATGTTCTCAAGCGGTTCGTTCGAGATGCACCAGGCGGGCTTTAAAAAGGACAGTCCCATCAAGCGCATTGTGATGCGTGGCATGCGTGCGCGTGGCGGGTATCACGAGGAGCAGTATTTCGACCAGTCGATCGGCGACATCTTGCGTCACGATGTGTGCAAGATCAACTGCCGCGTGATCTCGCCCGAGCTGGAGCGCGACCTTAAGGCGTATCTTGCCGAGCGCTCGGACCGTGTGGTCAACGCGCCGTTCGACCCGGTGATGTTCGAGATCACAGACGTGGCGTGCAACAAGGGCGAGAGTGTTGCCTGGCTGGCGGGCTACTACGGTATTGCCGAGGACGAGGTCGCGGTCTACGGCGATGGCGGCAACGACATCGCCATGCTCAAGCGCTTCCGCCACAGCTACGCCACCAAAAACGGCAGCGATGTCGCCAGGGCCGCCGCAAGTGCGATCATCGGCAGCTGCGCGACTCATGCTGTCCCCAAGCACATGCTCGCCACCATGCACAAGCAAAACTCCCGCACCGTCATCGAATAATGTGACAAAGGGGCTGTCCCTTTATCACATCCCAAATATTGCCTTTACGTGTTGATACACACGGTGTGCAATAATACTCGCACTGTGCAATAGCGCACAGGTTGAGTAACAAGGAGGACGCTTGTCCCAGCTCGAGAAATGCGATCGCCGGTCCCTTCGCTCGCAGCGTGCCCTTCGCCAGGCACTTGCCAGCGAGCTTGCCGAAAGCGGCGACCTTTCGCGCATTAACGTCGCGTCGCTCACCGAGCGTGCCGGCCTTACGCGCCGCACGTTCTATTCGCACTACCGCGATATCCCCGACTTTATCAATCAAATCGAGGACGGCTTGCTGGCCGAGATCCGTGAGCGCATTGAACTCATCACCGCAGCTCAGCTGCCCGATCTCTATCACAACATCGATGAGCTCGAGCCGGCGCCCGGTTCGGTTGATTTGCTGCGTTATCTTGCGGCCAACCGCGACTTAATCGGTGCGTTGCTGGGTCCGGGCGGCGACCAGGCCTTCATTAAAAGGATTATCGACACCGCGCGTGAGGCTGTGGTGCCGCGTGCGCAGACGGGCATTTTGGGCCTGGCGCTGGGCACGTTCTTTGACTACTACGTTACCTACGTCGTGAGTGCCGAGGTCGGCATGATTCAGCGCTGGTTTGAGCGTGGGCTCACCGAATCGCCTGAGGCCATGGCGCGCATTATGACGGTGCTCGCTTTTGTGCGCCCCGGTGACCTGTATGGCCAACCCATCGATATCAACGTGCCGGAATACGGCATGAAGCTATTGAACTTGCAGCTCGAGGATGCGGTCGACACCGCCGCAACCGTCGAGTCCAACAACTAAGAGGAGAGACAATGAGCAAACTCGTCGAGGGCATTAAGGACCGCATGGTCGCTGCCGCACGCGAGGCCGCGCCCGCCGTGGTGGACGCCGCGCAGAAGGCCGCGACCGCTGCTGCCGAGAAGGTTGCCGAGGCAGTTGCCGATGCCAAGAACACGGCAGGGGAGACGTCCGTTGCTAGCGAGCCCGCCGCCGCCGAGCCCGTAGCCGCCGCCCACGCCCCCGAAGGCGCGATCTTCAACCCCGAGGTCGCCCGCGGCAACCTGCATCTGGGCATAGACGTGGGCTCCACCACCGTCAAGCTCGCCGTGCTCAACGACGACAACCAGATCGTCTACGCCAAGTACCAGCGCCACCACACCGACGTCCGCGCTTGCGCCCGCGACCTGTTCGAGGGTGCCGCGACCGTGCTGCCGACGGCCCAAATGACCTGCGCCATTACCGGTTCGGGCGGCCTGCTGCTGTCCCAGTGGCTCGACCTGGAGTTTGTCCAGGAAGTCATCGCCAGCAAGCGTGCCGTCGAGACCCTCATCCCGGCCACCGACGTCGCCATCGAGCTGGGCGGCGAGGACGCCAAGATCATCTACTTTGATAACGGCATCGAGCAGCGCATGAACGGCACCTGCGCCGGCGGTACGGGCGCGTTCATCGATCAGATGGCAACCCTGCTGCACACCGACGCGAGCGGCCTCAACGAGCTCGCGGCCAACGCCACCACCATCTATCCCATCGCCAGCCGCTGCGGCGTCTTTGCCAAGACTGACGTGCAGCCGCTGCTCAACGAGGGTGCCCGCCCCGAGGATGTGGCCGCCTCCATCTTCCAAGCCGTTGTGACCCAGACCATCTCGGGCCTGGCGTGCGGCCGTCCCATCCGCGGCAACGTCGCCTTCCTGGGCGGCCCGCTGCAGTACCTCTCCGAGCTGCGCCACCGCTTCTACCTCACGCTCAACCTGGACGAGGAACACCGTATCGTGCCCCAAAACGCTCACCTGTTTGTGGCGAGCGGCGCCGCCATGGCGCACGAGTCCAACAAGCTCAGCACGTTCCCGCAGCTTATCGAGGCCATCGACAGCTTGGGCGACACGCAAGGTGCTGAGGTCGAGCGCCTGGATCCGCTCTTTGCCACCGACGAGGACTTTGCTGAGTTCAAGAACCGCCACGACACCGAGGTCGTCCCCAAGGGCAAGCTCGACGGCTACACCGGCCGCGTGTTCATCGGCATCGACGCCGGCTCCACCACCATGAAGGCCGCGCTCGTGGGCGAGGACGGCCAGCTGCTGCACACCTGGTACGGCAACAACAATGGCGACATCCTGGGCACGGCCAAGGTCATCATGGCCGATTTCTACAACCACATCCCCGCCGGCTGCACCATCGGACACGTGACCACCACGGGCTACGGCGAGGCGCTGCTCATCGAGGCCCTCAAGGCCGACTCCGGCGAGATCGAGACCGTTGCGCACCTGCGCGGCGCCAAGGCGTTCCTGCCCGGCGTCGAGTTCATCCTGGACATCGGCGGCCAGGACATGAAGTGCCTGCGCGTCAAGGACGGCGTTATCGAGCACATCATGCTCAACGAGGCCTGTTCGTCGGGCTGCGGCAGCTTTATCGAGAGCTTCGCCGTGTCCATGAACATGGACGTGCGCGCGTTCGCCGATGCCGCCATTCATGCCAAGGCCCCGGTCGACCTGGGCAGCCGCTGCACGGTCTTTATGAACTCGCGCGTCAAGCAGGCGCAAAAGGAAGGCGCCACGGTGGGCGACATCGCGGCCGGTCTGTCCTATTCCGTCATCAAGAATGCCCTGTTCAAGGTCATTAAGCTGCGCGACCCCAAGGAGATCGGCAGCCAGGTGATCGTTCAGGGCGGCACCTTTATGTCCGATGCCACGCTGCGTGCGTTCGAGCAGCTCACCGGCGTGCACGCCGTGCGTCCCGACATCGCCGGCTGCATGGGCGCCTACGGTGCGGCCCTGCTCGCCCGCGATCGCGCCGGTGCCGACGGCACCTCGACCATCCTCTCGGCCGAGGACATCGCACACCTCACCGTGACGCAAAAGCATGTCCGCTGCGGCCGTTGCTCTAACAACTGCCAGCTTACCGTCAACGACTTTGGCGGCGGCAGGCGCTTCATTACCGGCAACCGCTGCGAGAAGGGCGCCGGCCACAAAAAGCAAAAGACCGAGGCCCCCAACCTCTTCAAAAAGAAAAACGAGCTGCTGTTTAACCGCGAGGTGCTGAGCCCCGACGAGGCCCCGCGCGGCACCGTCGGCATCCCGCGCGCGCTCAACATGTACGAGAACTACCCCTTCTGGCATGCATTCTTTACGCGCCTGGGCTTTAGCGTGCAGCTGTCCGACCAGTCGAGCAAAAAGACCTACCAGGCGGGCATCGAGTCCATGCCGTCCGAGAGCGTGTGCTACCCGGCAAAGATGAGCCACGGCCATGTGATGAACCTTATCGACCGCGATGTCGACTTCATCTGGATGCCGTGCGTGCGCTGGGAGCGCAAGGAGGATCCGACCGCCGGCAACTGCTATAACTGCCCCATCGTCATGAGCTACCCCACGGCGTTGGCGCTCAATATTGACGAGATCCGCGAACAGAACATCGAGTTCCTGTACCCGTTTGTGCCCTATCACGACAAGACCGAGCTCAAGCGCCGCCTGTATCAGGTGCTCGCTGTTGACCGCGTGGCCGACGCCGAGGCTGGTCGCGGCCGCGTGCGCGGTCCTAAAATCACGCGCTCCGAGGTCGATGCCGCTGTCAACGCTGCTTTTGAGGCCGATGCGCGCTTCCACGAGGATATCCAGACCATGGGCGAGGAGGCCCTTAAGTGGGTCGAGGACCACGGCGGCCACGGCATCGTACTCGCCGGCCGTCCCTACCATAACGACCCCGAGATCAACCATGCCCTGCCCGAGCTTATCTCGAGCTTTGGCTTTGCGGTCTTTACCGAGGATTCGCTCGCGCATCTGGTGAAGCCCGAGCGTCCGATTCGCGTCGTCGACCAGTGGATGTACCACAGCCGCCTGTACGCCGTCGCCCGTTTTGTGACGATGCGCAACGACCTGGACCTGATTCAGCTCAACTCTTTCGGCTGCGGTCTCGATGCCCTGACTACCGACCAGGTGCAGGAGATCCTGGAGGCCAGCGGCAAGATCTACACCGTGCTCAAGATCGACGAAGTGTCCAACCTGGGCGCCGCGCGCATCCGCATCCGCTCGCTCATGGCTGCGCTCAAGGACCAGGAGGCCGAGCGCCTGGCCGAGGCCACGGCCGCGGGCGAGGCCTACGAGCAGGGCGATGCTGCGCCGGTGGCTCCCTCCACGGATGCCCCCGCGTTCGCGAGCCGCAAGTACACGTTTGAGGCGCAGCGCGAGAGTGCTTCGACCGCGTGGCCCAAGGTGCCCTTTACCGAGCAGATGCGCGACGAGGGCTACACCATCCTGTGCCCGCAGATGGCGCCGATCCACTTCGACCTGGTCAAAGAGGTGTTCCGCGGTGCCGGCTACAACTTGAAGCTGCTGCCCTCGACCGACCACGATGCCGTCGAGGCTGGCCTGCGCTATGTGAACAATGACATTTGCTACCCGTCGATTCTGGTGACGGGCCAGATTATGGAGGCCATCGAGAGCGGTCGGTACGACCTGTCCAAGACCGCCGTGGTCATCAGCCAGACCGGCGGCGGCTGCCGTGCCACCAACTACATCGCGCTCATCCGCAAGGCCCTGCGCGAGAGCGGCCACCCCGAGATCCCCGTGATCTCGCTTTCGGCCGTGGCGCTGGGCGAGGACAACCCCGGCTTTAAGCTGACGCCGGCGCTGCTTAAGCAGGCAGTCTACGCGGTGCTCTTTGGCGACGTGATGATGCAGATGCTCTACCGCTGCCGCCCGTACGAGGCCACGCCTGGTGCCGCCAACACGCTCTATGAAGAGTACATGGCGCGCGCTCGCAAGCTGGCGCCCAAGTTCAACCGCCACAACTACACCAAGCTGTGCCGCGAGGCCATCCGCGCGTTCGACACCATGCCGCTCGTGGGCGAGGGCACCAAGCCGCGCGTGGGCGTGGTCGGCGAGATCTTGGTCAAGTTCCACCCCACAGCCAACAACCACGTGGTAGATGTCATCGAGCGCGAGGGCTGCGAGGCCGTGGTGCCGGGCCTGCTCGACTTCTTCCTGTACTCCATGAGTAATGCCGAGCTGCAGAAGGACGAGCTGGGAAGCTCTGCTACCACGCGCGCTGGTATGCAGGCGCTCATCAAGCTCGTGGACTGGATGCGTACGCCGGTGGAGGAGATGCTCGAAAAGTCCCGACGCTTTGAGGCGCCCGAGCGCATCGGTACCATGGCCGACAAGGCCCGTACGGTGCTTTCGGTGTGCAACAACATGGGCGAGGGCTGGCTGCTCACGGCCGAGATGCTCGACCTGATCGATCACGGTGCGCCCAACATCATCTGCACGCAGCCCTTCGCGTGCCTGCCTAACCACGTGGTGGGCAAGGCCGTGATCAAGGAGCTGCGCCGCCAGCATCCCGAGAGCAACATCGTCGCGGTGGACTACGACCCCGGTGCGTCCGAGGTCAACCAGCTCAACCGCATCAAGCTCATGATTAGCGTGGCCAAGGAGAACATGCGCGCCGGCAAGGGCTTTAAGCTCGAGAAGGTGGCGCCGCTCGCGATGGACGAGGTCACCGGTCAGATGCGTGCCCATGACGGCTGCGTGAGCTGCGGGCCGGCCAGCGAGGAGGCCGTGGCGTCGGTCGCCGAGCGCCTGGGACGCGGCATTAAGAAATAACTGGCCTGCTTTGGGCTAGATATGAGACAAACGGGTGGTAGCCATACCGGCTACCACCCGATTTTTCTGGACATGGAACCCTGAGATAATGAACATATGTAGCCGTTTGCCGCGAAATACCGCCCGTTTATAGAACCCACCCCCAACGCGCGTCATCCTTACGGTTGAATAAATACACATCTATGGAATTACGTAAGAGAGGACCGTTCCATGAGCTACAAGACCGTTTGTGTTGCCGGCGGCGGCGTGTTGGGAAGCCAGATTGCCTTTCAGGCTGCCTACTGCGGCTTTGATGTAACGATATGGCTGCGCAGCGAGGGCAGCATCGGCCGCACCCAGCCCAAGATCGATCACGTGCGCAAGGAGTACATCGCGGCAATCGAGGGCATGGCGGACGGTACGGGCGAGTGGTGCGCCGGTATCGCCGATGGCACCCAGCCCTTCGACAAGGAAGCGGCGCTCGCCGCCGTCGAGCGTGCCTACTCCACACTCAAGCTGGAGCTCGATCTTGCCAAGGCCGTGGCCGACGCTGACCTGGTCATCGAATCTATGGCCGAGGACGCCCAGGCAAAGATTGACTTCTACAAGAAGCTCGCCCCGGTACTCCCGCAAAAGACCGTCGTCGTGACCAACTCCTCCACGCTGCTGCCGAGCACCTTTGCCAAGTACACCGGCCGTCCCGAGAAGTACTTGTCGCTGCACTTTGCCAACTCCATCTGGAAGAACAACATGACCGAGGTCATGGCACAGGACCAAACCGACAAGCGCTACTTCGACGAGCTCGTCGACTTTGCCAACGATATCCGTATGCTTGCCCTGCCCGTCAACAAGGAAAAGAACGGCTACCTGCTCAATTCCATGCTGGTGCCGTGGCTGCTTTCGGGCCTTGACCTGTATGTCTCGGGCGTGAGTGACCCCAAGAGCATCGACCTCGCGTGGACGCGCGGCACCGGCGCTCCCAAGGGGCCGTTCCGCGTGTTCGACACCGTGGGCATCCAGACGGCGTACAACATCGTCATGCAGTACCAAAAGGTCCCGGGCTTGGTGAGCCCGCTGCTCAAAAAGATGATGATGCCCTACAACTTTAAGGCCATGGCCTCCGTCCTCAAGAAAATGCTCGACGAAGGTAAGCTGGGCGAAAGCTCGGGCGAGGGCTTCTTTACGTATTAAAAATGATCTCTTGGGGGCGGAAGCGTTGAGGATCTACGGTAGTATGCGACAAGATCTGAATAGGTCGAGCAAGAGCTGTAGCGCGCGTTGACGTTTGCCCAATAGAACGCAAAAATGCACCGTTCGCCGATACTCCTCTCGCGAGTGGTTGCCATATGGTTTGATGTTGGAAACATATGATTGCCGACAGGCCGTAGGTGACATTCGCCATGATATCGGAGGTACCAAGTATGTTTCGTGCTCCGTTAAACAAGTATCGGGCTGGTTAATATGGGCCGCGGTACTATCTCGATAACCCTTGCAGTGGTTTGCCTGGCTGTGCTCCTGGGCGCTATAGGGCAGTTCGCTATAAGTCGAGAAACATCCTATATGCAGGAATGTGCTTCCGAAGGCTTTGCCATTGACGGTTACTATCGGGATGACGAAACAAGTCGGGAAACCCTGGCTTTTCTTGAGGAGGACAACTGTCGATGGCAGCTGGTCGACCAAGACGGAATCTGCACAGACGGGCAGTTTAAGCGTACGGATGACCCCAACATCCTGATATTAAAGAAGGAAAACGGCGAAGAATTCAGTACGGTCCACGTGGCGTATATTTCGCGCCGACGCGATCAGGGCTTGCTCTACCTATTTAGAGATACCAGGGTGACCCGTTTTTATCTGGTGAGTACCGGTCCGGCGTTTACAGTGGAGTCTGGCGATGTCGATACGGACAGCTGATTCACGGCAATAAATCAGCGAGCGGGGCGCGGCCATGGACCGCGCCCCGCTATTTGCTCGTGGCCCGCGTCACGTCTGCGCCATGTCGTGACTCGCGGCTGCGCGCATCCGTCCCACGTCGCGTATTACTGCACATCAAACTCCACGCGATCGAGCTCGGGCACATTGAGGTCGATGAGCTTGCGGGCTACACGGCGGTCGTGTGCCCCAAGCGCCTCGCTTGTCGTCACATGGGCGACAACCTCGCGCTCGACAAGGCCCTCCTCCTCGTCTTCGGTGGCCGAGGTCTCGACGGCAACGGTGTAATCCTTAAAGCCCGGCAGCACCGCGGCAAGCTCGCGCGTGGTTTCGGTGACGCCGTAACCGTCCTGCACGCCGGCCTGCGCCGCGCCAATAGACCCCGCCGTCATAACGATGCAGGGGATGGCAAAGATCACCGTGCCCACGATGATGCGGCGGCGCACCTTGTGTGACAGCTCATCGACCTCGGCGTTTTCCTCGGCGGTCACAATGCCGTCGCCGTTGAGGTCGCGCTTGAGCGGCACGCGCAAAAGAAGCAGCACGGCTTCGGCAGCCAGTGCGATAAAGACCACGTTGACGCCAAACTCGTAGAGGGCTGAAAGAAACAGCGACCCGCTTGCGATGGCGATGCCATAGCCCGCCGCGCACAGGGGCGGCATGAGCGCGGTCGCCACGGCCACGCCGGCGATGAGCGTGGCGGGTTCCTGGTCGCGCGAGTTGCCCAGTCCGCCCGCAAAGCCGCCCGCGAGCGCGACGGCAAGGTCCCACACAGTCGGTGTCGAGTTGTCGATGATGGCGGCCGTGGTGGTGCCAAGGGGCGAGAGCTTAAAGTACAGCGTGGACGTGATTAGACAAAAGACCATCTGCAGCGCGAGGCCGGCAATTGCCTCGACGGCAATCTCGCGGTCGAGCGTGGCAATGCCGTATGCCATGGCAAGGACCGAGCCCATGAGCGGGCAGATGAGCATGGCACCTACAATGGCGATATCCGAGTCGATATCGAGGCCGATGCTCGCGATCAACATGGCAATGATCAGGATGCATAAGTGTGAGCCAGTCAGGCGCGCCCCGTTTACAAAGCGCTTGCGAATCACGTGATAGGGCGCGCGTCCCTCGCGTATGTTGAACGCCTGCTTAAGGAAACGGGTGGCATTCTCCATGGCCTCGCTGTGTGCAGGGCGTATACCGTGACGACGATGATGACGCTCGCGCAGCCGCTTGATCTGTTGTTTGTCGAGTTCCATGCTTACCTCGTTTAGCTTCTGAGCCGCTTCTTGCGTCTGTCGTCTTTACTCTACACCGCGTTAGGCGAGGTGTCGGACAAGGTTTGTTGACCTGGAAGTCAGGACAATCGACATGGCTAAAACGCCGTGAGGATCATAAGAGTCAAATAGACAAAAAAGCGCGGGGCCGGTTTGATTCCGACCCCGCGCTCTGCGCTGGTGCGTTGTTGTTCAGCCTACCCTAGCAGGCTCAGGCCAACAGAGACAAACGCCAGGATAACGCCGACGATGGACTCGCCGCCGAGCAGGCCGCTGGCGACGACCAGGCCCTGCTCCTGGAAGGCGGCATCCTTGGAGGCCTTCTCCTCGTCCGATAGACCGGCAGCGGCGTCGCGGCGTGCGGCCCACTTGTCGTAGGCGAGCTTGACGCAGGAGCCCAAGAAGGCCGTGAGCGACATGTAGAACGGTAGGTACACGCCTAGGCCGATCATCATGGCCGGAATGCCGAGCCAGTACATGACGATGCCGGCGATAAAGCCGCCTGCGAACCACGGCACGCTCGGGATGCCCGAGACCATGGTGGCGACGACGCTTGCCTGCGCGGCCACAAAGCTCTTGTCGGGGCCGAAAGCATCCGGACCATAGGCGGTGACGAGCGCGACCATGACGGCAGCGGCGACCAGGGCGCCCACGATGCCGCCGATGGCCTGGCCGATCCACTGCGCACGCGGGTTGGTACCCAGCACGGCGCCGGCCTTAAAGTCGTTCATGACGTCGCCCGCAAGGCCGCATGCCACGGCCACGATGCCGGCGATAAAGAACAGCTTGACCTGGGCGATCTGTGCGAAGGCAGCCACGATGAGCATGACGATGAGGCCGAAGATCTCCATGGGGTCGATGCCCGTCTGGCCGCAGCTCTGCGCGCTCATGATGGTGGTGACAAAGGTGAACAGCGTGACGATGACGGCCGGGACGGGGCCAAGGTCGAGCGCGATGGCGACGATCACGGCGATGGCGGCAGTACCCAGGCCGATGATGCCGGCGTCGAGCTTAAGCGAGCCCGAGATGAGCGACTGCTCGTCGGTGTCGCTGGAGCTGTCGGCGGCGAGGCCGCGGGCGATGCCGGCGACCTGCGGCAGGATGTCCTTGAGGACGACGGCGACGCCAAAGCCCATCATGAGGCCCATGCCGAGCGATTTGACGATGCCCTGCGCAGTCACAACGCCGAATAGACCGGCAGCGGTGCCGCCCACGATGATGCCAAAGTTACCTAGCAGCGCGCCGGCAAACCAGAAGGCAACCGGGGCGAAGCCAACCAAAAAGCCGATGGAGAGCAGCATGGGCGAGTTATAGATGGCAAAGGTCACGCCGGGGATATTGAGCGTGCACAGCATGCTGGGCACCACGCCCAGAGCGTCGCGAAGCACGCTGTAGATGCCTGCGATGGCCATGGAGCCAAAGAGCTGCTTGCCGGTCTTGCCGCCGGCCTCGGTGGCGCGCAGTGTCTGAGCTGCGGCATTGCCGGTGGGAAACTCCAGCGCGGCGTCCACGATAAAGTGGCGGTGGATGAGCGCCGTTGCCAGCAGGCCCAAGATGGTGCCGGCGAGTGCCACGATAAACATGTCGAGCCAGCTGATCTGGTCGGCATAGCCCAGCATCCAGGCGCCCGGGATGGTAAACGCCAGGCCGCCGGCGACCATGGCGCCCGCGGACATGATGGTGTGGGTGACGTTGGCCTCGTTGAGGCTGGCGTTGCCCATGAGCTTCAGGAAGAACAGCGAGATGACGGCAGCGAAAATAATCGGCCAGGGGAGTGCACCCATCTTGAGGGCCGTGTAGGCCGAGCTTGCCGTGATGATCACGCAGCCAAGGACGCCGATGACGACGCCGCGCAGCGTGAGTTGCCCGCGCATCGAAGCGCGGTTCGAGGGATTGCTCATATAAAACTCCTTTGCGTATATCCGCTTCCCCCGGGAGCGCCGTTACGGATACGGCGCGGGAAGTCGGGTTACCAAGGGCCGCCGCGTGAGCTCGCAAACGACCGCGCACCAGTATAGCGGCACGGCAGTTAATTTGGGACTGGGCTTTTTTAGCTATCCCAAGCGAAGCCGAAGGATGATTATTCTGGGACGGGGATTTAAAAATCATCAGGTACGCAATGATTTTTAAATCCCCGTCCCAGAATAATCATCGGGATATACTGCTGGGCAGACGAAAGGAGCGCCGACGATGCTTAATGGGTGCGCATATATATTGACGGTCGACGTGGGCAACACGTTCATTCGCTTTGGCCTGTTTGCAGAGGATTCGGCCGCGGCGCAGGAATGTCCGCTTGCGACATGCGAGATCACGACGCCGTCGAGCATTACGGCCGACGAGGCACGCATGCGACTTGTACAGGTCATGGGCGCGCTCGCCGCCGATGCAGGTGTGCCCGGGGTGCTTGCACCCGCCGCGGCCGTGCTGAGCTGTGTAGTCCCGGCGCTCGAGCGCCCTTGGAAGACGGCGCTTTCCCGCACCTGCACGGGGCGCGTGCTCACCGTGGGGCCGGGTCTCAAGACCGGCATGCCTGTGCACTACGATGACCCGGCCGAGATCGGTCCCGACCGCATCGCCGATGCCGTGGCGGCCCGCGCCGTCTACGGCTCGCCGTGCATCGTGATTGACCTGGGCACGACGACCAATATCGAGGTCATCGACGCGCACGGTACCTTTGTGGGCGGCGTTATCGCGCCAGGCCTGGCCCTCGGCGCCCGTTCGCTTTCGGCGGCAGCAGCGCGCCTACCCCAGGTTGAGCCCTCGGCGCCAACGCACGTCATCGGACGCAACACGCGCGAGGCCATGCGCTCGGGTGTGGTTTTGGGCGAGGTAGCCCGCATCGACGGAATGCTCGACATGGTGCTTGCCGAGATGCGCGCGACCAAGGCCGCGGGGGAGGGCGATGTGCCCATCGTCATTACCGGCGACGATGCCGAGGCACTTGCGGCGCTGGTCGGCCATAGCCTGACGGTAGACGACGCGCTGACGTTGCGGGGTCTCGCCGAGCTCTACCGCATCAACCAAAAGCCCCGCCGCGCGTAGGGCGAGGGGCTGGTGGGATAAGCGCCCCTACCTTTCACCTGCTACAATGGGCCAAACTATTGCGATTGCGGAGGTGTCTGCCATGTCGGACGATCTTCATCAAACCGTGTCGGGCAAGCGCCGCGACGTTATTAGCTGGGACGAGTTCTTTATGAGCGTGGCCATCGCCGCGCAGCGCCGCAGCAAGGACCCCAACACGCAGGTGGGAGCGTGCATCGCCAGCACCAACCACCGCATCCTTTCGGTGGGTTACAACGGCACGCCCTCGGCGCTCAACGACGACTTTTTCCCGTGGGGTACGAGCGACGACCCGCTACAGGACAAGCACAATTACGTGGTGCATGCCGAGGCCAATGCCGTGCTCAACTACCGTGGCTCGCTCAAGGACCTCGAGGGTTCCACGGTCTACGTCACGCTGTTCCCGTGCCACGACTGCGCCAAAATCCTGGCGCAGGTGGGCGTGGGCGAGGTTGTCTACCTGGACAACAAGTACGCCGACACCGATGATGGACGCATCAGCCGCCGCATCCTCGACTCCTGTGGCATCAGCTACCGCCAAGTTATCGTCGATGTACACATTGGCACTGGGGAACAGGCTCAGCAGTAGCAGCAGCCTGTGTTAGCGTCGGGCGCCGGCAAAAGCAGCTAAAAGAGCCCCGTCCCAAATTGACTGCTCGTGAAAGTCGCGTCTGCGCGCATGGACGGCTCGTGAGCGGGTACACGGCTGTAGTAACATAGCTTCTGTCCGCGGGCGCGCCCGCGTAATTGTGAGAAAGGAGCCCCTGTGGCTGTTAACGAAGAGCTGCTTAAGAAGGTTCTTGAGGAGATCCGCCCCAACCTGCAGGCTGACGGCGGCGATATGGAGTATGTGGGTGTTGACGACGAGGGCGTCGTCAAACTGGAGCTGCAGGGTGCCTGCGCCGGCTGCCCTATGAGCGCGCTGACCCTGTCCATGGGTATCGAGCGTATCCTCAAGGAGCATGTGCCCGGCGTTACCCGTGTCGAGCAGGTTAATGCCTCCGGCGAGACCGACGACCTGTACGACGAGTACGCGCCGTTCTAAGATGCGAAAGCTGCGGACGGCATACTCCGCATAGACGTTACGCCCAAATATGCGGCTGCGAGCGCAAGGCCCGCGGCCGAATTTGTATGTAGGGAGTAGGAGGGTCGACATGCTCAACGACTTCTACCATATGCTTGATCCCGTCGCGATTTCGGCGGGGCCCATCACGATTTACTGGTATGGTCTGGCCTATGTGGTCGGCGCCCTGCTCACGGCGGTCGTCATGTACCGCACGCAGCGTCGCTGGGGCTTTAGCATCACGATTGACGACCTGACGAGTGTCGTGGTCGGCGTGGTCTTTGGCCTCATTATCGGTGCGCGCCTGTTCTACGTCGTCTTTTACGGTGATGGCTACTACTGGGCGCACCCGCTCGAGATCTTTGCCACCAACGAAGGCGGCATGAGCTTCCACGGTGGCCTGGTCGGCGGCATCTTGGGCGGCATCATCGTGTGCCGCATGTATAAGCTCGATGCATGGACTCTGGCAGACCTTGCCGTCATCGGCGCGCCGCTGGCCTTGTGTCTGGGCCGTTGTGCCAACTTTGTCAACGGTGAGCTGTGGGGCAAGCCGACCGATTTGCCCTGGGGTGTGGTCTTTGGCGGGACTGCGGGCGATATGCCGCGTCACCCCTCCCAACTCTACGAGGCATTTCTTGAGGGCATTGTGCTCTTCTGCATCCTGCAGGTGCTCAGCCGCAAAAAGCCGCTACTGCCCCAGGGCACGTTTATGGGCGTGTTTGTGATGGGTTACGGCATCGTCCGCTTCCTCGTCGAGTTCGTGCGCGTGCCCGACGCCCAGCTTGGCTATCTGCTGGGCGGCGTCATCACGATGGGTCAGCTGCTGAGCCTTCCGCTCGTTATTGCGGGCCTGGCGCTCATCATCTTCGCCCGACACCGCAATCGCCCCCAGCGCATCTACCTCGACGCTTAACCCCCACATACCACCACAAAGGGGGCAGGCACCTTTGTGGTGGTTTGCTGGGCAATGATGACAGAACCGTAACATTTCCCCAGATAAAACCTGCCAAAATAAACCTGTCCCTTTTTGGCAGGTTTCTAGAAAGGCTTTCGGACTGTGAAGGATTCCGATCTCTCCACAACGGCTGCGCGCGACGCGGCTCGCATCGTCTGGTTTAAGCGCTACCCCGCCAAGCAGACGCTCATCGCATTTCTGCTCGCGCTGTTGGCGACCACGGCGTTTTCCATCGATCCCGCCCCGGTGTCGAGCAACGCAGTCTTGGCGATTGACCCCAAAGCCTCGGGCATGCTGTACGTGTGCTACGAGGTGCTCCTCTCGTTTGCCGGCCATACCGACGCGGTCATGCTGCTTGCGCTTGCCTGCCTGCTCACGCTGCCGTTTCGCTACGTGTTCTTTGGCCGTGGCGACACCTGGCGTCCATCGATCATTCTGCCGTCGCTGTTTTTCGCCATCTGCATGGTGTTCGGCCGTAGCTACGACCTCATCGACTCGGCCGAGATTGTTCTTGGCGACAAGGCCCGCATCATCTGCGCCTGGATTGGCGGCGCGGGCTGGATGCTCCTAGCGATCGTGGCCTTCTATCTGGCTTTTGAGTGTCTGGATTGGCTGAGCTCCCGACGCATCCCGTTTTCCGAGGCGCACTTTGGCCGCATATGGCGTGTGGCTCACGCCGTGCTCTCGGTCCATCCCTTTGCCGGGCCCTTCCTGGTGCTTATGATCGCCTGGGCGCCCACGCTCATCGCTTCGCTGCCCGGCCTTTTTATGGGAGATACGGGTGCGCAGATTCGCCAGTGGTTCAACTATCCCAACGGCACGAGCGACTACCTGCGCCTACTCAACCCCAACGTGCTGCTCAACGGGCATCATCCCATAGTGCACACGGCCATTATCGGCTCGTGCGTTCAACTGGGGCTTTCGCTGTTCAACAGCGCTAACGCGGGCCTCATCATCTATACCTGCGCTCAATTTGTCATCACGGCTGCCTGCATGGCCTATTCCATTTCGTCGCTGCGCAAACTGGGCGTGAGCCTGCCGGTTCGCGGTGCGATCCTGCTGTTCTTTGCGTTTATGCCGATGTTCTCTAACTACGCGGCGTTGCTCACCAAAGACGTGCTCTTTGCCGACGCGTTTTTGGTGCTGTTGGTGCAGGCCGTGAAGCTCGTGGCATGCGGCCTGCCCCGTCGCGATGCCAATGCCGAGCGTGCGGGCGAACAGAGGCCCGTGCTCTTTGCGCGCCATGACTGGCTGCTGCTCGCTCTGGGTGCCATGGGTTCCACGTTTCTGCGCAACGGCGGCCTGGTGTTTCCCCTGGCGGCATGCGTAATCGCGGCGGCGTTTTGCGCATGGGACGCGCATGTGGCTCGTCGCGCAGCCAAGCAGGCTGGTGCTGCGCCTTCGGGCTCCATCCCGCGTTTCCGCTGGATGGGAGTTCTTGCGGTGCTTGCACTCTGCCTTGCCTCTAATATGTACTTCACCAAGGTCTTTATGCCGGCGCACGACATTACGCCTGGTTCCAAGCGCGAAATCCTCTCGATTCCGTTCCAGCAGACGGCTCGTTTCGTCCAAAAGCACGACGGCCTCAACTCGGGTGTCAACCCTACGGTTAAGGAGGACGGCACTATCGTGGAGGCTCCTTGCGACGGCTTGGTGACCGACGATGAGCGTGCCGTGATCGACCGTGTGCTCAAGTACGACAATCTGGGCCGCCGCTACAACCCGGATAAGTCGGACGCCGTCAAAAATTGCTTTAACGAGTACGCCTCGCAGGAGGACATCAAGGCCTATTTTGAGGTCTGGGCGCAGATGTTCAAAAAGGATCCCGAGTGCTACATCTCGGCGCTCATCAATAACTACTACGGCTACTTTTATCCGAGTGCCCGCGATGCGTGGGTCTACAGCACGGCGCGCAGTGCCGAGATTATGGCGAAGCCCGATAACCTCAAGTACTTTGACTTCCATCCGGTCGATAGCAAGGTTGTGCGCTGGTGCGACCACCTGATCAACCTGTATCGCGTAGCAGTACAGCGCATCCCGTTTATCTCGCTCACCATGAGCTCGGCCACCTATGTGTGGATCATGATCGCCGTGGTGGTCTACCTGCTGCGTCGTCATTCATGGCGTGCGCTGGCGATCTGGGTGCCGCTGTTGGGCGTGCTCGCCGTGTGCCTGATCGGTCCCTGCAACGGCTCGACCTATATGCGCTACCTGTATCCGGTCATCGCCTGCATGCCCTTTGCCATCGGCGCCACCATCACCCGCAGCGACCTTCTCTGGTCCTAATTTGGTGCAAAGGGGACAGGTTACTTTGCACCGGCCCTTTGCACCAAAGGGTGGCATCATCACGACGCCTTCATTTTGGGGTTTATCTCGCAGGGCAGTAGGTATATCATAACGACGTTTGTTTATATTGCCCGAGCATCTGCGCTGGGCTTTAGGTCGAAACCGATAGGAGACACGTATGTCCGGACACTCTAAGTGGGCCACAACCAAGCATCGTAAGGGCGCGCAGGACGCCAAGCGTTCCGCCCTCTTCTCCAAGCTGAGCCGCAACATCACCGTTGCTGCCCGTCTCGGCGGTGACCCGCTGCCCGAGAACAACGCCAGCCTCGCCGCTGCCGTTGCTAAGGCCAAGGCTCAGTCCATGCCCAAGGACAAGATCAAGTCCGCTATCGACAAGGCCTTTGGTTCGGGTGCCGATGCCGCCGTCTACGAGAACATCGTGTACGAGGGCTATGGTCCCGCCGGTGTCGCCGTCTATGTTGACTGCCTGACCGACAACCGCAACCGTACTGCCGCCGATGTCCGTTCCGCCTTCTCCCACGCTGGTGGCAACCTGGGCACCTCCGGCTCCGTCGCCTTCCAGTTTGAGCGCAAGGGACAGATCGTCGTCGCCAAGGAGATCCTGGACGAGAACGCCAAGAAGGAGACCATGATCGCCAACGGTGCTGCCGGTGACGAGGATGAGTTCATGATGGCAATCGCCGAGGCCGGTGGCGAGGACTACGAGGACGCCGGCGAGGAGTGGATCGTCTGGACCGCTGCCAACGACGTCATGGCTGTCTCCAAGGCACTCGAGGAGCAGGGCGTCCAGGTCAAGGGTTCCGAGACCACCATGGTTCCGACCACCCCGACCGAGGTCTCCGGTACCGACGCCAAGAAGGTTCAGCGCCTCATCGACCGTCTCGAGGAGCTCGACGACGTCCAGGACGTCTACAGCACCATGGACATGACCGACGAGGTCATCGCTGCCCTCGAGGAGGAGTAGCGCCTGCACGGGTTAAGCCGTGCATATCTGGGCATAATGAAGCGAGCATGCAAGCCTCGTGGAATAGATGAGCCGGATCCGCGTGCGTATGGCACCGGACCCGGCTCTTTTATAATGATGCGAATTGTTTTGCATTCTGTGGATCGAGATTTGAAGGGAGCGCCGCATGCGCGTGCTCAAACGAGCCCTAGCGATCGTATATCTTGCCGCCGCCGTCGTGGCGCTGGGCACGTTGGTCTGCCAGTTTTGGGGGCCATATACCTACCGCTTTATGCTGCTGATGCGTGACCCCATGCCGCGCATTGTCGTTACAGTGTGCGGCGGTGTCGTGGCGCTTGGCGTGCTGGCGGTCTTCTTCCGCCTGATGTTTGCTCGCCGCGAGCCGTCCTGCGTGCATCCGGCGGGGGAGCGCAATATCGAGGTCACCCTTGCGGCTCTCTCCTCGTGCGCCCGTGCTGCGGCTGAGCGCGACGACCGCGTGATGGTCGAGTATATCGAGGCGCGCGTCCAGGGCTCCGACGAGTCGCACGTCCGTTTTAAGGTCGACGCCATCGCACTCGTCGATCACGATGTGGCTTCCCTTGCCACCTCGATGCAGCAGCGCATCGAGAAGGCCTGTGACACCATGCTCGGCACGCCGGGCACGACCGCGCGCGTCCGTTTTTTGCCGTCCAAGACTACCGTCCAGACCGTGGAGGTTTCCGGTGAGTGATACCAACCAAGACAAGACCGCCCGCACGCCGCGCCTGACGATCGATCAGAACGCTATGCCGGCAGGCGAGTCCGCCGACACCAAGCCCGAGGCCGGCGGGCAGCACGACAGCGCCGCCAACGACTTTGACGAGGCCATGGGTCTCATCAAAGGTACGGGCGCTGCTATCTGGAGCTACGCCGTGCGCCACCCCAACACTACGCTCGGCGCCGCGGCAGGTTTTATCCTCGCCGTGCTGGTACTTACGTTGGGCCTGTGGGACACGCTTGTCATCGCATTCTTTGTGCTGATCGGCGCCGTGATCGGCCAGATTCGCGACGGCGAGAACGGTATCGTTAACTTCTTCGGCCGTCTGTTTAGCGGCCGCTAATCTGTATTCGACTGTCGCATCCGTGGCAGGCATAAGGAGGAACCATGGCTTTTAACACGAAGGTTGATGTGGCCGATACCGAGCTCGAGACGAACGAGGCCGTCGCCGCCGAGGCGGAGGGCGTAACGCTCGAGGACGAGGCGCTCGTCGAGGCAGAGTCCGAAGACGAGGCGGACGAGGATGACGAGGAGACGGACGAGTCCGAGGACTCGCTGACCTATTCCAACGGCGTGATTGAGAAGATCGTCGCCATGGCCACCCGCGAGGTGCCGCACGTCCTGGGCATGAAGGGCAACCTCATGCACTTTGTGCAGGAGCAGTTTGGTGCCGAGAACCTGACCAAGGGCGTGACGGTCGAGGTCACCGACGACAATCGCGTGGTCGTCAACATCTCGGTCATCATCGAGTACGGTGCCTATGCGCCTGCGATCTTTGACGACGTTAAGGCGCGCGTCACCGAGCGTCTTGCCGCGATGACCGGCCTTGAGGTGGCAGGCGTCAACCTGCGCATCGAGGATGTCATCACCCCCGAGGAGTACGAGCACCGCACCAGCCAGCACGAGTAACCTACCAAAAAGGGATGTTTATTTTGGCAGGTTTTATCTGCGAAAACGTTAAACGGCCGACCGCGCAAGCAAAAGCGTGGCCGGCCGTTTTTGTACGCTCCCGATGTAGTCATACCGCTCGTCTAACTAAGGGTTGCAATCCCCACGTTCCGCGTTACCCTAATGGGCGCATTGTTTCCAAATTGTTAACGAGGGGTTGCCGTAATGGCCGACGAACACGAGACCGAAAGCAAGGCATGGGCGATTGAGGCCGCTGCGGCAGAGGCGGCGTCGCGTGCTGCCGAGGAGGTGCATCGTCCTCCGGTGGTGCCGATGGAGCGCGTGGTCGATCGCGAGGATATCGAACGTGGCGAGCGCGCCGGCCGCAGGCGCAGCCAGGAGCCAGGCTTTCCGCGCTTTTTTGCCGAGCTCAATCTGGGCCTGATCCTCACGGCGTTCGCCATCGTGGCCTTTAAAACCCCCAATCACTTTGCCTTCGGCGGCACCTCGGGCGTGTCGGTCATTCTTTCTACGCTGTTCCCGACCCTGCCCGTCGGCGTCTTTATGTGGATTATCAACGCAATCCTGGTCGTTCTGGGCTTTATCTTTTTGGAGCGCAAGGCGATTCTGTGGAGCGTCTTCGCTTCGTTTGCGCTTTCGGCCTACGTCTCGCTGTTTGAGCTCTTCATCCCGACGGATGTTTCGATGACGGGCGATATGTGGCTCGACCTGTGTTTTGCCGTTATCTTGCCGGCGCTCGGCAGTGCTATTGTCTTTGACATTGGCGCCTCGACGGGTGGCACGGACATTCTTGCCATGATCCTCAAACGCCGCACCACGCTCGAGATCGGCCGCGCCCTGTTGCTGGTCGATATCGGCATCGTGACCATCGCGGCTTTCCTGTATGGCCCGCGCGTCGGCCTGTACTGCGTGCTTGGCCTGTTTGCCAAGACGCTTGTGGTCGACAAGGCCATCGAGAGCATTCACCTGCGCAAGGTCTGCACGATTATTTGCGCCGAACCGCGCAAAGTCGAGGAGTTTATCGTCAAGCATCTCAACCGCACGGCAACGATCAGCCGTGGCTACGGCGCCTTCTCGGGCAAGTGCGTCACGGTGATCATGAGCGTGCTGAGCCGTCGCGAGGCAGTGCAACTGCGCCGCTATACCCGCGAGATTGACCCTGGCGCCTTCATCACCATCGTCGATAGCTCCGAAATCGTCGGCAAGGGCTTCCGCGGCACGAACTAGCGCGGACGCACCCTTCGAATCATTGAATAAGGCCGGCTACGTTGCAAATCGGCCATCTTGGGGTATTTGTCCCCACATTGGGCGATAATGATGCTAAAGACATCGTTTGCGATCCAGGTGATTCGCTCTAGATACGAAGGGATGATTTCGATGTTCTGTTCGCAGTGTGGCGCCCCCATGGGCGATAACGACAAGTTCTGCGGTGCGTGTGGTGCTCCTAATGCGGCGGCCGGCGCGGTCCCTCAGGGACAGCCGCAGCCTCAGCAGGCCATGCCTCAGCCGCCGGTGGTCAACGTGCCCAAGGGCTGTGTGGCTCAGGCGTTTGAGGATATGACCAAGACGCCGGGCGTGCTGCAGCGCGTGTGCCAGATTGCCTTTTTACCGGCGCTGATTTGCGTTGTGTCGGTGCTCGTGTTGTTTATTCCCGTTATTGGCGGCATTGCGGCTGCCATCGGCTTTTTGGCAGCTTGCATTGCGAGCGTGTGCGGTTCGGGCTTTGGCATCGAGTGGGGTCGCGATCTGTCGCTCAACGTTGATGACGGTATGGATCGTCCACTCATGCGTTCCACGTCGTTTGGTCTCGGAGTCTTTTCGAGCGTTATTTCGGTCGTGCTCGAGGTTATCGCTGCTATTCCCGTTATCGGTGTAGTGCTTTCGCTGGTGGAGGGCGTGGTAATTGGCGCCGCGGGCTCGTATTCTTATTATGGCTCTTATGCGCTCGAGGCTGCGCTGTTCGGTTCGCTCGGCCTGCTTGACCTGGCGCTAATTGCCTCGGCGATTCTGGGTGTCTTCTTTAAGATGTTCGCCGACATCGCCGTGATGCACTTTGCGGTGACCGGTCGCGTCGAGAGCGCGTTTTCGCTCGATAAGGTCTGGGCGGCGTTTAAGCACAACAAGACCAAGCTGTTCTGTGCTTCGTTCCTTCCCGAGTTTTTGACGGGTCTGGTCGCCAACGTTGTCACCTGGATCCTGACGTTCGTCTTTGGCACCATTGCCTCTGTCGGTATGTATAGCTACTACTACCGTCCTTCGGCTATTGAGGCGCTTGTTACCGGCGGTGGCATCACGCTCGTATTGTTCTTGGTACTGACGGCGTTTGTCACGGTATTCCTTACGGTCTTTGGCAAGATGCTCAAGCATCGTGCCGTTGGCTATTGGGTAGCGCGCTATGCAGCTGAATGGGCTGATGAGGATAAGGATGACGTCCTGACCTTTGTGCTGCCGTTTGAGAAGAAGGCCGCCCCTTCGGGCTATAGCGCTCCGGATGTCGCGCCCGCACCAGAGCCGGCGCCCGAGCCCGAGACCGAGCCGACGCCTGAACCTGAGCCCGAACCCGAACTCGAGTCAAGTTCCGACGAGGACCCTCAGGACGAGTAGCCCTGCCGCCTGCCATTTGGGGACGGGGTGGAAATGGCAGAAATAGCGCTTGACAAATGAGCGGGGCCGAACGTTGAGATAACGTTCGGCCCCGCTTTGACATCGCGATGCGGCTATGACTGCGAGATAGTCGCGAATCGACTACTCGTCGTGCTTCTCCTCGCGGCGAGCGGCGGCGCGAGCTTCGTGGATACCCTTGATCGCGGCATGACGAGCCGTGCGGGCATCGTGGATGGCGTCACGGGCTTCGGCAGTCGTCGCCTTGGCAGAGCGCAACTTGGCGGCCAGATCGGGGTTGGTTTCGGCGACCGCGGTAATCGCGGGGCCGTCGAGCTCCTCTTGCGTGGGCTCGGCCAAAAAGTCGATGGCATACTGGGCGGCCACCATGGAACCCTTGGCCAGTACGGTCTCGTCAATCTTGTAAAAGCAGGAATGTTGGGCGTACGTGGCGCCAATCTTGGGGTTGCGCGTACCTACAAAGGCGAGCACACCCGGTACACGGCGCAGGTACTCCGAAAAATCCTCGCCCGAAAGCGTGCCGCGGTAATGGCCCTGGCCGGCGGGGCCCAGACATTTAATTACAGCCTGACGGCAGCGTTCGCTCGAGGCGGCGTCGTTTTCGACCTTGTAGTTGGCGATGGTGTAGTCGGTGAGCTCGGCCTCGGCACCCAAGGCTGCCGCGGTGTGCTCCACGATGCGGCGCATAAGCTCCGGCATTTCCTCGTGGGTCGAGTCGCCGTAGGTGCGTACCGTACCGGCGAGGTATGCCGTGCCGGCGATAACGTTGCGCGCGGTGCCGCCGTGCAACTCGCCGACGGTGATGACTGCCGGCTCGTAGGGGCTAATCTCGCGCGAAACGATAGTCTGCAGGGCATTGACGATCTCGGCGGCAACCATAACGGCGTCGTGGCCGCGCTGGGGCATGGCGCCGTGGCACGAGGTGCCGCGAACGTCGATGCGGAACCAGTCGGTGTTGGCCATGCGCGGGCCGGGCTCGCAGCTTACGGTGCCGGCATCGACCTCGCTCCAGATATGTGCGGCGTAGGCGCCATCGACGCCGTCGAGCACGCCCGTGCCAATCATGAGCTTGGCGCCCTGGCCGTTTTCCTCACTGGGCTGGAAGACGATGCGGATCTCGCCGTGGATGTCATCGGTCATATGGCGCAGAATCTGCAGCGTGCCGAGCATCATGGCGATGTGGCAGTCGTGGCCGCAGGCATGCATGCAGCCCTCGTTGACGCTGGCGAACTCCTCGCCGGTCTGCTCGGTGACGGGCAGGGCGTCGATGTCGGCGCGCAGCAGGATGCGGCGGCGCGGCGTGCCGTCCTCGCGGTAGGCATCCGGCGCGGTACCGCGAAGCGTTGCCACCAAGCCGGTCTTGAGCGGACGCTCGTAGGGGATATTCATGGCGTCGAGCTGGTTAGCGATGTCGGAGGTCGTGCGCTCCTCGGCAAGGCTCAGCTCCGGGTGCTTATGGAAGTGCCGGCGCTGCTTGATGATATAGGGCTCAAACTCGGCGGCGATATCTTGGATGGCCGCGGTGACGTCGTCTGCCGCGCGAACCTCGATTGCTGCCATAATCTGCTGTGCCTTGGTTTTCGTCATGGTCGATTTGCTCCTTGCTGGGTTGATCGCAAAATCGTACAGGCTCTCTCCAGTATGCCACCTGCCGCTAGGGCTGGTAAAGTTGCCGTTTGCCGCTTGGAGTTTTGTTGCAAGGGCGGGGGAGTACACTCGGGGGTGTTGAATTTCCTGCCAGAGATGGGGATGCCCATGCAACATATCGATCGGATTATCCGCTCCAAGAACGTTTTTACCGCGCAAGACGGTATCGATACCGCCCGCGAGCTGGCGATTGCCATCGCGGACGATTGCATCGTCGCAGTCGGTGCGCCCGATGACGTGATTGACGCCGCACCTGCCGCCACGCCGGTGGTCGATTACGGCGAGCAGTTTGTCTGCCCCGGTTTCCACGATGCGCACCTGCATTTCTTCCATACCTCGGTTGGCTCCTCACCGTATATGCTCATGGATATGGGCACGTCCGAGGCAGCATTGGTGCAGCATGCGCTCGAGTTTTCCCAAGGCTTGCCAGATGACGCCTGGGTCGTGACCCAGGGTTGGCGCGATTACCGCTGGGATCCGCCCGAGCACCCTACCAAGGCCTCCCTCGATGCGGCATTTCCTGATCGTCCCTGCGTTATGTACTCGGGCGACGGGCACACGCTGTGGCTCAACAGCCGCGCGCTCGAGGCACTCGGCGTGACGCGCGACAGCGAGCCGCCGGCGGGTGGCAGCTACGACAAGGATGCAAATGGCGAGCTCACGGGTATCGCTCACGAGGCTGCGGCCATGCAGCTGCTGCCGCGCTGTCTTGAGTGGCTGGGCGAGGACCGCATCGCGAGCGCGTATGCCGACCAAATGAAACGCATGGCCGAGCAGGGCATTACCTCGATTTGCGACATGTCGCTCATGCCCATGCCGGGCTGTGACTTTATCCGCGACGACGTCTACGACAAGCTTCAGGCGATTGGCAAGCTGGGCATTCGCGCCCACCTGTTCCCCACGCTGTTGGATGACCAATCGCGCTTGGAAGAACTTCAGACCCGCTACGCAAACAATGCGTTGCTCTCGGCGCCGGGCTTTAAGCAGTTCTTCGATGGCGTGTCGAGCGAGCACACCGCATACCTCACCGATCCATATACCAACCCGCGCTTCCCGGGCGACCAGGGCCGTCTGACGGTTCCCGTCGAGCGCATGCGCAAGCTGGTCCTGGCGGCAGCCGAGCGCGGCCACACCGTGCGCATCCACGTTATCGGCGACGGCGCCATCCATGCCGCACTCGATATCTTTGAGGAGGCGGCAGAGCTCTACGGCTTGCCCCAGCACGGCCATAATACGCTTGAGCATTTGGAGAATCTGCTGTCCGAGGACATCGATCGTCTGCGCAAACTCAACGTCATTGCCTCGAGCCAGCCCTGCCATATCACACTCGACCCGGGTGGTCCGGAGCGCGACCTGGGCTTGGAGCGCAGCCGCATCATGTGGCCGTTTGCGACCTATAAGCAGCGCGGCATCCGCCAGGCCTTCGGCACCGATAGCCCCATCACAGCCGTTACCAGCATGAATGTGCTCTACACGGCTATCACCCGCCAAGACCCCCGCAGCCACTGGCCCGAGGGCGGCTGGCTCCCCAGCGAGCGCATCGACGCGGCTACAGCTCTGCGCAACTACACCCTGGGCAGCGCCTACGCGGCAGGCGACGAGCGAAACCTCGGCAGCCTGGAACCCGGCAAATACGCCGACCTGGTAGTCCTGGACCAAAACCCGCTCACCATCGACCCCCAAGAGCTCCAGGCTACCAAGGTTCAGGCAACCTATCTGGCAGGCAACTTAATCTACGAGCGCTAATATTCATGCCGTACCGTTAAACGCGGCTCGGGCAGCCTATTTTGGGATGGCGCTCGAGCCGCGTTTGTTTGCCTATGGGGTCCGTTAGGAGCGCCCCCGCTCTGCTTGATTTGGGCGCGGGGCGGAGGCGCCGCTGCCCCGCGCTCAATTTGGACGTCAGTAATGCTGTCTCTTGGTGTTTTGAATACTTCCCATTGCAGATTGCATAAAAAGTTGAGATGTTCTTTCCGGTCCTGATGTACCCCCGCCTGGGCCGTGCAAAAAATGGAGTATTCAGCACCGTGAGCTCTGCCGGTGCCGCTGCAGTCGGGTGGCATTGCGGAGATCGACGTCATTTTGGGGTCCGGTGCGGCGCGAGGCACGCCTTTTTGTCCTGATGGGGTTTGCCCGCCGACCCAAATCGCCGGTCAAAGGCGTTCTTGGGACCAATATGGTGTGTCCGGCGCGTATGCAGACGTCCTGGCCTGCTGAAAACTCCCAAAAATGCACGCTGCTTCCCAGGGGACCCGTGCGAGCGGCGAAAACCATGCCCAAGTCGCTGTCCGCATCGCCATTTTGCTGCACTGACTTTTCTGAATACCGGGCCCGAGATTGGTCAACCCTAGGCTCCCGGAGCTGCGTTGGGGTCGGTTTCGTTGGCGGCCGCCTGCTTATGGGTGGCAAAGACCGAGCCTTCGTGGTCGAAGAGCTTACGATATTGCATGCGGTCCAGGCGATCGCGCGCATTAGCGGTCTTGGCGGGAACGTTCTTGGCCTCGGCTGTATACCAAACGCCGTGCGCATCCTGCGCCCCCACCACGTTTATCGCCGGCATGTGCGCTCGGTTTTGCAAGCGTGCGCGTTGGTAGGCGGTGAGCGGGGCACCGATGGCATTGAGTGCGAGTGCACCGACGTTATTGATGCTTGTGTTGAGTTCCCCACTCGTTTGTGCGTTGCCGGCGACATCGTAGTTCGCCCAGACCACATAGCGTGTCTGCCAGATGCGCTCGGTATGGGTGGCATCGTCCTCATCGGTAAAGTAGAGGTCGTTGTAGCGGTCGGTGAAGAACGGCTGGTGGTCGCCGTACATCACCACGACGACGGGGCGGTCGAGATCACGCAGCTTTTCCAGGAAGGCGGCGAAGGCGGCATCGGACGCTTCCATGAGCGAGCAGTATTCATTGGTCCAGGTGATAACTTTGTCGGACACACCTTCGACGGCAAGGTGCAGTTGCTGGTCGGTGGGCACCAAGCCCGTGTCATAGGCGGAGTGGTTTTGCATCGTCACGTCGTGGATGAAGATCGGCTGGTCGCTCTGCTTTAGTACCTCGAGGCACTTGTCGTAGGTGGCGGCGTCGGTGACCTTGCGGCAGAGCTCGGGTGCGCCGGCGAAGTCCTCGATCGAGAGGAACTCGTCGAATCCCATGTCCGCGAAGACGTTCTCGCGATTCCAGTTGGTGGCGTGGTTGGGGTGCATGGCCACGGTGCGATAGCCGAGTCTCTTGAACTGACGGGCGAGGTTCTCGCTCGGGGCCAGGTTGTAGGTCATGAACGGGTAGACGCCAGCGCCCAGGAATGCCATGGAGTGTCCGGTTAAGAACTCGAACTCGCTGTTACAGGTGCCGGCACCGAAGGCGCTCATGTAGCTCACTCCCTGCAGAAGCGCGTTGTCGATGGCTTTGAAGCGCTCGGGCCCCTTATAGCCACAGCCCAGTTCGTTAAAGATTGAAAGGTCGGCGAAGGACTCGTTCATGATACAGATGACTGAGGGCTTGAGCTGGTCAAACTGTTCGACGGCAGCGGCACGGGAGGGGTCGGCGATGCCGTTCGTGCCCGCGTTCCAGCGCGCGGCAAGGCGCTTGATGATCGCCGAGGCCTCACCGCTCTTGTAGTGCTTGGGTTTAGGCGGCACCATTTTTTGCGCGCTCGAAATAAAGGTGGGGAGAAACCCCTGACTGTAATAGCTTTCGAGGGGCTTCCAGGTATGAAGCTTGATGCCCAAGGTGTCGTAATAGCTGATGAAGGCCTGCGCCCCCAGCACGGCTCCGGCAACAAGTGCGGTACGACGGTCGACGGAGAGGGGGAGTTTGGATTTGGTTGCGACTGGATGCTCCCTCGGCGCTGTCGATGTCCCCTCGGTTGCCGGAGACGCCTTTGGGTCCTTCGATTTCAAGGACGCAGACATCGCATGGTCGATGGACTCGGGGGACGTTTCCGATGCGCGGCGCGGCGGTCGCCCACATGCATCACGCGGAATGAGGACGATAAGCGCGATTCCCAAGGCCGCGGCGGCAAGCCCCACGAAGCAGAAAGTGCTGAGCTCATAGGTGTAGCTGCCGGCGACCGTCGCAGCGGTCGAGAGGGCGAACAGGTCTCCGGGTTGGATGGGCATCGATTTGAACGTGATTACGAAGTACTCGGCGATACCGATGCTGGCGAGCGCAACGATGCCAACGATTGCGGGGGTCTTTCGGCGGTGCGGCAGATAGAACAACAGGCACAAGAAGCAGAAGATGAGCAAAAGCTCCAAAAGTGCCGGTCCGGGCTGCATCTTCCATAGTTCATGGTTGGAGGGCAGCTCAAGGGCGAGCATCGAGCATATCGATGCGCCGCCGATCGTTGCCAGCGTACGGGGGTAGGGATGGTCGGTCATCCAGCTTTTCAGATCCTTCATGCTCATCTTCATCGTCTCTGTTCCTTACTCCTAGTTCAGCGTCTTCACGAGCTTCTCCAGGTTGTCGTTCATGATGGGTGGGTAATCCTCGCCGGCTTTAAGCTGTTTGTCAGTGAGCCCCTCGACGGGGTCGAGCTGGACGCATTGTCGTCAGAAGCGGCGAGAGCAAAGACCGCACTTAAAAGGGGCATATATGCCGCCGCCATGGGGCCACGGTGACGAATAGGACGCCGCTTGGGATGGCGACGGTAGATTCGGTTGTCCATAGATTGCTTCTGAATTGAAAACGGTTGCGCCGGGGTGCTGACGGCCGAAGGCGATGCCGCTGTGGCACGCGGTAGCTATTTGATTCAATTGGGAGCCGCTAATCGTCCAGACGGACCCTGAGGGATAATAGGGTGACCGGGGCATATGAAGATCGCTCGGTGCCGATGACGGCTAGGGCGGAGATCAGCAAGAGGATGATGAACGATGTCGCGCCCACGGGGACGGTGTCACCGCCACGGGCGATCGACAGATTACCGGCGAGCTCGGCGCAGATGGTGCAGCCCGCGCCGGTGCAGTCATGATGCAACTCATGGGCGGCTGCGATGGGGGAGAGGATGGTTACCGCGAGAAGGGCGAAGACGAGAGCCAGGGCGAGCAGGCGAGTACGAACGGGCGGCATGGAGTCGTGTGCATCGCGATTCGGTGCTATATCTCGCCACGCCGAGGTGCTCAGCTCATCAGTCATCTGCCCTCCCTTCCTCTCATCTGGGCATATTTCATCTGGAGGATTGTAGTCTTGAGAAGCTGATTCACAAAGTTGCCGCGCTAAAACTTCATGCTTTCCGGTCCGCCTTGGGGCCGAGCATAAGTTATCCCCCGGCATTCAGAAAATCTAAGTGCCAAAAAATAAGATTTTTTGACTCCGTGTTGTATAACCCGCCATTCGTGGGTACCATTCAACGCGTACGCAAAGAAAAGGGTTAACCCGCGCGGCATGACCGCGCGGCCCACAAAGGAGGAAACAAGCATGTCGTCTTTGAAGCCGCTTGCAGATCGCGTCCTGGTCAAGCCCGACGAGGCCGAGCAGAAGACCGCTTCTGGTCTGTATATCGCCAGCAACGCTCAGGAGAAGCCGCAGCGCGGCACCATCGTTGCCGTTGGCGCCGGTAAGGTCAACGACAAGGGCGATCGCATCCCCATGGACGTCAAGGTTGGCGACGTTGTCATCTACGGTAAGTTCGGTGGCAACGAGGTCAAGGTCGACGGCGAGAAGTATCTGCTGATGCGCGCCGACGACATCTACGCTGTTGTCGAGGCCTAGTCTCGTCAGAATCTCTGATTCGTCTTTGAACGCGCCCGCCGCATAGGACTCGGAAGCGGCGACGCGAGTTGCATTTCTTTTGGAGGATTACCTACCATGGCAAAGAACATTACGTTCAACACCGATGCCCGCGCCAAGCTCGCCAAGGGCGTCAACACTCTGGCCGACGCCGTTACCGTCACCATGGGCCCCAAGGGCCGTTACGTCGCTCTGCAGCGCACGTTCGGTGCCCCGACCATCACCAACGACGGCGTTTCCGTCGCTAAGGAGATTGAGCTCGAGGACAACATCGAGAACATGGGCGCTCAGCTGGTGAAGGAGGTCGCCACCAAGACCAACGACACCGTGGGTGACGGTACCACCACCGCAACCCTGCTCGCTCAGGCCATCGTCAACGACGGTCTGCGCAACGTCGCCGCTGGCGCCAACCCTCTGGCCATCCGTCGCGGCATCGACAAGGCCGTCAACGCCGCCGTCGCCGAGATGAAGAAGCAGGCCAAGCCGGTCGAGACCAAGGAGCAGATCGCTTCTGTCGGCACCATCTCCGCTGGTGACCCCGAGGTTGGCGAGAAGATCGCCGAGGCCATGGAGGTCGTGGGCAAGGACGGCGTCATCACCGTCGAGGATTCCCAGACGTTCGACATCACCATCGACACCGTCGAGGGCATGCAGTTCGACAAGGGCTATGTCTCCGCTTACTTCGTCACGGACAACGACCGCATGGAGGCCGTGATGAAGGATCCGTACATCCTCATCACCGACCAGAAGATCTCCAGCGTTCAGGACATCATGCCTGTTCTCGAGGCTGTACAGCGCGCCGGCCGTGGCCTGCTCATCATCGCTGAGGACATCGACGGCGAGGCTCTGCCGACCCTCGTCCTCAACAAGATCCGTGGCGCTCTCAACGTCTGCGCCGTCAAGGCCCCGGGCTACGGCGATCGCCGCAAGCGCATCCTCGAGGACATCGCCGTCCTCACCGGTGGTCAGGCTGCTCTGGACGAGCTGGGCGTGAAGGTCGCTGACATCACCGCTGATATGCTCGGCACCGCTAAGTCCGTCACCATTTCCAAGGACAACACCGTTGTCGTCGGCGGCGCTGGCTCCAAGGAGGCCATTGACGCCCGTATCGCTCAGATTAAGGGCGAGATGGAGAACACCACCTCTGACTTCGATCGTGAGAAGCTCCAGGAGCGCCTGGCCAAGCTCTCCGGTGGCGTTGCCGTCATCAAGGTCGGCGCTGCTACCGAGTCCGAGCTCAAGGAGATCAAGCACCGCGTTGAGGATGCCCTGCAGGCTACCCGCGCTGCTGTCGAGGAGGGCATCGTCGCCGGCGGTGGCGTCGCCTTCATGGACGCTGCTCCTGCGCTCGATGCTGTCGAGATCGACGACCCCGAGGAGAAGATCGGCGTCGATATCGTCAAGAAGGCTTTGACCGCTCCGGTCGCCACCATCGCCAAGAACGCTGGCTTTGAGGGCGCTGTCGTGGTCGACAAGGTTGCCGAGCTGCCTGCTGGCCAGGGCCTCAACTCTGCCAACGGCGAGTGGGGCGACATGATCGAGATGGGCGTCCTCGACCCCGTCAAGGTCAGCCGCGTCACCCTGCAGAACGCTGCTTCTGTCGCCAGCCTGATCCTCATCACCGAGGCTACCGTCTCCGATGTCCCCAAAAACACTCAGCTTGAGGACGCTATCGCTGCTGCCACCGCTGGTCAGCAGGGCGGCGGTATGTACTAAGGCCGACAAGGTCTAGAACTCCCACCGGGGATCCGGGGGCGTGACGGGGGTTTCTCTCCGGAACGTCCTCGGACATGCAAAGAGGCTCCGCATCGCGCTTCGCGCTGCGGAGCCTCTTTGCGTCCTGCGGAATGTTCCGGAGAGAAACCCCCGTCACGCCCCCGGATCCCCTGCGTTTACGGCCTTGAGGTCGGCGTGGGCGGAGGACGTGGTTGATAGGGGTACGTGTCCCGGTCGCTGTTTCGCGCTTTGCGCGAAAGGCGCGTTACTTTGGGATGGGTGGGGAACGTGGTTGTTGCGGTAACTGATCCCCGTCATAAATTATCCTCGGCATACTTGCACCTGTCTTCCCTCGTGCTACACTTTTCCTTGCTGTTTCAGGGCGGGGTGGAATTCCCCACTGGCGGTAAATCGGGCGGTGTCAAAGGGGCGCCGTGGCGCAGGTAAAGTGCCTGCGACCGAGCCGATGAGTCCGCGACCCGTGTGTGCGTTGGTTCGCATGCCGGCTGAACTGGTGAGATCCCAGTACCAACGGTTAGAGTCCGGATGAAAGAGGCAGGTGATCTTATGTCTGAACAGTCGCAGCATATCCATTTTGAGAACACGAATAGGTGGAGCACCAAACAGCTCGTTACCATGGCGCTCATGTGCGCCTTGGGCGCCCTGTTTATGTATGTGCAGCTGCCCATCCTTCCTTCGGCGCCGTTTTTGACCTATGACCCGTCGCTGGTGCCGGCGATGGTGTGCGGGTTTGCGTACGGTCCTGGTGCCGGTACTGCCGTTGCCGCCATGGCGATCGTTATCCATGCGCTTACCATGGGCGATTGGGTCGGTGCGCTTATGAACTTGGTTGCCACGCTGGGCTATATTCTGCCTGCGGCTATCGTCTACCAAAAGATGCATACCTATAAGGGTGCCGTGATTGGCCTGGTGCTGGGCGTTATTGCCGCCACGGCGCTGTCCATGGTTGCGAATCTGACCATCGGCGTTTGGTTCTGGTATGGCTCGGTCGATGTGATCGCCCCGCTCATGATTCCTGCTGTGCTGCCGTTCAACCTCATCAAGACCGTGCTTAACTCGGTGCTGACACTTGCGGTGTACAAGGCGGTCTCTAACCTCATCACACCTAAAAAGGACCAGGTCAAAGGCCGCGCATGATTGAGTGTCGGGGCGTTTCCTATAGCTATGACGGTGCCACACCGGCACTCGACGGCATCGATCTGAACATCGAGGATGGCGAGTTTTTCTGCATCCTCGGCGGAAACGGGTCGGGCAAGTCGACGTTCGCCAAGCATTTGAACGCGCTGCTGCAGCCCGATACGGGAACGGTGCGCGTCAACGGCATGGTCGCGTCCGATCCCGAGCTGGTCTACGACATTCGCTCGACCGCGGGCATGGTATTCCAGAACCCGGATGATCAGCTGGTGGCGACGCTTGTCGAGGACGATGTTGCCTTTGGTCCCGAAAACCTTGGGGTGGAATCGGCCCAGATCGCGCAGCGCGTACGCGAGGCACTGAAGGGCGTGGGTTTGGTGGGCTTCGAGCGCCACGAGACCCATGCGCTCTCGGGTGGCCAAAAGCAACGCGTAGCGCTTGCCGGCGTGCTCGCCATGGAACCGCGCGTGCTCATTTTGGACGAGGCGTCCTCGATGCTCGATCCGCGCGGGCGCAAGGGCCTTATGAAGGCCTGTCACGCGCTGCACGAACGCGGCATGACCATCGTGATGATTACGCACTTTATGGAAGAGGCAGCCGAGGCCGATCGCGTTGCTGTCTTCCAGGCGGGCCGTGTTGCCATGTTCGGTACGCCCGAGGAAATCTTGACGCGGGCGGACGAACTTGCGCAGCTCAACTTGGATATGCCGGCGTCGTGCTGCTTGGGCACGGCGCTTCGTGCGAAGGGCGTGCCCGTTCATGCGCAGGTGCGCGAGGTGGATATGGTCGCCGAGATTGCGCAGGCATATGCCGACCGGAGTGGGGAAGACGCCGCAGAGCGGCCTTCTGCACCCGATTCTCGTGTGCTCGACAACGCCTCCTCTGCAACCGACGGGACAGCCGTGTCGGAGCCCGTCATCGAGATTTCGCACCTCTCGCATAGTTACTCGCTGAGTGCCCGCGAGCGCCGTCGATGGCGCAAGCGCTCGGCCACTGCGGGCAAATCGAATAAACAGGCTCTCTGGGGAAACGACCCCAGCAGCCCGTGGACGCTGCGCGATGTATCGCTGACGGTGCGTCGCGGCGAGTTCCTGGGGCTAGCAGGTCATACCGGCTCGGGTAAGTCGACGCTGGTCCAGCATCTCAACGGTCTGATTCGCCCCCAGGAGGGATCCGTTCGCGCGCTGGGGCTCGATCTGTCAAACAAGAAAGACGCCGCCGCGGTTAAGGCCAAGGTCGGCGTGGTGTTTCAATATCCTGAGCGTCAGCTGTTTGCCGAGACCGTGGCACAGGACGTGGCGTTTGGTCCGCATAACCTTGGCTTGCCGCAAGATGAAGTCGACCGTCGTGTCGAGTCATCACTCTTGCGCGTGGGCCTCGATCTTTCCACGGTCGGCGACAAGAGTCCCTTTGAGCTTTCGGGCGGTCAGCAACGGCGTGTGGCATTCGCCGGCGTGCTCGCCATGGAGCCCGAAGTCCTGGTGCTCGATGAGCCCATGGCGGGGCTCGATCCGGCGGCGCGCAGGGATTTCCTAGGGCTCATCGGTCGACTCCATCGCGAGGGCCTGACCGTTGTCATGGTTTCGCACAGCATGGATGACCTGGCCAATTGCTGCGACCGTATCGTCGTGATGAACGAGGGCGCGGTGTTTGCCGAGGGAACCCCTGCGCAGGTGTTTGCGCATGCGGATGAGCTTAAATCAATCGGCTTGGGTGTTCCCGCTGCTCAACGCATGGCGTTGGCGCTCGCGGAAGCGGGCGTGCCGCTGCGTCGCGGCGGGCTCTATACGGTTGAGCCGTTGGCCGACGAGTTGGCAGATTTGCTGATCGGTCGCTCAGACGGTTCTTCTAACGTCTCGGACAAGGCCAAATCCGAAGCGATCGCGCGAGAGGAGGGCTGCTAATGGAGGCGTTTTCGTTTGGCAGCTACTATCCCGGCGATAGTGCAATTCACCGCCTGGACCCGCGAACTAAGTTGCTCTTGGGCTTTGTGTTCCTGATCACGACGCTCACGGTCGGCAGCTTCCGCGGACTGATCCCGGTCGCAATCTTCGTTGTCCTGATCTATACCGTGTCACGGGTGCCGGTTCGTCGCGTCCTGTCATCGATGGCGCCGCTGCTGGCAATCGTCGCGGTGGTCGCAGTGCTCAACCTGTTTTCCGACCAGAGCGGGCGCATTCTGTGGCAGCTCGGCTTTTTGCAGATAAGCGAGGGCTCGCTGCATTCCGCCGCCTTTATGGCGTGCCGCCTGACCTTGATGATGGCCGGCATGAGCGCCATTACGCTCACCACACCGACGCTCGACCTCACCGCGGGCTTTGAGCGCCTGCTCGCGCCGTTTGCGCGTGTGGGACTTCCTGCGCACGAGCTCGGTATGATTATGGGTATCGCGCTGCGCTTTATGCCGCAGTTTGCCACCGAGATGAAGCAGACGGCCGATGCGCAGGCGAGCCGCGGTGCGCGCGTGACGGGAGGCCCGCTCGGCGGCGTTCGTATGCTTGGCAGTGTGGCGATTCCGCTGTTCACGGGTGTGTTCCGTCATGCCGAGACGTTGTCTGCCGCCATGGATGCCCGTTGCTATCATGGCGAGCAGGGCCGCACGCGTCTGCATGCGCTTGCATTTGGCCGTGGCGATGCGTTGGCGGCGGTGGTGACGGCGTTGCTGCTCATCTGCGTCATCGTCATCAATCTTCAACTTGTTTAGGCGCGATTCGAGCGCAGGAAAGGGGTCCCTATGACCGACAACGACCGCACGGCGCAGCTCGAGCGCGCCTGTTCGTATCTTAGGCGTATTCCGGCGTGGTATCTCGCCACAATCGACGTGACGGACGGACATCAGCCGCGCGTGAGGCCGTTCTCGTTTGCCATGGTCGATGATGGCAAGCTGTGGTTTTGCACCTCGCGCGATAAGGACGTGTGGGCCGAGCTCAGCGCGAACCCCAAGTTTGAGGTTTCGGGTTGGAAACCGGGGGAGTGTTGGATTGTGCTGACCGGCGAGGCCGCGCTCGAGGACGACGCGGTTGCGAGCGACAAGGTGCGTCAAGCGGGTTTTAAGCACATGGTGGGCATCGGCGAAGAACACGAGAGTGCCAACGACGGCCGCCTTGCGTTTTTCTCGGTCCGCAATATCGTCACCCGCTTCTGCGATATCGACGGCAGCGAGGAGCGCCTGGAGCTTTAACCCTAGGGCAGCTAAAGCAGCCCCGACCCAAAAAGACTAGTGCCAGGAGGACACATGGACGGATTGAATACAGTGTTGGAGTATCTGACGTCGGTGCCGGCATGGTATTTGGCGACGAGCGTTGACGGACAGCCACATGTGCGTCCGTTCTCGTTTGCACAGATTCAGGACGGCAAACTGTGGTTTGTAACGGCGCGCACCAAAGATGTGTGGCAAGAGCTGCTGCAAAATCAGCGCTTTGAGGCCACGAGCTGGTGGCCGGGCCATGGTTGGTTGATCTTGCGCGGGCGTGCGGGCCTGGATGACCGGGCTTCGGACGAAATGCGCGAGGCCGGATGGAAGCATCTTGAGCGCTTGAGCGAGCACTACGAGGGCGCAGACGATCCCACGCTCGTCTTCTTTAGCGTGGAGGAACCCGAGGCCTTTATCTGCAACCATGACGAATGGGTGCCGGTCGAGTTCTAAACGAGTCTCTCAGCAAGCTTCGGCAATTCAAATTCTCGCATGTAGCGGGCCCCACATTGCAACGTCACCGTAAGGTGCACTCGGCAATATGGGGCCCGTGTTTATTTGTCAATTCCTTTGAGTGAATGTGTCGGGACTGTTTCAATGCATGAATATGCAAAAGATTTGCGTATAAATGCATCTTCTGGTGCTAAAGTTTCAACCCACTTCATAACGACGGCTGCAGGATGCGTATTGGTGCATAACTGCAGACAAGGAGTCTGATATGTCTGTAAAGGTTGGAATCGTCGGTGCGGCTGGATATGCCGGCGCCGAGCTCATTCACCTCGTCCTCGGTCATCCCGAGTTTGAACTTGTTGCCATTACGTCCAACGCCGATGCCGGCCAGCCGCTGTCTGCGGTGTACCCGAGCTTCACCGGCGTAAGCGATCTTGCCTTTACGACGCATGATGCCCCCGAGCTCAAGAACTGCGACGCGGTCTTTTTGGCCGTGCCGCACACGGCTGCCATGGCACAGGTGCCCGCCCTGCTTGCCGCGGGAGTTTCCTGCATTGACCTTTCGGCCGACTATCGCCTGAGCGATCCGGCCACCTTTGAGGCCTGGTATGCCGCCGAGCACACGAGCCCCGAGCTACTCAAGAGCCGCGCCTTTGGTCTGCCCGAGCTATTCTGCCAGGATTTGGAGACCGCTGCATCCGACCACGTCGACGGCAAGCCCGTACTGGTCGCCTGCGCCGGTTGCTATCCCACCGCAACGAGCCTTGCCGCCGCGCCTGCCGTGCGCGCCGGCTGGGTTGCCCAGAGCGGCCCCGTGATCGTTGACGCTATCAGCGGTGTAACGGGTGCCGGTAAGTCCTGCAACGCCCGTACGCATTTTTGCAGCGCGGACGAAAACCTGGAGGCCTATGGCGTGGGCAAGCATCGTCACACGCCCGAAATCGAGCAGATCTTGGGTCTAACCGATCGCGTCGTCTTTACCCCGCACCTGGCACCGCTCAAGCGCGGTCTGCTCTCTACGGTGACGCTGCCGCTCGCGCCGCAGGCTCTCGACACGCTGGCTCTTGAGGATGTCGTCGACCATTACAAGCAGCTCTACGCCGGTCGCACCTTTGTGCGCGTGCTCGATGCCGGCGAGCAGCCCAAGACGGCCTCGGTCGTCGGCACCAATGCTGCCCAGATCGGCCTTGTACTCAACAAGCGCGCGGGCGTGCTGGTGGCGACGGGAGCGATCGACAATCTGTGCAAGGGTGCTGCCGGTCAGGCGGTCCAGTGCGCCAACATCGTCTTTGGTTTTGACGAGCGACGAGGCTTGCCCACAGTGGCGTGCCCGGTGTAGCACATTCGATTGTTGACGATTTGGCAGTCGGGCATCGAGTGGGGCGCCACTTTTAAGCTGGTCTAGTGATTGCGGCTGGTGTGGCGTGCCATCCGATGCCCGTTTTTTGTTTGATATAAGGAGTCGTAAGGACGATGAATACAGAGCAGTTCGATATCAAGATTCGCGCCGTCGAGGGTGGCGTCACGGCTGCGGCTGGTTTTAAAGCTGCAGGCATCCACGCTGGGTTCCGCAAGAATCCCGAGCGCCTGGATTACGCGCTCGTCGTGCCCGATAAACCCTGTCCCGGTGCCGGCGTGTTTACCACCAATCGCTTTTGCGCGGCGCCCGTGCAGGTGAGCCGTGCCCATCTGGGCGGTGCCGACAAGGGCTACGGTATCATCGCCGGCGTTTCGGTCAACTCTGGCAATGCCAACGCCGCCACGGGTGAGACCGGTCTTGCCTGCGCGCGCGAGACCTGCAACATCGCCTCGCAGGTCATCGGCTGCGAGCCCCAGCAGATTCTGGTCGCCTCCACGGGCGTAATTGGTCAGATTCTGCCGATCGACACGTTTGAGACTGCCGTTCCTGCCGCCTACGAGGCGCTCTCCGCCCACGGTGGCGCCGATGCCGCTCGCGCCATCATGACGACCGACACACATTCCAAGGAGTATGCCGTGTGTTACCGCAGCGAGGCCGCGGGGCACGCAGGCAATGCCTATACGGTGGGCGGTATGTGCAAGGGCTCGGGCATGATCATGCCCAACATGGCAACCATGATCGCGGTCATCACTACCGATGCCCCCGTCGAGCCGGCGGCGCTCCACGCCCTGTTGCTCTCAACCGTCAAGCAGACCTTTAATAAGGTAACGGTCGACTCCGATACTTCGACCAACGACACCTGCATCATGCTTGCTTCCGGCGCTGCCGCAGATGCCGAGCCTATTGTCGAGGGCTCTGACGCCTTCGACGAGCTGGCCTTTGCCGTGCATGAGGTGTGCGAGAGCCTGGCGCGTAACATCGCCGCAGATGGCGAGGGCGCATCCAAGCTCGTGACGGTTAACGTCACCGGCGCCGTGAACGACGAGGAGGCCGATATCGCCGCCCGTGCTGTCGCCAACTCGCCGCTCGTCAAGACCTGCATCGCCGGCCACGACTGCAACTGGGGCCGCGTTGCCATGGCGCTTGGCAAGTGCGGCGTGCAGTTTAACCAAGAAGATGTGTCCATCGATATGATGGGCATGCCCGTCTGCCGTGATGGCCTGACCGTTCCCTTTGACGAGGACGAGGCGCTGCGTCGCTTTGAGGCGCCCGAGATTGTGATCTCGGCAGACCTGGGCGCGGGGGACGCGGCGACCACCGTGTGGACTTGCGACCTCACGCACGAGTACATCTCCATTAACGGCGACTACCGTTCCTAGACTCCCGATGTGCCGCGCGTCCCGCTGCAATCGCGGGCAACGAGGTACGGCGCGATAGCTACACGAAAGACGAGGCAGACTATGAAGTTCGCACGCGATTGTCGCTCGAGCGAATCCAACGAAGTTACCGCGCAGCTGCTGTTCGAGGCGCTGCCGTGGATTAAGAACCTGACCGGTAAGACGGTCGTTATCAAGTACGGCGGTGCCGCCATGGTCGACGAGCAGCTGCGTCGTGACGTGATGAGCGACATCGTCCTGCTCAAGATTATCGGCATGCGCCCTGTTATCGTGCACGGTGGCGGCAAGGCCATCAACGAGGCGCTCAGCCACTACGACATCCCCGTCGAGTTTAAGAACGGCCAGCGCGTGACCACGCCTGCCACCATGGATATCGTGCGCGAGGTACTGGGCGGCAAGGTCAATCAGGAGCTGGTCGCGGCGCTCAACCACCACGGCAACCTGGCCGTGGGCGTGTCCGGCAGCGACGCCGGTACCCTAATCGCCGAGCCACTCGACCCAGAACTCGGCCGCGTGGGCAAAGTGACGCACGTCAACACCGACTATATCGAGCGCCTGCTCGATAGCGAGTACATCCCCGTCATCGCTACCGTCGCGGCGGGGGAGGACGGCGGTTTCTTCAACATCAATGCCGACACCGCCGCCGGCGCCGTCGCGGCGGCGCTTCATGCGCACAAGGCGATTTTCTTGACCGATGTCGACGGTCTGTACAAGGATTTTAGCGACAAGGATTCGCTTATCTCCAACCTGACGCTCGACGAGGTCAATGAGATGCTCTACGGCGGCGAGGTCGACAAGGGCATGATCCCCAAGCTGCGCGCCGCCGTCGATGCGCTTACCGCTGGCGTGTTCCGAGCCCACATCATCAACGGCACGACGCCGCACTCGCTGCTGCTGGAGCTGCTGACCGATGCTGGCGTCGGTACCGTGATCCACTCCACCGAGACGGCCTACGAGTTCGATACGCATCCGCACCCGCTTTCGACGTTTGCGGCGCGTCTGACCGAGAACCTCGACGAGGTCGAGAAGCTCCAAACGGTCTAGCTGACCCGCGGGTCGTCGCGTCCCTGCACCCATAGCCCTGCGCCGTACGGCGCCCAACGAAAGGCATCCCATGTCACTTGCAACTCAACAATCGCTCGAATCCCATTACGTTATGCATACTTTTGGTCGCTCTCCGGTAGAGTTTGTCGAAGGCCACGGCATGAAGCTCACCGACGACGATGGCCGCGAGTACCTCGACTTTCTAGCCGGTATTGGCGTATGCAGCCTGGGCCACGGCAACCCTGCAGTGCTCTCGGCGCTCGAGGCGCAGACCAAAAAGCTCATGCATGTCTCCAATTACTTCTACATTGAGCAGCGTGGACAGGTCGCAGCGCTGCTGTCCAAGCTCGCCAACGACGACGTAGATGGTGCGTGCGTTCTGGCCGATGCCATTGCCGCCGGCGATGAGACCACGGCCGCTGCGCTCGGTGCCCCGGCTGCGGACGAGCAAGTGTGGGAGACATTCTTTGCCAATTCTGGTGCCGAAGCCAACGAGGGATCGATGAAGCTCGCGCGTCTGTACGCCAAGCGTGCTGGTAACGGCGGCAACACCATCGTATGCATGCGCGGTGGCTTCCACGGCCGTACGCTCGAGACCATTGCCGCCACCATGCAGGATTGGCTGCAGGACAGCTTCCGTCCGCTGCCGGGTGGCTTTGTGGCCTGCACGCCCAACGATGTCGATGAGCTGCGTGCAATCTTTAAGCAGCTGGGAAGCGAGGTCTGCGCCGTGATGCTCGAGCCGATTCAGGGCGAGAGCGGCGTGCACCCCATGACTGAGGAGTTTATGGCGGCGGCGCGCGACTTGGCACACGAGGTGGGCGCCGTTCTTATCGCCGACGAGGTCCAGTGTGGCATCTTCCGCTCTGGCAAGCCGTTTGCATTCCAGACCTACGGCGTGGAGCCCGACATTATGAGCCTTGCCAAGGGCATTGCCGATGGCGTGCCCATGGGCGCCGTGGTGGCAAAGAAGGAGATCGCCGACGTGTTTAAGCCGGGCGACCACGGCTCGACCTTTGGCGGCAGCTGCTTGGCTGTCGCGGCGTGCGCCGCGACGCTCTCCGCGCTCGTGCGCGGCGATTATGGTGAGCATGCTGCTAAGGTGGGTGCTTATATGGAGGCAAAGCTCACCAAACTGCCGCATGTGGTTGAGGTACGCGGTCGCGGCTTAATGCTCGGCTGCGATCTGGATGACGCTGCGGGCGATGCGCATGACATTGTTGCCCGAGCGTTGGAGGCCGGTGCTGTGATTAACGCGACCGGAGCTCATACACTGCGCTTCCTGCCGCCGCTTGTCTGCGAGGAAGCCGACGTGGACAGCCTGATCGAAATTTTGTCGGACGTTTTGGCCTAACACAGCGCAATAGCTTAATTTGGAGCGGGTTCCGGACTGCGGACGTGCCATATACGGCGCGATTTAGCGGTCTGGAGCCCGTTTTGCTATCGATTTGCTAAGGCGGGGATACCTGCTGGTCAAAAAACATCAAATATGAGTACTGTTACCGATTTGGTAGCAGCAATTTTGGACTAATAAGGCCAGATAGCAAGACGAAATGGCGATGAATGCACGATTTTGATCCAATTGTTAGTCCTTATAATGGACATATGTTGCGTAACTTAAGCAAATACTATCTTTTTATATGTTGCAAGCAAAGTAGCAGTACTCATTTTTGCCATTTTTTGACCACGGACCTTGAAATAAGGGGTCCTTAGGGTTCGAATCCCATGAAATGGGCCCAAACAAAAACGGTCCCCTTGCAAGGACCGTTTCCAATTCGGTGGTGGGCGATGAGGGATGTCCGCGGGCGGCTGGCGCCGCCCGCGCCCCGCTTCGTCGCTCCGCTCCTCGCGTGCTGCGCTGGAAAACGCTTCGCGTTTCCTCAGCTCCGCACCCTTGCGGGTTCGAATCCCTCTGCGATGGGCCCAAACAAAAACGGTCCCCTTTCGAGGACCGTTTCCAATTCGGTGGTGGGCGATGAGGGATTCGAACCCCCAGCCTTGTGCGTGTAAAGCACCTGCGCTAACCGTTGCGCCAATCGCCCGTGCGGAGAGAGTATAGCAAAACAATCGCCCCATTCACCTCATATCCATTAAAGGTAACCGGTGCGTGTCGGCGCGGAGCTGATTCAGTTGAGATTGCCTGAACATTCCGTTCCTCTTTACACCCTCGGGTATACTCAAAAGCTACTGATTCGATTTGATACCCAGCAACAGCAGAGGGGATAGAATATGTGCGGTTTTGTCGGTTTTGTCGGTGGGACGGATAACCAATCCGAGGTGCTCACCAAGATGATGGACCGCATCGTCCATCGCGGTCCCGACATGGGCGGTCAGTTTATCGACGGCCGCGTTGCCCTGGGCTTCCGCCGCCTGTCGATCCTCGACCTGACCGAGGCTGGCGCTCAGCCCATGGCCAACGAGGACGGTAGCGTCGTCATTGTCTTCAACGGCGAGATCTACAACTTCCAAGAACTCCGTTCCGAGCTCGAGGCCAAGGGCTATAACTTCCACTGCGGCGCCGACACCGAGAGCCTCCTGCACGGCTACGAAGAGTGGGGCGAGGCCGTACTCGATCGCTTGCGTGGCATGTACGCCTTCGTCATCTGGGACAAGAAGAAGAACAAGCTCTTTGGCGCCCGCGATATCTTTGGCATCAAGCCGCTCTACTACTATCCCATGGCCGATGCGGGCGACGGTGCGCCGGGTGTGCTCTTTGGATCCGAGATCAAGAGCTTCCTAGACTACCCACACTTCCACAAGGCGGTCAACAAAAAGGCCCTGCGTCCGTACATGACGCTGCAGTATTCGGCAACCGAGGAGACCTTCTTCGAGGGTGTCTACAAACTGCCGCCGGCGCATTACTTCACCGTAGACATCCCGACCGGCAAGATGAACATCGAGCGCTACTGGGATTGTGATTACTCTGCCGTCGAGAAGCCGTTCGAGGAGTACGTCGACGAGCTGGACGAGGTCGTGCACGAGAGCGTCGAGGCCCATCGCATCGCCGACGTCAAGGTCGCATCGTTCCTCTCCGGTGGCGTCGACTCCAGCTACATCGCCGCTTGCCTCATGCCCGACAAAACCTTCTCGGTGGGCTTCGACTACAAGAACTTCAACGAGACCAACTACGCCAAGGAGCTTTCCGATAAGCTCGGCGTCGAGAATGTCCGCAAGATGATCACCGCCGACGAGTTCTTTGGCGCACTCGAGGACATTCAGTATCACATGGACGAGCCGCAGTCCAACCTGTCGTCTGTGCCGCTATGGTTCTTGGCCGAGATGGCCCGCAAGGACGTCACCGTCGTGCTTTCGGGCGAAGGCGCTGACGAACTCTTTGGCGGCTACGCCTACTACGAGGACACGGTTCCGGTGCGCAAGTACAAAAAGATGGTGCCGTTGTCCATTCGCCGCGCGCTCGGTAACTTGGCGCTGCATATGCCGTACTTCAAGGGCCATAACTTTCTGGTCAAGGGTGCCGAGATTCCCGAGAAGTCGTTCCTGGGCCAGGCCTTGGTATGGCCTGAGCGCGAGGTCGACGGCGTACTCAAGCCCGAGTACAACACCGGCGACGGCGCCTTTGAGCTCGCTGCACCCATCTACGCACGCGTGAAGGGCCAGCCCGAGCTGGTCAAGAAGCAGTACCTGGACATGAACATGTGGCTCCCGGGCGACATTCTGCTCAAGGCCGACAAGATGTGCATGGCGCACTCGCTGGAGCTGCGCGTGCCCTTCCTGGACCGCAAAGTCATGGAGTTCGCCGAGCACATTCCCGACCGCTACCGCATCAACGAGAACGGCAACAAGCAGGTACTCCGCCATGCTGCCAACAAGTCGCTGCCCGATGAGTGGGCCACCCGTCCCAAGGTGGGCTTCCCGGTGCCGATTGTCTACTGGCTGCGCGAGCAAAAGTGGTACGACTATGTCAAGGAGTACTTCACCGCGCCGTGGGCAAGCGAGTTCTTCGATACCGACGAGCTCATGCACCTGCTCGATCTGCACTTTGCGGGCAAGGGCGATTTCCAGCGCAAGATCTATACGCCGCTCGTGTTTCTGGTGTGGTACAAGCGCTTCTTTATCGACGAGGACCAGCCCGCTGTTCAGGCTGCCTAGCCTCGGCTTACGAACGCCTGCGCGTAACGGCTCCTCCGGGAGCCGTTTTTGCGTGGGTGCGTTTCAGTTACTATAAAAATCGTCCCTGCCAAATGGCTGAGAAAGGTGAAAGATGCACCATTCGGATTCCGCGACCGTGACCACAGTTGATACGCTTGCCAAGCTGCTCGATGTGTGCGGCGAGCTGCGCGCATCAGAGCAGGTTGACGAGCGTGCCGTGACCGGCTGCTCGTTTGATTCGCGCTCGGTCTCGGCAGGTGACGTGTTCTTTTGCAAAGGTGCTGCCTTTAAGCCCGCGTTTTTGAGCATGGCGCTCGATGCGGGCGCCGTCGTATTTGTGTGCGAGGAGTCGCTGGTCGAGTCTCTGGAGCCGCTGGCGCAGGAGAGCGGTGCTGCGATGCTGGTTGTTGATAGCGTTCGCACGGCCATGGCCCTGTTGCCGCCGGAGGTCTACGACCGTCCCGACCACGACGTCAAGATCGTGGGCATCACCGGTACCAAGGGAAAGACCACGGCCGCTTTTATGCTCCAGTCCATCATCAAGGCGGCGGGCGAGTCCTGCGGCATGATCGGCTCGGTGAGTACCGACGATGGTATCGAGTGCTATGAGAGCACCAATACTACGCCCGAGGCCCCCGAGGTCTGGCGCCATATCGCCAACTGCCGCACGTCCGGTCGCCAGTCCATGGTCATGGAGGTCTCGAGCCAGGCGCTCAAGTACCAGCGCGTCGAGAACCTGCCATTTGACGTGGCGTGCTTCCTCAACATCGGCCGCGACCACATCTCGCCGATCGAACACCCCACGTTTGAGGATTATTTTGAGAGCAAACTCAGGATCTTTGACCAGGCAAAGACCGCCGTGGTGAATCTGGGCACCGAAGAGGTCGACCGTGTGCTGGAGGCAGCGTCGACGGCCGAGCGCTTGGTGACCGTTGGCGTCGAGCATCCCGAGGCAAGCCTGTGGGCGAGCGACGTACGCATGGTCGGCTTTAGCATCGAGTTCAACTTGCATGGCCTGTGTGCCGACGAGTCCGAGGCGGGGGAGAAGGTCCTGCTGGGCATCGCGGGCGACTTTAACGTGGAGAACGCGCTGGTCGCTATCGCCGCCGCGCGCGAGATCGGCATCGGTATCGAGGCTATCAAGAAGGGCCTCTCCAAACTGCGTGTGCCGGGCCGTATGGAGGTCGTGGAGTCGAAGGACGGCCGCGTGATTTGTGTCGTCGACTACGCGCACAACCAGCTTTCGTTCCGCTCGCTTTTCTCGTCGGTGAAGCGCGCGTTTCCCGTCAGCCCGGTCATCGCAGTGTTTGGCGCTGCCGGCGGCAAGGCGCAGGAGCGCCGCGAGCAGCTTCCGCGCGAGGCCGCACCATATTCCGACCTGATGATCTTTGCCAACGAGGACCCGGCTCACGAGGACCCGATGAAGGTCTGTCGCGAGCTTGCCGAACATGTTCCCGACGATACGCCGAACAAGATCATCCTCGATCGCGAAGCCGCTGTGCATGCGGCGTTCAAGGCGGCGCGCGAGGAGTACGTCAACCCCGATGCTCCCACCATTGTCCTGCTGCTGGCAAAGGGTGACGAGGAGCTCATGCACGTGGGCGACGAGTTCGTGCCCATCGAGAGCGACCTTTCGCTGGCCAATCGCCTAATCGATGTTACCCAGTTTGACTAATGAACCATGATGGCGGCGGCGCCCTGAGTGCGCTGTCGCCATAAGCGTGTTCCCTCAATCAAAACATGCCGTCCAAGTCCAAACCCTTCTACGTAAACGGAGTAACCATGTCCCACAACACCCTGCCGACCGTTGCCGAGCTTTCGGGCGAGATGCGCGAGCGCTTGGCCAAGGTCAAGTACGTCTTTACCGACCTGGATGCCACGATGCTCGCACCCGGCTCGTGCGTGCTGCGCGACAACGACGGCAACCCTTCGACCAAACTCGTCGAGGCCGTCGTGGCGCTCGCTCGCGCTGGTATTCAGGTGGTTCCCACCTCGGGCCGCAACCGCACAATGATCCACGAGGACGCGCGCGTGCTCGGCCTCAACTCCTACATTGGTGAGATGGGCGGCCTGGTCATGTACGACCTCAAGGCCAACGATTGGGAGTATCTGACCGGCGACATGCCTTACGACCCCGTCTGCGGCCTTACTCCGCACCAGGTGATCGAGCAGACCGGCGTGTGCGAGAAGATCCTCGCCCGCTGGCCGCACAAGATCGAGTATCACAACGACATGTCGACCGGCTACAAATACCGTGAGGTCACCGTCGGCATGCGCGGCGATGTGCCTGACGATGAGGTCCAGGCCATCCTGGACGAGGCCGGCTGCGGTCTGATCTGGGCTTGCAATGGCCATCTGACTCACCTGTCCAAGCCGACGACGCTCGAGCTCGATCGCGTCGAGGACGGTCGCGCATTCAACATCAACCCCGCGGGCCTCAACAAAGGCGTCGCCATTGCGCGCTTCTGCGAGCACCTGGGGATCGAGCGCGAGGAGACGCTCGCACTCGGCGATTCCGAGTCCGACTTCTACATGGCCGATCACGTGGGCACGTTCTGCTTGGTCGAGAATGGCCTGACGAGCGCCGGCGCGCCCGAGTTCTTGGCTGCTTGCGAGAACGCTTTCGTTACGCGTGGCAAAATTGTCGACGGTTGGGCGGCGACGGCAGAGCTGCTGGTCGCGGCGCGTTCGTAGCGCGCCGCCGCCGCACTTGGACATGTCTTTTCGAGAGAGACTGGTGAGGTAATGTCCGATATCGAGAATCCGGCAGGCGACACGCGCCCGATTGGCGTGTTCGATTCTGGTTTGGGCGGTCTGACGGTTGCGCGCGCGATTGCGACGGCGCTGCCGCACGAGTCCGTCTACTACTTTGGCGACACCAAGCGCTGCCCCTACGGCACCCGCACCGAGGATGAAGTGCGCTCGTTTGCGTTGCAGGCGGGTCGTTGGCTTTCGAAGCACGACGTCAAGATTATGGTCATCGCCTGCAACACGGCGACCGCTGCGGCCTTGCGTCTGGCCCAGCAGGTGCTCGACGTTCCCGTGATCGGTGTGATCGCGCCGGGTGCCCGTGCGGCAATCAACAGCACGCGTACGCGTCGTGTGGGCGTGCTCGCCACCAACCTCACCATCCGCTCGGGTGCCTATACGCGCGCCATTCAGGATCTAGATGCCGGCGTCGATGTATACGGCTGTCCTGCCTCGAGCTTTGTCGAGGTTGTCGAACACGAGCTCGCCTCGGGTGCACATCTGCAGGAACAGTGGCTTGAGAACGAGGACATCTTCGATACGCCTGCCGTGCGTGCGCTGGTGGGTGCCACGGTTGAGCCGCTGCGCGACCACGGTATCGATACCGTGGTGCTCGGCTGTACGCATTTTCCGCTGTTGGTGGGACCTATCCGGCATGCGCTGGGGCCTGGGGTGCGCGTCGTGAGTTCCGCCGAGGAGACCACACGCGAGTTGACCGATATCCTCACGCGCCGCGAGCAGCTGGCGGGCGACGCCGCCGAGCCGCAGCATCGTTTTGCCACGACGGCCGATAACATTGCCGAGTTTGCGGTGGCGGGCAGCTTTATCTTTGGTCAGCCGCTCAAGAGCATCGAACATATTGATATCGATGAACTGAAATAGATGTAAGGCAGCCGCCAAAGCCTTCGCCACATCTTTTGCCGAAAGGATATTTCTATGGAGTACATGCAGGTCAACCGTGCCAACGGCCGCGCCGCCAACGAGTTGCGCCCCGTTAAGCTCACCCGTGGCGTCATGAAGCACGCCCACGGCTCGTGTTTGGCCGAGTTCGGCGACACGCGCGTGCTGTGCGCCGCCACTATCGAGGAGGGCGTGCCGGGCTGGCGAAAGGGAGCTAAGGCCGGCTGGGTGACCGCGGAATACGCCATGCTGCCGGCGTCGACCGGCAAGCGCTGCAAGCGCGAGCACGCCAACCGCAAGGGTCGCTCCATGGAGATCGAGCGCCTCATTGGCCGCAGCCTGCGCACCGTCGTCAACATGAAGGCGCTCGGCGAGTACACCGTCACCGTCGACTGCGATGTGATTCAGGCCGATGGCGGCACGCGTACAGCGAGCATCACCGGTGCCTGGGTGGCGCTGCACGACGCCCTCGCCATGTGGGTCGAGGCGGGCAAGATCGAGCGCATCCCGCTTACCGGCCAGGTGGCTGCCATCTCCATGGGCGTTGTCGACGGCAATACGCTGCTCGACCTGGATTATTCTGAGGACAGTCACGCCGAGGTCGACATGAATCTTGTCGCCACCGACACCGGTGAGATGATCGAGCTCCAGGGCACCGGCGAGCAGGCGCCTTTCGACCGCAAACGCCTCAACGCCCTGCTCGACCTGGGCGACAGGGGTATCGCCGAGCTCATCGAGCTTCAGCGCCAAGCCCTCGCCTAACCTACCAAAAAGTGACAGGTTTATTTTGGCAGGTTTTATCTGGGAAAACGTCGAAGTATAAGACTGCCGTTGATTGAGAGGGGAGAGGCGGAGGCCCTCGTCGCCCTCGGCGCGGCATTGCTATAGAGACAAGGAGACCACTCATGGCACTTGAGAAGATCGACATCGACACCCTCGACCCGGCGGCGACCATCGTCGTGGCAACCGGCAACGCCCATAAGCTCACCGAGATTGAGGCCATTTTGGGCAAGGTCATGCCCGAGGTGCGCTTTGTGGCGCTCGGTCAGCTGGGCGATTTTGAGGACCCCGAGGAAAACGGCACGACGTTTTTGGAGAACGCCATCATCAAGGCGCAGGCTGCGGTCGAGGAGACGGGGCTCATGGCCATTGCCGACGATTCGGGCTTGGTCGTTGATGCCCTGGACGGCGAGCCGGGCGTGTATAGCGCGCGCTATGCGGGCGTGCATGGCGACGATGCCGCCAACAACGCCAAGCTGCTCGTTAACCTGGAAGGCGTGGCCGACGAGGATCGCACCGCGCGCTTTATGAGCGTCGTTGCACTCATCGACACGGACGGTTTGGTCACCTATGGTGAGGGCGCCTGCGAGGGCACTATCGCACACGAGGGCCGCGGCGATCACGGCTTTGGCTACGACCCGCTGTTCCTGCCGGGCGACACGCCGGGCAAGACCATGGCCGAGCTGACGGCGGACGAGAAGAACGCCATCAGCCATCGATTCCATGCGCTCGAGCACCTATCCGCCAAACTGACGGGCGAGGAGTAGGCCGTGCGCGCGGTGGTGCAGCGCGTGCTCAACGCCGGCGTGACGGTCGACGGCGAGTGCGTGGGTCGCATTGGACGCGGCTACCTGGTGCTGCTGGGTGTGGGCCATGGCGATACGCGTGCCGAGGCCGACAAGCTGTGGGGCAAGCTCCGCGGGCTGCGTATCAACGAGGACGAGAACGGCAAGACCAACCTGGCGCTTGCCGATGTCGACGGCGAGGTACTCGTGGTGTCGCAGTTTACGCTGTTCGCCGACTGCCGTCACGGACGCCGCCCATCGTTTACGGATGCCGGCGCCCCCGATGTCGCCAACGAGCTCTACGAGTACTTCCTGACGCTCGTTCGCCAAGATGTCGAACACGTGGCGCACGGCATCTTTGGCGCCGATATGAAAGTCGATCTCGTCAACGACGGCCCATTCACCATCGTCTTGGACACCGATACTCTGTAAGTAGCTAATTAGCTACTTGCGTATGGCCACAACAGGGTGCTATAGTATTAGAGTTTTGTCTATCTTAGGGGTATTATCCCCTTTTTGAATTGCACCCTCTGGAGGCCCTGTTCATGGAAGAGATGGAAGTCAATCACGTCGACGACATCCACGAGAAGCTGACCGATATGGTGGGCGATCGCGTCAAGGTTAAGGCCAACATGGGCCGCACCCGCGTCGTCGAGCGCATGGGCACCATCAAGAGCGTCCACCCCGCCGTCTTCATTGTCGAGGTTGACGAGCGTCGCGGCCGCAAGTCGCGTCAGTCCTACCAGTATATCGATGTCCTCACCGGTCAGGTTGAGCTGTTCGACCCCGAGAGCGGCGAGCATATCTTTACCCCGCTCGGCAATCAGCTCGAGGAGCACTAACGGTGACCGATCGGTCCCTGACTCTTTCCGCGCCGGCAAAGATTAACCTCTACCTGGGGGTTCATACCGAGCGCGATGACCGCGGCTATCACAGGGTCGATTCCCTGATGGCAGCCGTCGGTCTTTCCGATACCGTGACGGTCATGCCGGCGCAGGCGCTGACCGTCCAGACGGTTCCGGCATCAGATTTTCCCATGCAAAAGAATACGGCGTATCGGGCTGCGGTTGCTATGGCCGATCATTATGGTCGCGAGGCAAACATCTGCGTGACGATTGAGAAGCGCATTCCATTGTGCGCCGGCTTGGGCGGTCCCTCGACGGACGCCGCGGCAGTCATTGTCGCCTTAGCGGAGCTCTGGGGCATTGATCGCACCGATCCCGCGCTCGATTACATTGCGCGTGGCATTGGTGCTGATGTCCCCTTCTTTTTGCACGCGAGCCCTGCGTTTTACGTAGGTGGGGGAGACGTGCTGGCAACTGAGTACCCCGCGCTGCCCGCAACGCCCGTCGTGTTGGTCAAGCCGCGTGAGGCAAGTGTTTCGACAATTGAAGCCTATCGACGTTTTGACGAGGCCCCGGTGCCCGCAGACAAGCCCGGCGCGATAGCTTCTGCCTTGCGTGCTGGTGATGCCGAGACGGCATATGCGCTCATCCATAACAACCTGGGTGTCATTTCCGCACAGATGGAGCCGCAGATTCAAACGGTTCTCGATTGGCTGCGTAAACAGGACGGCACCTTTGCTGTGGATGTGTGCGGATCGGGCGCCTGCTCGTTTGCCATTTGCGACACCGCCGCCACGGCCGAAAGGCTTGCCGACGCTGCCCAGCAAAACGGCTGGTGGTCCTGCGCGACGGAGCTCATTTCCAACACGGTTCGCATCGAAGTGCCAAAGAAGTAAAAATTTCTCTAGCATGCGGCGAAAATCTTTGTTACTATAGTCGAGCTAACGGGTTGTGGCTCAGTTTGGTAGAGCACTGCGTTCGGGACGCAGGGGTCGCTGGTTCAAATCCAGTCAACCCGACCAGAGCATGAGGAGGGACCGCTTCTTGCGGTCCCTTTTTTTAGCTATTGTTGTGATACCGCGATACCCGCGGTATACTCATTCGAGCTTGTCTCGCTGTATTGTGGAGGTCTACATGTTTGGACTGAGGGCTCCTGAGCTCATCATTATTCTCGTCGTTGTCCTGATTATCTTCGGGCCCAAGAACCTGCCGAAGCTCGGCAAGTCCCTCGGCTCTACCGTCAAGAATATCCGCGAGGGTATGGAGGGCGACGATAAGGCCGAGACCAAGCAGGCCGAGGAGGTCGTGGTCGAGCAGTCCGAGGAGGACAAGGAGATCGCTGAGCTCGAGGCCAAGCTCGCTGCTGCCAAGAAGAAGCAGACAGAGGACAGCGACGCGGACGCAGAGTAGTCCCATCCCTTTGGGGTGAGCACCTGACCGGCTTGCCCGCAGGCTAGCCGGTCTTTTTCGTTTTGTTGACAGTTGATTGTTTGATCAGAGTTGGGGAGATATCCGTATGGACGCAAGCCAGATCGTACTGACCGCTGAGGGCCGCCAGAAGCTCGTCGAGGAGCTCGCTTGGCGTGAGGGCGATTACGCCAAGGAGATCGTCGAGGACATCAAGGAAGCCCGCGCGTTCGGCGACCTTTCGGAGAACTCCGAGTACGACGCCGCTAAGGACAAGCAGGCCCAGAACGCCGCTCGTATTGCCGAGATCCAGGCCATCCTCGCCAACGCTCAGATCGCTGCCAGCACGGGCGACCTGACCGTCTCCATTGGCTCGACCGTCACCCTGGTCGACCCCAACGGTGAGCTCATCGAGGTCACGCTTGTCGGTACCACCGAGACCAACTCGCTCGAGCACAAGATCTCCAACGAGTCTCCGGTCGGTCACGCCATCATCGGTCACGGCGAGGGCGATTCCGTCGAGGTCGTTACGCCTTCCGGCAAGACTCGCGTCTACACCATCGCCAAGATCGCACGCTAGACCACGGTCCCGCGTAAAGGTATGTTTTCGCTCCCTGGGACCGAATCCTGGGGAGCGTTTTAGTTTGAGGAGCTAACTTATGGCAGAGAACCAGAACGCCGCCGATCAGGCATCGACGCTCAACGACGAGCGCGCCACCCGCCTGGCCAAGCGCGCCGCCCTGTTCGAGGCGGGCCAGAACCCCTATCCCGAGCACTCTGAGCTTGAGGACTACGTCGCCGATATCGAGGCTAAGTACGCCGAGCTTGCCGATGGCGAGGACACCGAGGACGTCGTGAAGATCGCCGGCCGAGTGGTCGCCAAGCGCGGTCAGGGCAAGATCATGTTCATCGTCGTGCGCGATGCGACTGCCGAGATTCAGCTGTTCTGCCGCATCAACGACATGGACGAGGCCGCCTGGAATACGCTCAAGGCCCTCGACCTGGGCGATATTCTGGGCGTGACCGGCGTGGTCGTGCGCACCCAGCGTGGCCAGCTTTCCGTTGCCCCTAAGAGCGCGACCCTGCTTGCCAAGGCCGTTCGTCCGCTGCCCGAGAAGTTCCACGGTCTTTCCGACAAGGAGACCCGCTATCGCCAGCGCTATGTCGACCTGATCGCCAACGACGACGTTCGCGAGACCTTCCGTAAGCGTTCGCAGATTCTCTCCACCTTCCGTCGCTTTATGGAGTCCGACGGCTACATGGAGGTCGAGACCCCCATCCTGCAGACCATCCAGGGCGGCGCTACTGCCAAGCCGTTCATTACCCACTTCAACGCGCTCGATCAGGAGTGCTACCTGCGTATTGCCACCGAGCTGCACCTCAAGCGCTGCATTGTCGGTGGTTTTGAGCGCGTGTTCGAGATCGGCCGCATCTTCCGTAACGAGGGCATGGACCTTACCCACAACCCCGAGTTCACCACGATGGAGGCCTACCGTGCCTTCTCCGACCTCGAGGGCATGAAGGCACTCGCCCAGGGTGTCATCAAGGCAGCTAACAAGGCCATCGGCAACCCCGAGGTCATCGAGTACCAGGGCCAGACCATCGACCTTTCTGGTGAGTGGGCCAGCCGTCCCATGACCGACATCGTTTCCGACGTGCTCGGCAAGCAGGTCACCATCGACACGCCGGTCGAGGAGCTTGCTGCCGCCGCGCGCGAGAAGGGCCTGGAGATTAAGCCCGAGTGGACCGCCGGCAAGATTATCGCCGAGATTTACGATGAGCTGGGCGAGGACACCATCGTCAACCCCACGTTCGTGTGCGATTACCCCATCGAGGTCAGCCCGCTTGCCAAGCGCTTTGAGGACGACCCGCGCCTGACGCACCGCTTTGAGCTGGTTATTGCCGGTCACGAGTACGCCAACGCGTTCTCCGAGCTCAACGACCCAGTCGACCAGGCCGAGCGTTTCGCTGCCCAGATGGCCGAGAAGGCTGGCGGCGACGACGAGGCCATGGAGTACGACGAGGATTACGTGCGCGCCCTCGAGTACGGTATGCCTCCCGCGGGCGGCATCGGCATCGGTATCGACCGCGTGGTCATGCTGCTCACCAACCAGGCTTCCATCCGCGACGTGCTGCTGTTCCCGCACATGAAGCCCGAGAAGGGTTTCCAGTCCGGTGCCGCTGCCGCCAAGGCTGCCGAGGCCGGCAACGCCGCGAGCCCGTTCGTTGAGTCGCTTAAACCCACGCTCGATTACTCCAAGATCGCCGTTGAGCCGCTGTTTGAGGAGTTCGTCGACTTTGATACCTTCTCCAAGAGCGATTTCCGCGCTGTGAAGGTCAAGGCATGCGAGGCCGTCAAGAAGTCCAAGAAGCTGCTGAACTTTACGCTCGACGACGGTACCGGTACCGACCGCACCATCCTCTCCGGTATTCACGCTTATTACGAGCCCGAGGACCTGGTCGGCAAGACCTTGCTCGCCATCACCAACCTGCCTCCGCGCAAGATGATGGGTATTCCCAGCTGCGGCATGCTGATCAGCGCTGTCCACGAGGAGGAGGGCGAGGAGCGCCTCAACCTGATCCAGCTCGACGCCTCCATCCCCGCCGGCGCAAAGATGTACTAACTAGTTACGCGGTTCTACGAACCGCGTAACGGCTCGACGCTGCGCGGGCCGCATTTGGACAATCTGACGTTCAACTTCAAGGGCGCGACCAGAAGGTCAGCGCCCTTTCGTTTCACGTCACCTTGTCTCAAATGCGACCCGCTCGCTGGCGTTGCCAAAACATCGATGTAGTCATTGGGGACGTTCTTAAACGACTAGTCGTCGGGGACGTTCTTGTTTGACTGGTCGTTTGATCCCTTGGGGACACTCCTAGTTTTGGTGCAAGGGGGACAGGTTGCTTTGCACCAAGTTGGTGCGACAGTCGTCTCTTTTATGTTTCCTTTAGCCGTTGCTGCCTAGGATGGGGGTTAGTCGGCAGGAAGGGAGCGTCTATATGGATGACGCGAGCGAGCGTGCAATCGAAGAGGACATGCTCGATCAGTTCAACTACTTTGATGATGAGGACGAGGAATTGATCGACCGTCGAGAGCCGGCGGCGCTCGATACTTTCGACCTTGTTGATGAAGAGCCCGACGAGGACGAGGTCGATTCAGCGGAACCCCCACAGCCTTCGCGCCTTGACTCGCTGCTTTCGAGAGCCCCCATGCACCACGGTGTTCGTGCCGGTGCCCTTCATATGAAAACTGACTGGCGCCAGATCGTGACGGCAGGCGATGAGCTTGCCGTCGATGCGCCGCTCACCGATAAATCATCCATCATCTGCCGCACCGGCATGCTTATGCTTGCAAGCGGAACAGGTGCCTGGCGCGTGCGCGATACTATGAATCGTGTTGCTGCCGTACTCGGCGTCACGATTCACGTCGACCTGAGCCTTCTGTCGTTTGAGTGCACCTGCATCGAAGGCGGCCACTGCTTTAACGAGGTTGTCAGCCTGCCCACAACGGGGGTCAATACTCATCGCATCTGGATGATGG